>RPRB01000036.1 GCA_003818285.1 Myxococcaceae bacterium
CGCACGAAGTAGCCGCGGCCCGCCGGGTCCTGGACCATCGCAGGGGGTTGGCATCTCCACTCACCACCGCGACCAGGGTGAGCTGATCGATGTCGAAGCGGCAGAGCGGCTCGGTGCACGTCGTACTGGCCAGGGCCGCCTGAGCCGCCGGCTCGGCGTCGGGGCTCCGGAAGGGGTCGCGCTTCCCGATGGGGTTGTAGACGTAGGCCGTCGCCTGCGGACCAGCCGGAGCGGCCGCCTGCGCGGGCTTGGGCGGGCCGGGCTTGGCGGGCGCGGCGGGCGGCGGCGCCGAGGTGCTCCCGCAGGCGCCGAGGAGTAAGGCGGCGCAGGCCAGCATCCACAGGTGCATGCGTGGGGTGCTCATTGCCTGGCCTTCTTCTTCTCCGCGTCGGCCTGCGCCTTCGGGTCGAGGAACCGGAAGGTGGTGGCCACGAAGGAGGTGTTGAGGACTACCTTCTCCGCCTTGAGCGTCGGCGACCCGAGCTGGATGTTGTTGACGTTGACGATGCGCCGGAGGTTCGCGAGCGACTGCAGGAACATCGCGACCTCGTGGTAGTTCCCGGTGAGCACCATCTTGATGGGGATCTTCACGTAGATCTGGGCGGTCTCCTCGGGTGTCGGCTCCACCGTGGAGATCTCCAGCCCGCTCTTGCGGCCGATCTCGTTCAGCTGCGCCAGGAGCTCGTCGAGGTCCGCGGCCTCGGGCAGCTCGGACAGCGCCTCGTCCAGCTTTTGCTGGAGGACGTCCATCTCCCGCCGGCGCTCGTTGAGGTTCTGGGCGATCTCCGACTTTTCCTGGAGTTGCGAGTCCAGCGCCCGCTGCTGCGCGGCCTGCTGCTCGAGCTTGGTCAGTTCCGGGCTGATCAGCAGGAAGTAGTTGAGCAGCGTGATCAGCACCAGCGCGCCCGCCAGGCCGCCCCAGCGTTGCAGGGGAGGTGCTTTGAGGACTCGTTCGATGAGCTCGTCCATGACGGTCCTAGATGGCGTAGTTCGAGTTCATGTTGATCTCGAAGTCGACGGTCCGCGTCCCACCTGGGGCGGCAGCCTTCTGCTCCGCGCGCTTGAGGTCCACCCGGCTGAAGAAGTTGGAAATCGCGCTGGTGGGAAAGTCCTCCACCGCTCCCTCACCGCCCACCAGCTCCACCCGGGCAGTGGCCGCGTCACGCTTCTGCTCGATGAGCCGGCCCATGCCGCGGGGAGTCCAGACGATGCTCTGCAGGGCGCGCATGAACTCCGCCACATCCTCGTGACTGGCGGCCTTGCCGATCATCTTCACCGCGTTGGACTTCTCGTCGAACTGGGTGAGCCAGACCTTCTTGGGAATCGCCGTGGCGAGGGCGTCGAGCATCCGCACCGGGCCGCTCCGCTGCTTCCGCAGGTCGGCGAGGATCGCCAGCTTGTTCTGAACGTCCTTCTTGCGGGCGTTGATCTTGTCCACCTCGCCGATCACCTTCTCCAGCTCGGCGATGCGGGCCTCTGTGGCGACGATGCGCTGGGCGTTCTTCTTCTCCTCGGAGGCCAGACCGTCGTACCAGAGCCAGTTGCCGAGAAGGGTGATGAACATTGCCCCGCCCACGACCACCAGGAACTGGCGTCCGACCTCGCGCTTCTTCTCCTGCCGGACGGGGAGGAGGTTGATGTGGATCATCATCGCCGCATCCTCCTCACAGCTTGTCCCCGGCCCGACGAAGGGCCAGTCCCACCGCCACGGCCGCCATTGGCGCGACGTCCATGATGAAGCCGGGGTCGAAGCGGCGGCTGTCGATGACCACGTTCTTGAACGGGTTCGCGATCTCCACCGGCACGCCCACCCGCGCCTCGATGGTCTTGAACAGGGCTGGGATCTTTGCCGTGCCGCCGGAGAGGTAGACCTTGGAGAATTTCGTGTCCGCGGCCGTCCCGGCATAGAAGTCCAGCGAGCGCTGGATCTCGCCGGCGACCTGCTCGGCCACGCCGGCCATCACCCGCTCGACCTCCTGGGGCACCACCGCGTCCGCTTCGCTGCGCCCACCGCCGATCTTCAGAGCCTCGGCCTCCTCGTAGGAGACGTTGAGCTGCTTCTGGATCTCCTCGGTGAACTGGTTCCCGCCGATGGTCACATCGCGAGTGAAGACGGTCACCCCCCGGTCCAGGATGTTGATGTTCACCACCGAGGCGCCGGCGTTGATCAGCACCACCGTCTCGGCTTCCGCGCTCTCGTAGTTGGTGCTGAACATGTTCTGGACGGCGAAGGAGTCGATGTCCACCACCACCGGGGTGAGGCCCGCCTCGGTGACCACCGTGGTGTAGTCGTTGATCATGTCCTTCTTCGCCGCCACCAGCAGCACGTCCATCTGGCCGGTCGCCGCCGACGCGTCGGTGGAGAGGATCTGCGTGTCGATGTTCACGTCCTTCACGTCGAAGGGGATGTACTGCTCCGCCTCCCACTGGATGGACTCGTCCAGCTCCGCTGGGGACATCTGCGGCATCTGGATCTTCTTGATGATCACCGAGTGCCCGGAGACGCTGATCGCAGTCTCCTTCTGCTTGATCCGCAGCTCGCCGATGAGCTCCTGGATGGCCTGGACGATGGCCGTGGAGTTCATCAGCGCGTTGTCGACGATGGCCTCGGGAGGCAGCGGCTTCATGCCGAAGTTCTGCAGCGAGTAGACCACCTCGCCTCGCCGCCGCGTCTCCTTGAGCTGGATCATCTTCACCGAGGTCGACCCGATGTCGAGCCCGATGGCGAGCTTGCCCTTCGCCATCACCGCGCTCCTTCCGGACGCTCGTCGGGGAAGACCTTGCGCCGGTCCTCGACGGTGAAGCCGAGGGCGAGGATGATCTTCCGCTTGGTGTCCACCCGGCACGTGGCCCCGCGCTCCACCCGATCGATGGTGAGCACGGAGACCCCCGCACGGCGGGCCAGCTCGGCCTTGGACATCAGCTGTTCCTCACGCAGACGCTGGACGTCGTTGCGCTTCCCGCGCGCCATCGCGCCCTCCGGAAATGCACCGCGAGCAGCGAGTATCCCCGCAAAATCCGCGGTGGCGCAATTCGTGGGTTCTGCTCTTACATCCCTGTTTGATGCGTCAATGAGGGGTCTCTGTACGCCCAGGACACCGGGTCGCGCGTGCCTCATGCCAGCTCACCCTCGGCGTCCGCGTCGATCCCGTACTCCTTGATCTTGTAGAGCAGCGCCCGGTGGCTGATCTCCAGCAGCTCCGCGGCCCGGGTACGGTTTCCCCGGGTGCGGCGGAGTGCTGCACGGATGTAGCGCTCCTCGAGCGAGCGCATGGCGCGCTTGAGCGAGAGGTCCTCCTGGCTCGCCACCTCCGACGCCGGAGGCGCGGGCTGGGGCACGGACCAGATGCGCTCGGGGAGGTTCTGCACCTGCACCAGATTTCCCTCCGCGAGGAGCACCGCCCGCTCGATGGCGTTCTCCAGCTCGCGGACGTTCCCTGGCCAGGAGTACGAGGCCAGAAGCTCCTCCGCCCCCGACTCGAATCCGGTGACCGGAACCTGGCGGTTGAGCTCGCGGTTGAAGCGGAGGAGGAAGGCTCGCGCCAGCTGCAGGACGTCCTCGCGGCGGGCACGGAGCGGCGGGATGCCGAGGTTCACCACGTTCAGCCGGTAGTAGAGGTCCTCGCGGAACTCGCCCTTCTCCACCAGCTTCCCGAGGTCACGGTGGGTCGCCGCCAGGACGCGGACGTCCACGCGCTCGGAGCGGTTCTCGCCCACCGCGCGGATCTCTCCTTCCTGCAGGAACCGGAGCAGCTTGATCTGGGCCGGCGGCGGCAGGTCGCCGGCCTCGTCCAGCAGAAGCGTGCCTCCGTCTGCCTCGGCGAACAGACCGCGCTTGGCGGTCCGCGCGTCGGTGAACGCGCCGCGGGCGTGACCGAAGAGCTCCGACTCCACCAGGCCCGGGGGGATGGCGCCGCAGTTCACCGGGACGAAGGGCATCGCGGCCCGGGGCGAGAGCTCGTGGAGGGCCCGGGCGACGAGCTCCTTGCCGGTCCCGCTCTCTCCGGTGATCAGCACCGTGGTGGAGACCGGGGCAACCTTGAGGATCTGTTTCTGGAGCTGCTTCACCGCCTCGGAGCTCCCCACGATGCGGTCGAGCGGACCGCGGTCGGTCCCGGAACGGCGCAGCCGGCGATTCTCGGTGACCAGCCGGCGCCGCTCCTCGGCCTTCTTCAGGACAAGGACGACCTCCTCAGGCTTGAAAGGCTTGCTGACGTAGTCGAAGGCACCCGCGGCGACCGCCTCCAGCGCCGCATCGGGCTGCCCGTAAGCGCTCATCACCACGAAGGTCAGGTCTGGATGACGGGCCAGGGCCTTTCTCAGCACCGTGAGCCCGTCTACCCGTGGCATCCGCACGTCGGAGATGACCGCGTCGTAGTCGCGCGCCTCGAGCTCCGCGAGCGCCTCCTCGCCGTTGCTCACCGCGCGCACCTCGTAGCCCTGGGCCTGCAGGACCAGGGTGAGCACGTGGCGGAGGGAGGCCTCGTCGTCCGCGACGAGGACCGAGCGAAGGATGGACATCGGGAGGTGCCGTCCATCTTCCCATGCCGGCGCGTCGAGGCGAGCCCGTGTCCTCCGGATCAGGCCGCCGGCAAGGTGACGGTAAATTTGCCGCCGCCACGCGGCGAGTCACCGACTGCGATGTCTCCCGACATCGCCCGCATCAGGTGCTGACTCACCGCCAGACCGAGCCCGGTGCCCTTGCCGCCCGACTTGGTGGTGAAGAACGGCTCGAAGATCCGGTCGCGGATCTCGGTCGGGACCCCTGGACCGGAGTCCATCACGTCGATCCGCACCCGCTCCCCGGCTCGCTGGCCCACCACCGCGATCCGCCCGGGCCCACCGATGGCCTGGGCGGCGTTGATCAGCAGATTGATCAGGACCTGGCTGAATCGGCCCGGGTCCGCGAGCGCGACCAATGCCTCATCGAGCTGGATCTCCAGGGTCACCTCCCGGAACTCCGGTCCGGAGCCGACCAGCTTCGCCGCGGAGCGAACCAGGGGGGCGACCAGCACCGGACCCACCTCGGTGCGGGGCGGCCGGCCGAGATCCAGCAGGCTCCGGACGATGCCGTCGATCCGGCGCACCTCCGACTCCATTTCCCGGAGGTATCCGCCAAGCTCGGAGTCTCCCCCCGCCCGGGTATGGGCGAGGCTCACCCACCCCAGCAGCCCGGAGAGGGGATTTCCGATCTCGTGCGCCACCCCGGCCGCCAGCCGTCCCACGGTGGCCAGGCGCTCGCTGGCGACGAGCTCGGCCTGCGCGCGGGTGAGCTGGTCGTTGGCGGCGGCCAGATCCTCCAGCTGACGCCGGGTGAGGTTCCGCTCGGTCTGGAGCGCCTCGGCGGTGCGGCGGAGACTGGCCTGGAACCGGCTGAGAAGAGGTCCCGCGCCCCTGGAGTCCAGCTCCCAGTCGAGCCGCTCGAGCTTCTGCATCTCCCGCTCCACCGAGGCGAGCGGGCGGGCCACGGTCAGGTAGAGCAACCCGAAGGTGAGCAGGACCAGCACCAGGAGATCCAGCCCCAGATACACCGGGAGCATCTCCTGGGCGCTCCGGAGGATCTGTCGGGGGGCCGTGCCGGGTGGCGAGGCGATCCGGAGCGCCTCCACCAGACGGAAGACGACCGGCTGGAACGACAGCCAGGTCAACCCCGTGGCGACCACGGCGAGCAGGAAGGCGATCGCGGCGACCCGGGCCTTCATGGCGGTGCCCAGGGCATTCCGGTGATGAGCCCGACGAACGGACCGGGGAAGGTCTCGGCGAGCCAGGGAGCCAGGAAGAAGAGCTCCAGCGCGGCCAGGGCGATGAACGGGCCGAAGGGGACGTGGGTCGCTCCCGGGGTCCACCCGTCCTCGGTGGCAGGGGCCCCTGGAGGCGGCGAGGCCGGTCCGGCGCGGCCCCGGGTCAGGAGGAGCACCCCGCCGACGAGCGCGCCCTGCACATTGCTGAGCAGGAGGACTCCGAAGAGAGGACGCCAGCCGAGGAACGCGCCCACCAGCAGCACCAGCCACTTGTCACCGGCCCCGAGCGCCTCCTTCTTCAGCAGGATCCGCAGCCCCACCTCGAGGGCGAGGAAGAAGACGAATCCCACCGCTGCGCCGATCGCGGCCTCCACCACCGCCTCCGTTCCGAGGGGCAGCGCGGAGAGCAGACCCACCCCCGCACCCGGGAGGGTCAGCTGGAAGGGCAGCACCCAGTGCTCGAGATCGATCAAGGCGAGCGGAACGAGAAACCCAACGAACAGCACCGCGCGGACCAGCTCCCACCCCGGCGGAAAGCGTACCGCGCAGGCGGCGAAGAGCCCGCCCGTGAGGAGCTCGACCAGCGGATAACGGGCCGAGATCGGGGACCGGCACGACCGGCAGCGGCCTCCGAGCACGAGCCAGGAGACGAGCGGGACGTTCTCGTACCAGGCCAGCGCGTGGCCACAGCGGGGGCAACGCGAACCGGGGCGGACGATCGAGAGGCCGGCAGGGACGCGGGCGATCACCACGTTGAGGAAGCTCCCCACGAGGAGCCCCGCGATGAAGGCAATGCCTGCGAGCGCGGTGTGGGTCATGCCGCGCGGTCGAGATTACTTGAAGTCGCGACGCTCGAAGAGCATCGACGCGAGCACCAGCAGGCCCATGGCGTACGCGAGGGCGTAGGCCACGGACCCGAGCGTGGTGGCGGCGGGCGGAAGCGCCTGGTACGTGGCGAACGGCCGGTAGTTGAGCCGCTCGAAGTTCGGCAGCAGGTAGTAGGTGAAGCGGAGCAGTGCGCTTCCGACGGGCCCGAGCTTGCTGCCGAGCCGGTAGAGATCGCTGCCGAACTGCCCAGCCATGTACACGCCCAGTGTGCAGATCGCGGAAAGGGTCACGCTCAGGAAGCTGGAGAAGAAGAACCCCAGCGCGGCAGTGACCAGCAGCTCGAGGATCAACATCGCGCAGGCGAGGAGCAAGGAACGGTCAATCTGGAACCCGTAGGCCTTGACCTCCACCAGGAGGAGAGCCGCCATCACCAGTTCGAGCGTGACGAGGGTCAGGAGCACGCCGCCGAAGCGCGCGAAAATGAATCCGCTCCGGCTGATGGGCTTGCTGACGATGAGAAAGATGGTCCGGCGCTCGATCTCTCGCGCCAGCAGACCGCTGGAGAGGAAGATCGCCAGGAGCACCAGGATCAGGCTCATGAAGCCCAGCCCCACGTCCACCAGCACCCGGCGAAACGTGGCCACGGTCACCTCGGTGACCAGCACCGAGGCGGCGACCAGGCCGAAGGCGAAGAAGCCCACGACGAGGGTGACGCGGTTCCGCCGCGACTCGCGGAACCCGTTCCAGACCAGCGAGCCGTACCCGCTCACGCCACCATCTCCCCACCGACCCGGCGCTTCGACGAGGCGCGCTGGATAGTGTCCACGAACAGCGTCTCCAGGCTGGCCCGTTGCGGCTCCACGCTGCGTACCCGGGCCCCGCGCTGTATCGCCTGCTGCAGGAGGTGGGGGAGCTCCGGCTCGGCGACCCGGACGAGGGTATGACCGCCGAGCGAGTCCACGTCCTCGACGGGCAGCCCCAGCGCGTTGACCGATTCTATCGAGAAGTCCTCGAGAACGACCTCGAAGGACGATTTCTGCTGCGCGAGGAGCTCGCTGACGCTCCCCTCCGTTCGCATCCTTCCGGCGACGAGGACCCCGACCCGGTCACAGACCGCCTCCACGTCGGCGATGATGTGGGTGCAGAAGAGGATGGTCGTCCCCGCGCGGCGCTCCGCGAGGATCAGCTCCCGGACCAGCTTGCGACCGAGCGGATCGAGCCCGGAGGTGGGCTCGTCGAGGATCAGCAGGCGCGGCCGGTGGACCAGCGCCTGGGCGATGACGATGCGCTGGACCATTCCCTTCGAGTAGCGCCGGATGTGGAGGTCGGCGGCATCCTGCATCTCGACCGCGCCGAGCACCTCGCCCACGCGCCGCGCGACCTCGGTCGACGGCACTCCGGAGAGCCGGCCGGCAAGGGTGACGAACTCCCGGCCAGTCAGGTACTCGTAGGGCGCCGGGTTCTCCGGGACGAAGCTCACGTCCCTGCGTCCATGACGGTCGCCAGGGACCCGTCCGAAGAGCGTGGCCGTTCCGGAGCTGGGCTTGACCAGGTCCAGCAGGATCTTGATCGTGGTCGACTTCCCGGCTCCGTTGGGGCCGAGCAGCCCGTAGACCTCTCCCGGACGGACGTCGAGCGAGAGCTCCTGGAGCGCGAGCACCCGACGGTTCATCAGGAACCCGAGCCGGTATTCCTTGCTGAGATTGCGGCATTCGATCGGCGCCGCGGTCATCGCACTCCCTCACCTTCGGTGAAGAACTGCAGCCGCTGCCGCTCGGAGGTCGAGCGCGCTCGACCGGAGTCATCGATGTACAAGTCGCCACCCAGCGGGTCGACAGGAACGGTTCGTAGCTCACCGGACGCAATCAGCGAGGACAGATCACACCCCTGATTGCCCGCCCTCGCGCGGTATCGGTCACAGGCTGCATCGACCTCCTGCAGGACCTGCTCCAGCTCGACCTGCTTCAAGCGTCGCTCGAAGAAGTGACGGGTCTGCTCGTCGGGAGCCGAATTTCGGAGTTCCTCGGCCATGGCCGTCGCAACGTCGAAGCGGCCCGCCTGCGCGTAGAGCCGGGTGGCCAGCGCGGAGATGAAACCGGGGGCCTGCGGATCACGCGCCGCCTCCGCCAAAAGCTCGGCCCCTCGGACGTAGTCCTTCGCGTAGTTCACCGTGGTGTAGGCGCGGTAGAGCTTCAGCTTGAGGTCGTCCGGGAACGAGCGCAAACCTTTGTCCAGGATCGCCAGCGATTCCCCGACGTTGACCCAGGTCTCCCGGCCCCGGTTGTAGGAGATGTTCAGACCCGAGAACGTGTACACGAGGTAGAAACGGGGATCGAGGTCCGTGGTCAGGTCGGCGTAGGCGTAGATGTCCCGGTACTCCTGCTCGGTCCACGCCTTGCCGATGGACTGGAGCAGCTGGATCCACAGGTAGTCGGTGATGAGCGGCCGCTGGCTCGCGCCGAGGACCTGCAGGAGCTCACGCCTGGGCAGCAGAACCGCGCCCTCGCCCGCGCGCTTCTTCGCCGGGGCGGCGGCAGTCAATCCAATGACCAGCACGCTGACGGCGAGTGCCACGATCTTCGGGAGCATGGGCTTGAGGAGATCGAAGGAAAAGCGACGGGTCGGAGAATGCGGTGGCATTCCCCGACCCGTGAGACAACAGGGATTCTAGCAGCCGACGTCGTTGAACGCGTTCCAGGGCGTGCCCGAGGCGACGTTCCCGGCCTCGGTGCAGGCACCGGCGGCGATGGTCGAGTCCGACGAGCTGATGTACCAGGCGTCGATCGTCGTGTCGTTGTCGACGTTCCCGAGGGCAGTCGATGCGAAGTTGCACGCCGGGCAGGTGTTCACGGCCGGGTTACCGGGCGTACCGGGGGGAGCCACCGCGCCACCGGACGGGGTGTAGGCGGGGGCAGGGAACGCAGGGGCCGCCGGCTGTGCGACCATACCGGCGCCGTACTTGAAGATGTCCACCTCGACGCAGTTCTGGCCCGCCAGGGCAGCAGGAATGGTTCCTGCGGTCCGGACCTGGCAGGCGGTCCGGGCCGTGCCGTTGAAGTACGCGTACCGGTTGCCGCGCTCGGGCGCGAAGCCGATGTCGGAGAGGATGTCGGTGTACTCATCGCGTTCACCGAAGTAGGACTTCTGCGCGGTGAAGACGGCCTTCAGGTTCGTCTTCGCCTCGCTCTGCTTCGAGCGAGCCTGGAAACGGATGAAGTTGGGAATCGCGATCGCCGCGAGGATGCCGATGATCGCGACCACGATCATCAGCTCGATGAGGGTGAAGCCGCGTTGGAGTTTCTTCATGGGTGGGGCAGTTCCTTTGTCTGCGCGAAAGTTCGGGGTGCGCGGGCGTCTCGCTCTGCAGACGGCGCGCCAGGGGGGCATGAGGCCTAAGGCCGCGACGCCCCTCGATGGTGCCGCGGGACGTGGGCAGGGGCGCAGGGTCTCCTACATCCCGGACTGACGAGATACGTCACTCCGAACGACGAAACTGGGCGATCAATCACCGATGTCGCTCAACCCGTGTTTCGCCAGGCGGTACCGGAAGGAGCGGAAGGTGAGCCCGAGGAGCTCCGCCGCCCGCGTCTTCACCCCGCCGGCCTCACGCAGTGCAGCGGTCAGAAGCTGCCGCTCGATGTCGTCCAGGTGCCTCTCCACCGAGAAGCTGGGGCCGAGCTTGGTCTCGGTGACCTGGACCTGGGGAGCCGGTTCTCCGCGGACCGGGGCAGGGAGCGTGGGAGGCCCGAGCTCCGGGCCATCGGACAGCGTCGCCGCCCGCTCGACGATGTTCTGCAGCTGCCGCACGTTGCCGGGAAAGTCGTAGGACTCCAGCACCCGGAGGGCCTCCTCGGTGAGACGGAGGCCCGGTCTCCCCAGCTCCTGGGCGAAGCTCTGGAGGAAGTGCTCGGCCAGGAGCCGGATGTCCTCGCGCCGCTCCCGGAGCGGCGGCACGTGGATGACGATGACGTTCAGCCGGTAGAACAGGTCCTCTCGGAACCTCCCCGCCTTCACCTCGTCCTCGAGCTTCCGGTTGGTGGCGGCGACGATCCGCGCCTGGAACGGGACCTCGCCGGTGCTGCCGACCGGCTTCACCGTCCTCTCCTGCAGCACCCGGAGCAGCCGGACCTGGATGGTGGAGGGGACCTCGCCGATCTCGTCGAGGAAGACCGTCCCCTCTCCAGCACTCACCAGGAGGCCCTGGCGCTCGCTGTGCGCCCCGGTGAAGGCGCCCTTCACGTGGCCGAAGAGCTCGGACTCGAGCACCCCCTCGGCGAGCGCGGCGCAGTTCACCGGAAGGAACGGCCGCGTGGCGCGCAGGCTGCTCTGGTGGATCGCCCGAGCCACCAGCTCCTTCCCGGTCCCGCTCTCGCCCGTGACCAGCACCGTGGACCGGGACTGGGCCACCTTGGCCACCAGGGAGCGCACCTCCCCGATGCAAGGGCTCACTCCGAGGAGCAGCGCGCCAGCTCCCAGCGACTCGCGCAGTCGACGGTTCTCCTCGAGCAGCGTCCGCTTCTCGAGCGCCTTCAAGACGAGGAGCTTGAACTCCTCGTTGTCGAAGGGCTTGCAGATGTAGTCGTAGGCCCCGCGCCGCATCGCCTCCACCGCGGTTGCCGGCGTGCCGTACGCGGTGATGAGGATGACCTCCGGCGGCGAGGGGCGCTCGCGGGCCACCTGCAGGACCGACAGCCCGCTCTCGGTCCCGAGCCGCATGTCGGAGATGACCAGGTCGACCTCGGCCGAGAGCGCCCGCTGAGCCGCCGCCAGGCCGTTCACCGCGGTCACGTCGTACTCCATCCGCCGGAGGAGCACCTCCAGGTACTGGCGCATGGAGAGGTCGTCTTCGACGACGAGGACCTTCATTGGAAGCCCTCAGCCCGCGGCGACCGCGATGACGAACTCGGTCCCACTGTCCGGGGAGGACCGGACCTGGATCGCCCCCCCGTGCGCGCGAACGATGGACTGGGCGGTGGAGAGACCGAGACCCGTCCCTCCCGGGCTCCGGGAGAAGAAAGGCTCGAAGAGCCGGGGCAGGTCCGCGCTGGCGATGCTCCCACCGCTGTCCCAGACATGGATCTGGTGCGCGCCGTCGCTGGAGGTGAACCAGACCCGGATCCGGCCGCCCACGCCGGCGGCCCGGAGCGCATTCCGGAGGAGGTTGAGGAACACCTGCTTCATCTGGTCCACGTCGACGCGCGCCTGGAGCCCACCGGGCTCGAGCTCGATGTCCACCCCCGTGCTCAAGGGGTCGGTGGCCAGGATGTCTCTCACTTCCCGGACCAGCGCGTCCAGCGAGCAGGGCTTCAGCTCCGGCGCCGGAGGCCTGGAGAACGCCAGGAACTCGTTCACCAGTCCCGACAGGCGGTCGGACTCGCGGATCACGATGTCCAGCAGGCGCCGGGCCTCCGGATCCGCCCCCACCTCGAGCAGCTGGGCCGAACCGCGCATGGCCGCCAGGGGGTTCCTGATCTCGTGCGCCAGACGGGCGGAGACCGCGCCCAGCTCGGCCAGCCGGTCGAGACGCCGCAGCTCGGTCTCGGCGCGGCGCAGCTCGGTCAGATCCTGGAACACGACCAGGAGTGCCCCCGACTGGGGGCTCATCGACGAGACGCTGAGGCCGAGCGTGCGCTCCAGGCCAGGCGTGCCGATGGAGACTTCTGCGCGGCCCTGCACGTCGGCCAGAGCCCGGACCCCGGGGATGAGCCGCTCGATGGGCTGCCCCTCGAGCGGGTAGACGTGACCGAGGATCTGCATGGCCGCCCGGTTGGCGAACGTGACCACCGCATCCGCGTCGCAGGTGAGGAGCCCCGACGGCATGCACTCCAGGATCTGCTGCTGGAACCGGCTGAGCGCGCGGAAGTCCCGCTCGCGCTCGATCAGCCGGCCTCCCGCGGCCGACAGCTGCCGGCCGAGAAAGCCGGCCAGCGCCGCCACCAGGAACTGTCCCAGGACGTTGCTGACCGCCACGAAGACCAGCCGGCTGGTCGAGACGCGCAGCACGGGCGTGGCGGCCTGGAGCACACCCTCGTTCACCGCCACGGCGATGCCGACGAAGCACACCGAGGAGGCCAGGGCGGTCACCATCGCCCCCCGGCTCCCCAGCACCGCCGCCGCGCCGAGGACCGCGAGCAGGTAGGTGAAGCCGAACGGGCTCTCCGCCCCTCCGGTCAGCCAGACCAGCCCGGTGGCCAGCAGAAGGTCGAGCGTGACGTGAAGGGCGGCCATCCGCGCCGAGGCCCGGTCACGTCGGAGCATGAGGGCCTGGACGACGACCAGGAAGTAGACGACGCCGATGGAGATCGGCAGCAGCGATTGCTCGGTCGCTGCTGCGGTGTCGAGGGGCTGGGACAGCAGCCGGATCCCCCCGATGACCAGGGCGAGGGTGGCGGCCACCATCCGGAACCCGGTGACCCAGACCAGCCGGGCAGTGAGGTCGGACGCTCCGGAGTGGAGATCGCCCCGGGCCCTACTTGATCGCATTGGCCAGGGTGAAGATCGGCAAGTACATGGCGATGAGGAATCCGCCGACCACGCCACCCAGGAAGACCATCAGCAGAGGCTCGATCATCGCCGTGAGGCCGGCCACGGCCGTGTCGACCTCGTCGTCGTAGAAGTCGGCGATCTTGTTGAGCATCGCGTCCATCGCACCCGTCGCCTCGCCGACGCCGATCATCTGGACCACCATGGGCGGGAAGACCTTGGTCTCGGAGAGAGGACCGGCGATGTTCTTGCCCTCGGAGATCTTGGTCCGGACGTAGAGGATGCCGTCCTCGATGCTGCGATTCCCAGCGGTCTTCGCCGTGACGCTCAGGGCGTCGAGGATCGGCACGCCGCTGCTGATCATCGTCCCCAGCGTCCGGGTGAACCGTGCGACCGCCACCTTGCGGATGACGGGACCGATGATCGGAGCCTGGAGCGAGAGCTTGTCCACCACCCGGCGGCCCTTGGGGTTCCGGTAGAAGGCGATCGTGCCGACCACGAGCAGGGCCACTGCCACGACCAGATGCACGAAGTAGTTCTGGAACCAGGTGGACAGGTCGACGACAAACTGCGTGGGAGCCGGCAGAGCCGAGCCGAAGTCGGAGAACATCTTCGCGAAGACCGGCGTCACCTTCAGCATGAGCAGCGCGGTCACGCCAACCGCCACGATGATCACGATGATCGGGTAGATCATCGCCCCCTTCACCTTGCGCTTCAGCTTCTCGGACTTCTCCCGGTAGACGGCAAGCCGGTTGAGGATGGTGTCGAGGATGCCGCCCACCTCGCCCGCAGCGCAGAGCTGGACGTAGAGCTCGTCGAAGACCTTGGGGTGCTCCTTCAGCGCGTCCGCGAACGTCGCGCCCCCCTCGACCTTGATCTTGATGGCCAGCACGACCTTCTTGAAGGCCGCGTTGTCCATCTGGTTGGCGAGGATGTCCAGGCACTGCACCAGAGGCAGGCCCGCGTCGATCATCGTCGCGAACTGCTTGGTGAAGACCAGGATGTCCTTGCCCGAGACCCCGCCCCCGATGGTCGGGAGCGTGATCTCCATGGGCTTCTTCTTGACCTTGACCGGGGAGAGGCCCAGCGCTTTCAGCCGCGTGTCCACGGCCGTGGCGTCGAAGGCCTCCATCTCCCCCTTCTTCGTCTCACCCGCCCGGGTCCTCGCTTCCCAGAGCCATTGCTTGGGCTTCGGGGCGGACTTCTTGAGGGCGGTGGCGGAGACGGCCATGAGAGCGGAATCCTAGCTCAGGAGCGCGAGGGGATGGGCCGGCCGGTCACGGGTGGGGCGGTGTGACCGGGGAGTACACTTCCCACCGAGCCGCTGGCCAGAATGTTTTTCAGCTCCTCGGGATCCGACGACCGGCCGAAGGCCTCCTCCTGGGTGATCACGCGCTTGGAGAGAAGCATGGCCAGACTCTGGTTGAAGGTCTGCATCCCGAATTTCGCCTGCCCGACCTGCATCGCCGAGTAGATCTGGTGGACCTTGTCCTCGCGGATGAGGTTCCGGATGGCGGGGTTGGGGACCATGATCTCCAGGGCAAGGCAGCGGCCGCCGCCCACCCGCTGGAGCAACGCCTGGCTGAGCACCCCCTCGATGACGAACGACAGCTGGGCGCGGACCTGGGGCTGCTGGAAGGGCGGGAAGACGTCCAGCACCCGGTTGATGGTCTGCACGCAGCTGTTGGTGTGGAGCGTCCCGAAGCAGATGTGGCCGGTCTCGGCGATCACCAGCGCTGCCTCGATCGTCTCGAGGTCGCGCATCTCGCCCACCAGCACCACGTCCGGATCCTGCCGGAGGATGTACTTCAGCGCGGTCTTGAAGCTCCGGGTGTCGGCCCCCACCTCGCGCTGATTGATCAGGCAGTTCTTGTGCGGGTGCAGGTACTCGATGGGGTCCTCGATCGTCATGATGTGCTCGTGACGGTCGGTGTTGATCTTGTCGATGATGCTCGCGAGCGTGGTGCTCTTCCCGGATCCGGTGGGCCCGGTCACCAGCACCAGTCCGCGCGGCTTCTTCGACAGGTCGGTCACCACCGGCGGGAGGCCCAGCTCTCCGAAGGAGAGGATCTTGAAGGGAATGGTCCTGAAGGCTCCCGCCACCGCGCCCCGCTGCATGTAGACGTTGGCGCGAAAGCGGGACAGCGCCTTCACTCCGAACGACAGGTCCAGCTCGTGGTCCTCCTCGAACTTGGCCTTCTGCGCGTCGGTGAGCACCGAGTAGCAGATCTGCTTCGTCTCCACCGGGGAGAGCGGCGCCGCCTTGAGCGGTACCAGCTCGCCGTCGATGCGCAGCTGCGGCGGGCTGCCGGTCGTGATGTGCAGGTCGGAAGCATTCTTCTCGACCATCGCCTTCAGGAGCTGATGGAGGTTGGCCACGTCGGGGTGGTCTTTCTCTGGTCTTTCTCTAGAAACGGTCCGGCGCGGTGTTGCCCACCACCTCTTCGAGGGTAGTCATCCCGCCCATCATCTTGGCGAGGGCGGCCATCCGCAGGGTCTGCATCCCGAGCCGGATGGCTTCCTGCTTCAGCTCGGCCGCGGAGGCGCCGTTGATGACCAGCTCCTTGAGGCCATCCCAGAAGGGCATGACCTCGTAGATGGCGACCCGGCCGCGATAGCCGCGGTCGTTGCACTCGCGACAGCCGGCCTTCTCGTAGACGGTGAAGCTGCCGATCTTGTCCGGCGGGACCCCCGCATCGAGCAGCGCCTGCTCCTCGACCTTCGACGGGCGCTTGCAGGCCGGACAGAGCTTGCGAGCGAGTCGCTGGGCCAGGATGAGGTTCAGCGAGGCCGTCACCAGGAACGGCTCGATGCCCATGTTCAGGAGCCGGCTCACCGTGCCCGGGGCGTCGTTGGTGTGCAGCGTGCTGAGCACCAGGTGGCCGGTGAGCGCCGCCTTGACCCCGATCTCCGCAGTCTCGAAGTCGCGGATCTCGCCGATCATGATGATGTCCGGGTCCTGCCGGAGGAAGCTCCGGAGGGCGGCGGCGAAGTTCAGGCCGATGTCGTCGTGCATCTGCACCTGATTGATGCCGGCGAAGTTGAACTCCACCGGATCCTCCGCGGTGCTGATGTTCACGTCGGCGGTGTTGAGCAACGACAGCGCCGAGTACAGCGTGGTGGTCTTCCCCGAGCCGGTGGGCCCGGTGACCAGCACCATGCCGTAAGGCCGGTCGATGGCCTCCTTGAACCACCGGAGGGGCTCGGGGTCGAACCCCAGCTTGGTCATGTCCAGCTGGAGGTTCGACTTGTCCAGGAGCCGGAGCACCACCTTCTCGCCGAAGAGCGTGGGGCAGACGCTGACCCGGAAATCCATCTCCTTTCCTGAATTCCTGATCTTGATCCGCCCGTCCTGGGGGAGGCGCCGCTCGCTGATGTCCAGCGCAGCCATGATCTTCAGGCGGCTGATGATCGCGTTCTTCAGCTTCATCGGCGGCTTCATCACGTCGTACAGCACGCCGTCGATGCGAAAGCGGACCCGGAAGTCCTTCTCGTAAGGCTCGACGTGGATGTCGCTGGCGCCCTTGCGGATCGCGTCCACCAGGACGAGGTTGACCAGCTTGACGACCGGCGCGTCCTCGGCCGCCTTGAGGTCGACCTCCTCCTCCTCCTGTTCGGTGACCTCCACCTGCTCGTCGGCCTGCCCGAGGATCTCGTCGAGCGTGGGACCCTTCTCGGCGTAGTAGCGATCGATGGCCTCGCGAATGCTCGGCTCGGAGGCCACCACCGGCTCGATGTTGTACCCGGTGGTGAACTTGAGGTCGTCGACCGCGTAGATGTTCGACGGGTCGGCCATCGCCACGATCAGCGACTGGCCCGCGCGATTCACCGGAATGACCAGGTGCTTCTGCGCGACCTCCTTCTTCACCAGCTTGACGATCTCCTGATCGATCTCGAATTCCTTCAGGTTGATCGCCGGGACGCCGTACTGCTTGCTGAGGAAGTCGGTGAGCTTGTGCTCCTCGATCGCTCCGACCTTGATCAGGGCGGAGCCGATCCGGGTGCCGTTCTTCTGCTGCTCCTCCTGCGCTTTGCGGAGCTGCTGTACCGAGATCAGGTTTTCCCGGACGAGCAATTCACCGAGGCGGCCGGAGGACATGCGTTCGCTCTACCCTCTTGCTGAAGCTGGCGTGGGACGGCCATCGGCTCCTGCGTCGAGCCACCCGAGTGCCGGCCGCAGCGCCATGGACCGTCGATCTAAGGGGTCGGAAAAAAAGGTGTCAAGGAACCGCCGAGGTGCGTGCCAGCACCACCCGCGCCTCCTCCACGTCGCGCTGGATCTGCGCGGTGAGCTCCGACACCGAGGCGAACCTCCGCTCGGGACGCAGTCGCTCCAGGAACTCCACCCGGACCTCCTGCCCGTACAGATCGCCCGACCAGTCGAGCAGGTGCACCTCCACCGTCACCGCCGACCCACCGAAGGTCGGCTTGGTCCCGATGTTGGCCGCGCCGCCCCGCCATCCCTCGCCGGTCCGGACCCGGACCGCGTACACCCCCGAAGCGGGGAGGAGCTCGCCGTGGGTGTCCACGTTGGCGGTGGGCCATCCGATGCTCCGGCCGCGCCCGTCGCCCTTCACCACCACTCCGTCCAGGTCGAAGGGCCGGCCGAGCAGGGCCCGCGCCGCGCTCACCCGGCCCTCGAGGATGTACTCGCGAATGCGCGAGGAGGAGGCCACCACTCCACCCACAGTCAGCGGCTCCACCACCGCCACGACCGCTCCCCGACGGAGCGCCGCCTCGCCGAGCGTGGCCACGGTGCCGGCGCGCTGCGCTCCATAGGTGTAGTCCCGCCCCACGACCACCGCCCGGATCCCCGCCCGATCGAAGAGGAGTGCCTCGAAGTCTCGCGCCGGCGTCCGGGCGAAGGCGAGGCTGAAGGGCAGCACCACCACCACCTCCAGCCCCGCGGCCTCCATCAGCTGGAGCTTCCGCGGCAGGGGCGTGATGAGCCGTGGCGCCAGCTCCGGCTGGAGCACCTTGCCCGGGTGCGGCTCGAAGGTCAGCGCCCCCGGACGCCCGTGCTCCGAGGCCTCCTTGAACAGCGCCCGGTGCCCGAGGTGCACGCCGTCGAAGTTCCCCAGGGCCAGGGCCACGCCGGCCAAAGCCCGAGCGTCCTCCAGCGAGTGCAGCACCTTCATGTGGCCCGCCGTGTAGCACGTGGTAGACGGCCGAGTCCCGCCATTCACCCCCCATGACCCGAGGTCCCCTTCTCCGCCCGGAACCGGCCGGCGCCGAGTTCCTCACCCTCCTCACGCCCCCCGACTGGGGAACCATCTTCGGCGGCGCGGGGCCCCTGGAGCTGGAACTTGGCTCGGGCGCCGGAGCCTTCGCCCTGGGCTACGCCGCGCGCCACCCCGCGGTGCGCTACGTGGCGATCGAGTGGCGCAAGAAGTACGCGCGAGAGCTCGAGCACCGGGCGCGCGCCCGGGGGCTCACCAACCTCCGGGTGGTGGAGGCCGACGCCCGCGCGGTCATCCCGCGTCTCTTCGCGCCGGGCAGCCTGTCCGCCATTCATCTCCAGTTCCCGGACCCGTGGTGGAAACGGGCGCACCGGAAGCGGGCCATCCTCACGCCCGCGTTCGCTACCCTGCTTCTCGGGCTGGCGGCGCAGGGGGCCGCCTTCGACCTTCGCACCGACGTGCGCTCACGCGCCGAGGAGATGCTCGCCACGCTGGAGGCCGCGGGCTGGCACAACCCGCTCGGGCCCGGCCGCTTTCACCCCGCCGACCCGGACGACGTTCCGAGCAGCCGCGAGCGGCGCTATCTGGAGACCGGGGAGCCGGTGTACCGGGCACGACTCGTCAAGCGCTGAGCCTCCGCCCGCGCCAGGCGTTTTGACTCTTGTGCCCGGGGCCCGCCTGCCGGACGATGCGCCCCCGCCGTGCCCCGCCTCCTCGCCCTCCTCCTCGTGGCCAGCGCCGGCTGCCACCGCTACCCGGACGACACGCCGGTGGAGGCGTACCGGAGCATGCTCTCCGCCGTGCAGCGCGACGACGACGCACGCACCCTCTCCCTGCTCTCGGAGCGGAGCCGGACCGCGCTCCTGGGCCGTGCCGAGGCGCTGTCGAAGGCGAGCGGTGGGACCCTCCATCCGGCGCCGGTGGACCTGCTCCAGGCGGACCCGCGGCCGCCCGCGCCCGGACAGGTGACGGTGAAGTCCGAGGACGGTCGCACCGCGGTGCTGGCGGTGACGACGCACGGCACCGTGCAGGAGGTCCACCTCGTCAACGAGGCGGGGCACTGGCGGGTCGCCATCCCTGCTCTGGAGAAGCCCGGGGATGGCTGACCGCAAGGGCCGGCGCCCACCGACGGTCGAGGTGGTCCGGCGCCCGGCGACGCCCAGCACCCCGTCCGCGCCCACGTCGCCCGGCACGCCCAGCCCGGTCCGCCCCAGCGCCGTGCCCCGTCCGGCGCGTTCGCCGCCGCGACCGGGGGGCCCACCGCACGGGCGCCTCGCACCGCGAGGGCCGGCGACTCCGCCCTCCGCCGAGGCGATCAACGCGCTGGCCGCGCGCGAGCGGGTGCCGGCGCGCATCGCCAAGGGCGAGCTGGAGGGGAAGATGCGCGCCCGGGTGTGGCGCAAGCTGCACCCCGAGGAGGCCAAGCGCTTCGACCAGGCCTATTCGCTGATGGGGCAGCACGGCGGGCTCGACCTGGCCGAGGCCTTCGGGCTCCTCCAGTCGGGTCTGACCCTCGAGCAGTTCCGGGCGCGTCAGGCGCGGACCCGCGCCAAGGCCACGGTGAAGGAGGCGCGCAGCGCGGTGTCGGCGACGCGGGTGGACGGCTGGCTCGCCGATGCAGCCAGGGCGAAGGTGCCGCTCGCCCTGGTGCTCGCGGACCGGACGCTGCTCGACGTGCTCCTGGCGACCCACCCCGTGGCCTTCGTCCTCGAGCGCTCGGGACGGGTGGAGAAGCTCGCGGTGTGCGCGGTGGCTCGCCGGTCCACCTGGGACGTGCTCCTTCCCCGGCTGTCGCGGGATTCCCGGCTGGCCCAGAAGCCGGTTCCGGTGGCGCGCGAGCCGGACCGGCGGCCCCACTCCGACCCTCGTCCCTTCCTCCCCGCGGTGGGGGAGCGGGTCCGGCTGGTGCTGCGCAACGGCTTCACCCTCGAGGACCCGCTCCTCTCGGTGGGCCCGTACGACCTGCTGCTCGGAGCCGAGGGGGCGGAGCTCCTCGTCCCTCTGCATGCGCTCCTGTCGTGGGAGGCGGCTGGGGAAGAGGCCGCGCCGTCGCCCTAGGCCCCCCTGGCCTTTCTCGTCCGCGGCTCTCCTCAGGCGTGCAGGCGGCGCGCGAGCCGGTCGTGCACCTGTCGCAGCCCGTCGCCCCGGTCGGACGCGGCGAGCGCGACCGAGACCGCCTCGAGGGTCGCCTCGTCCTCGGCCCGGAGCGTCTTCACCAGCGATGCGGCGGCGTCGAACAGCTCCCGCAGCTCGTCGCCGTCGCGCAGTCCGTGGCGGGGCACCTCGCGCCTGCCCTCGGCCAGGTCGGAGAGCAGCCTCCGGACCCGGTACACCGGGCCCGCGATCCGGTGGGTGATGACGATGCCGAGGAGCAGGACCGTCAGGGCGAACACCAGGACCGACAAGAGGACCAGCCAGCCGATGCGGGTGGACTCGCGGGCCACCTCCCGGCGCTGCTCCGCGACCTGGGCCTGCTCCGCCTGGTACGCGGCGTCGATGGCCCGCGACTGCCGCTCCAGCTGCGCCGTGAACTCGGGGTCGTTGAAGCGCTCGAGCAGCGTCTTGGACAGGGACGCGTTCCCCAGCTCGTGGCTGGCCTGCGCGGCCGCCGCTCGCGCCTCCACCGCGCGTTCCGCCTGCTCGGCCAGCCGGTTCAGCGCGCGGGCGAGGAAGATGCCCAGCAGCCCCGCGCCGAGCAGGGTGGCCAGCACCAGCACCGCGGTGAAGCGCAGCTGCAGCGGCGCATCGAGCAGGTAGTTGCGCAGCTTCCTCTGCCGTGGCGCCATGGTCGTCTCCATCATGGAGTGAGTTCCCAGTCGAAGGTGCTCGCCGCGTCCTCGATGAGCCGGGGCACGAGCGCGCGGATGAGGTCCATCGGAGCTCCACCACTGCCCTTCACCCGCACCTCGCCGAGGATCTGCTTCCTCGGCCAGGTGAGGCAGACCGCGGCCATCACCAGCGCTCCGCCGTCGGCACGCAGCAGGGTGGGCTGCAGGAGGAAGGCGGGGGTGCCCCGGGCCGCGGTCCTCGGCGCCGACTCGGCGGCGTCGCTCCGCGCACCGGACCAGGCGAGCCGCTTCACCAGCCGGGTCCGCGCCTCCACGCAGAGCACCTCGCCGAGCGGTGGGCTCCCGGGGTCACGCACCGGCTCCACCCAGACGTCCACGGTGGGCCTCCGCTCCTTCACCTTCCGCAGCACCGCCACCGCGCGGCGGATCTCCGCCTGGGCCTCGGGGGCGGTCTCCCCGGCGTGCGCGATGAGGCACTCCAGCGCCCCGAGGTCGTGGAGCTCCGGGAGCGAGCGAGCGACCGCCGAGCGCACCAGCGGCTCGGGGTCGCTCAGGGCGGCGCAGAGAGGTCCGAGGGCCCCCGGGGCCTCCGTCGTGCCCAGGGTGAGGGCGGCCTGGGCCCGGACGCGGGGGTCGGCCGCTGTCCCCAGCTGCCGGGAAAGAAAGGCGATCCGGGGGTCTGCCTGCGCCAGTGCGGCCCCACCGAGGAGAGCCCCCGCGAGCGCCACGGTTCGGGCGACAGGAGCGAGGGGGTGGGCGCACACGGCGTGAGGCCGGGAGCCTAGCAGACGTTATATGCAGGGCTTCCATGGTCCGTACTGCCGCACAGGTCCGCGAAGCCTTCCTGTCCTACTTCGAGAACCGGGGTCACCGGCGGGTGGCCAGCTCGTCGCTGGTGCCGCTCGACGACCCGAGCCTCCTCTTCACCAACGCGGGCATGGTGCAGTTCAAGGACGTCTTCACCGGGCGCGAGTCCCGCCCCTACAAGCGGGCCACGTCGTCGCAGAAGTGCGTGCGCGCGGGTGGGAAGCACAACGATCTGGACAACGTCGGCTTCACCGCGCGTCACCACACCTTCTTCGAGATGCTGGGGAACTTCTCCTTCGGCGACTACTTCAAGGAGGACGCGGTCGGTTTCGCCTGGGAGTTCGTGACCCGGGACCTGGCCTTCGCCCCGGACCGGCTCGCCGCCACCGTCTTCAACGGCGAGAAGGGCATCCCCTGGGACGAGGAGGCGGCCCGGCTCTGGAAGCGGGTGGGCGTGCCCGAGTCGCGCATCCACCGGCTCGGCTACAGGGACAACTTCTGGGCCATGGGCGACACCGGGCCCTGCGGCCCCTGCTCGGAGCTCCACTACTTCCAGGGCAACGACATCCCCTGCGCCGAGGAGGCCGCGGGCAGGGCGTGTCTCGGCGTTGCCTGCGAGTGCGACCGGTGGCTGGAGATCTGGAACCTGGTCTTCATGCAGTTCGAGCGGAAGGAGAAGGACAGCCCGCTCGAGCAGCTTCCGCGTCCGTCCATCGACACCGGCGCCGGCCTGGAGCGCATCGCCGCGGTGGTCGCGGGCAAGCGAAGCAACTACGACACCGACCTCTTCGTCCCGCTGCTGGCCCGGGCAAGCGAGCTGTCCGGCAAGACCTACGGCCGTGACCCGTCGGACGATGCCTCGATGCGAGTCATCGCCGACCACGCGCGGGCGACGGCGTTCCTCGTCTCCGACGGCGTGCAGCCCTCCAACGAGGGGCGCGGCTACGTGCTCCGGCGCATCATGCGGCGGGCCATCCGCCACGGCTCCCGGCTGGGCCTGGACGCGCCCTTCCTCCACGAGGTGGTGAAGGTCGTCGTCCAGCAGATGCATGAGTCCTACCCGGAGCTTCAAGAAAACGAGGCCTTCGTCCTCGAGGCCACCCGGCACGAGGAGGAGTCCTTCCGCCGCACCCTGGCTCGGGGGCTCCGGCTCATCGACGAGGAGATGGCCCAGGCGAAGGGGAAGACCGTCCTCTCCGGCGACGTGGTCTTCCTCCTCCACGACACCCACGGCTTCCCCTGGGACCTGACGCAGATCATCGCCCGCGAGCGCGGCTTCGAGGTGGACCTCGACCGCTACGAGCAGCTGATGGAGGCGCAGCGGCAGCGGGGGACCTTCGGCGGCTCCGGCGAGAAGGCGGTGGCGGACCTCTGGCCCGCGCTCCAGGCCCGGCTCGGGGAGACCGTCTTCCTCGGCTACGAGGGCGAGGGGCACGAGGGCGAGGGCACCGTGGTCGCGCTGGTGAAGGACGGGCGCGAGGTGCCCGAGCTCCGCGCCGGCGAGCGGGGTGGCTTGCTCACCGACCGCACCCCGTTCTACGGCGAGGCCGGCGGCCAGGTGGGCGACACCGGGCGCATCGTCGGGCACGGCGGGAAGGCCGAGGCCCAGGTGCTGGACACCGCGAAGCCGGTGGCGGGCCTGACGGTGCACCAGGTGCAGGTCAGCAGCGGCACGCTCCGTGCCGGGGATGTGGTCCAGCTCTCGGTGGACGGGCAGCGGCGGAACTCCATCCGCGCCAACCACTCGGCCACGCACCTCCTGCACCGGGCACTCAAGATCGTCCTGGGTGAGCACGTGAAGCAGGCGGGCTCGGTGGTGGCCCCGGACTACCTCCGCTTCGACTACTCGCACTTCTCCCAGCCCACGCCCGAGCAGCTCGAGCGGGTGGAGGACCTGGTCAACGGGTGGATCCGCGACAACGCGGACGCCGAGACCAAGGTGATGGACCTGGACGAGGCGAAGAAGGGCGGCGCGGTGGCGCTGTTCGGCGAGAAGTACGGCGACCGGGTCCGG
Organism: Myxococcaceae bacterium; assembly: GCA_003818285.1. Taxonomy (GTDB): domain Bacteria; phylum Myxococcota; class Myxococcia; order Myxococcales; family Myxococcaceae; genus RPRB01. Next base: position 23,843 of record RPRB01000036.1, read on the forward strand.
GTGGTGAGCGTGCACCCGCAGTCCACCGAGCTCTGCGGCGGCACCCACGTCCGGCGCACCGGAGACATCGGCTTCTTCAAGGTCACCTCCGATGGCGGCATCGCCTCGGGGGTGCGGCGCATCGTGGCCCTCACCGGCATCGGGGCGCTGGAATGGGTGCGGGAGATGGAGCACGAGGTTCGCCGTGCCTCCGAGCTGCTGCGCACCTCCCCCAAGGAGCTCGTGCGTCGGGTGGAGGCCACGCAGCGGCGGGTGAAGGAGCTGGAGAAGGCGGTCGAGACCGCTGTCCGGCGGGCCTCGGCCAGCAGCAGCGGGGACGTCCTCGCAGAGGCGCGCGAGGTCAATGGGGTGAAGGTGCTCGCCCAGCGGGTCGACCCGGCGGACGCCAAGGCCTACCGGGTGCTCGCCGACCAGTTCCGGGACAAGCTCCGTTCCGGCGTCGTGGTGGTCTGGGGTGAGAAGGACGGGAAGGGCCTGGTCCTGGTCGGCGCGACCAAGGACATCGTGGCCCGCGGCTTCAGCGCCGCAGACGCCATCCGCGAGGTGGCCCGGGTGGCCGGCGGGTCGGGGGGCGGCAGGGCGGACCTGGCCCAGGCCGGCGGGGCGGACCCGGCGCTGCTGGGCGCAGCGGTGGAGAAGCTGGTCGCCTCGGTCAGAGCCTGAAAACGTTGGGTTCCGACCGGAACCACATGCGCCGATTCGTTCGACTCGCACCGCTCCTCTTCGTCTCCGGTGCGTGCTCCCTGGTGTACCAATCGGCCTGGCTCCGGGAATTCCGTCTCATCTTCGGAGCGTCGACCCTGGCCAGCGCGGCGGTGACCGCGATCTTCATGGGCGGCCTCGGGGTGGGAAGCTGGTTCGGCGGCCGGTGGGTGAACCGCCGCCGCGGCCCCCTGATGCTGTACGGGAACCTCGAGCTGATGGTCGCCGCGTCGTCCGCCCTGACCCCGGCGCTCGTCATGGGGGTGCGGGCAATCTACGTGGGCCTGGGAGGGTCGCCCGTCCTGGGCGAGGCGGGAGCCTCCATCGTGCGGTTGCTGCTCAGCGCGGTGGTGCTCGCGGTGCCGACGCTGGCCATGGGGGCGACACTCCCCGCGGTGGTCACCGCGGCGGTGAACGCCGGAAGCGAGGAGCGCCGGTCGGTGGGCTGGCTTTACGGGGCGAACACCCTCGGCGCGGTGTGCGGCACGCTGCTCGCCACTTTCGTCCTCATCGAGCTCTACGGCATCCGGCAGACGCTCTGGACGGCAGCAGTGGTGAACGCCCTGGTAGGGCTCGTCGCGCGGGTCCTGTCGCGCACCTGGCCCGGCGAGCAGACCAGGCCCAAGTCGGAGGCGCTGGCGAAGGCAACGGGAAGTGCGCGCGGCCAGCGGGTTCTGGTCGCCGCCGCCGCGGTGGTGGGTCTGGTCTTCTTCCTGATGGAGATGGTGTGGTACCGCCTTCTCGGGCCAGTCCTCGGAGGATCCACCTTTACCTTCGGGGTCATCCTCGCCCTCGCTCTCCTGGGCATCGCCGTGGGTGGGGCGCTGCACTCCCTGCTCTCCTCGGAAGGTGGCGGTTCGCCGGCGACGCTCACCCTCACCTGTCTCCTCGAGGCGTTCTTCCTCGCCCTGCCCTTCGCCTTCGCCGACGACCTGGCGGTGCTCGCCGCGCTTCTCCGTTCACTCTCCACCCTCGGGCTGGGAGGGCTGGCCTTCGGGTGGGTCATCGTCGCCGGTGCGGTGATCCTCCCTGCAGCGGTCGTCGCGGGGTACCAGTTTCCGCTGCTCATCTCCCTGCTCCGGCCGCGGAGCCCAGGGATCGGAAGCGCAGTGGCTCTGGGGTACGCGGCGAACACCGCCGGCTCCATCGCCGGGGCGCTCCTCGGCGGCTTCGGGCTGCTCCGCGTGCTGTCCGCGCCCGGGGCCTGGCGGCTCACGGTGCTGCTGCTCGCCGGGCTGGCGGTCGTCGTCCTCCTCCTCGCCGACGAGCGCCGCCTTGCCGTTCGCTGGCGCGGGATCGCCCTCTCCTCCGCGGTGGCGGTCTGCCTGTCGCTGATGATGCTCGCCACCGGACCATCGGCCGTCTGGCGTCACTCCGGCATCGGTGCCGGACGGGCGGACGTCCTGAAGAAGTCCGCGACCGACCTCGAGCGATGGAAGCTCGCGCGCCGCAGCGAGCTGCTCTGGGAGGTCGACGGGGTCGAGAGCTCGGTTGCACTGACGACGCCCGACGAGCTGACCTTCGTGGTGAACGGCAAGGACGACGGATCGGCCGTGACCGACAGCGGCACACAGGTGATGGGCGGCCTTCTCGGCGCGATCTCGCATCCCTCCCTCCGCCGCGCACTGGTCATCGGCCTCGGGACGGGCAGCACCGCCGGATGGCTCGCCGCCATTCCGGAGATGGAGCGGGTCGATGTCATCGAGATCGAGCCGGCGATCGTCGAGGTCGCCCGCCGGGCTGCTCCGGTCAACCAGAACGTCCTGAGCAACCCGAAGATCCATCTCATCTTCGGCGACGCGCGTGAGGTGCTGGTCGCTTCCTCGGAGAAGTACGATCTCATCTTCTCCGAGCCGTCGAATCCCTATCGGGTCGGGGTGGCGAGCCTCTTCAGCGAGGAGTTTTACCGCGCGGTGCGCGCGCGGCTGAGGCCGGACGGAGTCTTCCTGCAATGGGTGCAGGCCTACGAGATCTTCCCCGAGACGCTCCGTTGCGCCATGGCCACGCTCGCCTCGGTATTCCGCGAGGTGGAGACGTGGCAGACCCTCGCCGCCGACCTGGTGTTCGCGGCATCGGAGCGGCCGCGCGTGTACGACGTCGAGCGGCTCCGGGCCCGGGCGAGCGCCGAACCCTTCCGGAGCGCCTTGCGCAAGGTCTGGCACGTGGAGGACGCGGAGGGCTTTCTCTCCTACTTCGTCGCCGCTCCGGCGCTGGTCAGGGCGGTCGCCGCCGAGGAGCAGGGCAAGACCAACACCGACGATCACCCCATTCTCGAGTTCGGGTTCGCCCGAAGCGTCGGGCGCTCGCGCGGGCTGACGGTCCAGGGCCTGAGGGCCAGCGCGCGGGCGATCCACGCCGAACGGCCGGCGCTGGTCGGAGACGTCGACTGGGAGCGGGTCGGTCAGATTCGCATGGAGCTGCAGTCGCTCTGGGACGAGCCGCTGGAGCTTCCGCCCGGCGCCTCCGAGGCGACAGGTCGGTTGCATCGCGTGCTGCTCGCCCATCGAGCCAGGAACTACGCCGACGCGCGCCGGGAGCTCCAGCCGATCCTGGCCAGCTTGCGGGGGCCAATCCAGGTGCCCCTTGCCGCGGAGGTGCTCGCCTACACCCATGCACCGGAAGCGGAAGAGGTGAACAGGAAGTTGGCCGCGTACCAGCCGATCGTGAGCCGGGTCCTCTCCGCCCGGAGCACGTTCGAGCAGGGCGATACCACCGCCGCCGCGACCGCCGTGGAGGACATCCTCCGGGAGCTTCGCACCGGTGACCCGTGGGAGATCCAGGCCGCGCTCGTCTTCGCAGGCCCGCTCGCCATCCAGATTGCACGAAAGGAACCTTCCCGCGTCCCCCGGCTCGTGCAGGCGCTCGACCAACCGCTTCCCGTGTACAGGCTCGAATCGGTGCGTCGCCAGGTGCTGATCGCGCTTGCGGAGATCGACCTCGGAAGCTGCATGCCCGCGTTCGCTCCGTTCGAGCCGTACCCGATCTGGGAGGCAAAGCCGCTTGCGCTTCGGGTCCGGTGCTACGAGGGGGCAAGGTCGCCTCTGCTCCCCAGAGCCGAGGCCGACCTGGAGCGCTACCTGGACGTGGCGGGCCCCGAGTTCCAGCTTCGCGCCACACCCGTCGGACGCACCAGCAGCTCCCGTGCCGCTGCCAGCGCAGAGACCGGGCCCGGAGACGGCCGGCCGAGCCCTCCCTCGGAGCCTGCGTCAGCCGCGGGAAAGACGGCTGTGCGCCGCTGACGCACGTGGACAGGGACCCGGAGCACCGGGGAGGGGGTGGGGCAGATACCGCCGGAAGACTTGGGGGAGAAGCGAATTCGGGGCATCTTTGACCCCCACCCATGTCCGCGCCGACGCCGCTCCGCGTCCGGCTGCCCTTCCGCAGCGAGGACGAGTTCGCCGCCAGTTATGGCGCCCACGTGGGCCGTGACGGGTTCTTCCTCGCCACGAAGGCGCCGAAGCCGGTCGGTGCGACGCTCCTCTTCGATCTGATCCTCGCCGACGGAACGTCCCTCCTCCGCGGCGAGGGGGTGGTGGTCCGGTCCAGCGCCTCCGGCGAGCGCCCGGGGATGACGCTCCGCTTCGTCCGGCTCGAGGCGGCGGGCAAGGCGCTGGTGGAGCGCATCGTCACGGGGCGACCCGCCCGGGGCAGCGCGCCGGCCGAGGCCCGTGCGCACCCGAGCGCCTGGGAGCCGCCGTCCGGGCCGAGCGCCGCCCCGGTGACGCCCTCCCGGGAGGCGATGGCCCGCCCTGCCCATCGCGAGGCGTGGGCGCCGCCCGCCGGACCGGGCCGCACGCAGCCTCCGACGCCGTTCCACCCGTTGCCGGAGACGACCCCGCCCGAGCCGGACGAGGTCTCGCCCGACGAGGTGGCCGAGGCATCTCCCGGGGACGAGGAAGTGGTCGCCGGTGCCGGGTCACAGGCGTTGGGGCCGCCGCCCATCGCCTCGGAACCGCCGGCGCTGGAGCCCTTGGCGGAAGCCGCGGCGAGCCCCGAACCCGCCGAGGCGCTCGACACGGCGGAGGGGACGTCGACAGCCTCCGGCTCCGTGCGTCTCGAGGACGGCGAGATCGCCCGCCCGGTGGAACCGGAGGAGGAGCTCGTCGCCCAGGATGTTCCATCGAAGGTGTCTGACACCTCTGGTCTCGGCGCCGAGGCGGTGTCGAAGGCCGACACCTCGGGTGTCGAGACCTCGGACCTTGCTCGGAAGGCGAGCCCCGAACCGGAGGCAGTGCCCGCCGGCCCGGACGCGCCGTCGAAGGTGTCTGACACCTCGGTGGGCGCCGAGGAGCCGGCGGATACCTCGGCGGGCGGGGGGGAGCCCGCAGCCTCTCTCGAGGACACGTCGCGCGAGGCATGGACGGCAACGCGCGATGGCCACTGGACACGAGCCGCGCCCCCGGCGGCCGAGGAGGAAGCCGGGGCGCCTTCCCTCGGGTCCGTGAGCGAGCCCTCCGGGCCCGCGGCTCCCGAGCCCACCGGCGGGCCCACCACCGCGGCTGCGGAGGCCGGGCCGCCCCCCGCCGGAACCGAGAGCGCCGAGCCGGTCCAGCCCCGCGCCCGCATCACCGGACCTCATCCGCCGCTCGACGAGGCCGTGTTGCCGGAGCTGGTGGTCACCGAGTTCAAGGGGCCGGGCCCGTTGCGGCCCGCCGGCCTCGAGCACACCCGCGCGTCCGCGGACGTGCACGCCGCGATCACCCCACCCGCGGGGACGCTCGTCGCCACACCGCTCGACGAGCCGCCGCCCGAGCCGCCACAGCGCTTCCAGCTCGACGCGCCGGTGCGGGGCGATGAGCCGCTCCACGTGCCCGAGTCGTCCTTCCACGACGTCGCGCACGCCCTGAGGCAGCCGGGATCGGTCCACGACCGACCGACGACTCCCATCCCGCTCCTCCCCTCGATGGAGGCGTCCGCCGGGGACGAGAGGCCGATCCCCCCACCCCCGCCGCTCGACGAGGCTCCCATCCTCGAGGAGGGCGCGATCCGGCTCGAGCCCGGGACGGACCTCCCGCGCGCCGAGCCCTCGGCCCCCTCTTCAGCCGCGGCGCCGCTCTCGCTCGTTCCGTCGACCGAGGCCCGGGACCAGGAAGTCCCCGGTCCGGAGGCGCCGCCCGCCGAGGTGGTCCCGGCTGCCGAGACCCCTCCCGCTCCGGCGCGCACCGCACCGGTTGGAACGACGGAGCTCGGAATCGAGATCAACCCCGAGTCGGTCCGCGCCAGCTGGTTTCACGATGGGCGGGCCGAGGCGCTGGTCCTGGACCCGTCCGGCGGCCGTCACGAGGTTCCGGTCCGTCTGGTGCGGGAGCCCGGGGCGCCTCCCAGGATGCTCGCGCCCGACGCGCCGGAGGTTCCTCTCTGGGTCGGAGCGCCGCTGCCCTTCCTCGGCACCCGTGCCGAGTCCGATTCCGCCCGTACCGTGGCGCGGCGCTGGCCCGCGGCGGTCGTTCCGGATGATCGCGGCGAGGCGGCATTCGCGCTCGAGGGCGGCACGGTCACGGCCGGCGAGCTGGTGGCCACCCTGCTCCGCTGGATCCGCCACCGTGCCGAGGATCTCACCGCGCACCAGGCAGCGCGGGTGGTGCTCACGGTCCCGGTGGCGTTCAACACCCTCCAGCGCGAGCGGCTGCGCGAGGCCGCCGAGCGGGCCGGCTTCGAGGGTGTGCGGCTGGTCCAGGCACCGACCGCGGCCACGATGGCCTTCGCCCACGGCCGGGGACTGGCCCGCCGCCGGATCCTGGTCTTCCGGATGGGGGCCAGCACCTGCGACATCGCCGTGCTCGCCGCCTCGGGCAACGACCTGGACATGGTGGCCTGCGGTGGTGACGCCTCGCTGGGGTCGGCGAACTTCGACGAGCAGATCGCGCTCGCGCTCGACAAGGGCGCCCGCGCGGACGCTGCCGTGCTCCGCAAGCGCATCGCCGACGCGGCACAGCTGAGGACCCAGCTCGAGGACGCCACCTTGAAGGAGGCCAGTGTCGAGGGCGCGCGGCTCACCCGCATCGAGCTGGAGGGTCGCACGACGACCCTGGTCGAGCGCGGGGTGCTGCTCGCCCGCGAGGTTCTTCGCTCGGCTTCCCTGACGCCCGAGTCGCTCGACGAGCTGGTCCTGGTGGGCTCCGCGACCCGGCTCCCGCACGTCCGGCGGCTGATCGAGGACGCGATGGGCCGCTATGCGCGGACCGACGTCAACGTCGACGCCGCCGTGTCCACCGGTGCGGCCGCGCTGGCGCACCTGCTGACGTCGGCGGGGCCGAAGAGCGCCTCCCGCACGGCCTTGCACGAGGTGCTCGGGGTGCCGCTGGAGATCCTCGCTCCCGAGCTCGGGCAGGTGCGGGTACTCGACCGGAACACCCGGCTCCCGGCGGAGAAGACGCTCACCGTGACCCTGGGGCTGGGCGTCCCGCTGGAGGTGCAGGTGTTCCAGGGATCGGCGAAGGCGCCGGATCCGCGGAGCTTCCTCGGGCTGCTGCGCGCGCCGGCGGATCGCGCCGGGGACTGGCTGCTCCATCTGTCGCTGGACACCGACGGCGTGCTCCAGGCCGCGGCGACGAATCCGAGCGGGAAGCGTCAGCCGCTGCAGCTGCAGCTGCCCGCCCCGGCGGCGGAGGCCGAGACGCCACCGCCGCAGCGCACACCCTCCGAGCCCGAGACGCCAGCGTTGCCCCCCAGGCAGGAGACCGGCGTGCTCGGCGGGCTCAAGCGACTCTTCGGGCGACGGTAGTCCCGATGTCCGCCCTCCCGCTCGGTCCATCCGCGCGCGCGGGCACGAAGCTCGTGGTCGCCGGGACGGCGCTCGCGCTCACCGGAGTGCTCAGCATCGCGGCGCTCGTGGTCCAGCTGCTCTGGTACGACCCGCCCTGCGAACCGGTCGTCGCCGGGAGCTTCACCGGCCCGTGCGGGGTTCTCCGGCTGCTCGTGGTGCTGATGCTCCCGACGCTCGCGGTGGGACTCGTTCTCTTCGTGCGCGGGCTCCTGCTCCGGCGCGGTCATCGGGACGGCTGAGGGGAGTCGGGCTCAGTCACGAAGCA
>RPRB01000037.1 GCA_003818285.1 Myxococcaceae bacterium
AGCAGATTCTGACGGAAGCGGCCCTGCTTGCCCTTCAGCATGTCGGAGAGCGACTTCAGCGGCCGCTTGTTCGGGCCGGTGATGGTCTTGCCGCGGCGGCCGTTGTCGAACAGCGCGTCCACCGCCTCCTGCAGCATCCGCTTCTCGTTGCGGATGATGATGTCCGGGGCGTTGAGCTCCTGGAGCCGCTTCAGCCGGTTGTTCCGGTTGATCACCCGGCGGTACAGGTCGTTGAGGTCCGAGGTCGCGAACCGGCCACCGTCCAGCGGAACCAGCGGGCGGAGGTCGGGCGGGATGACCGGGATGACGTCGAGCATCATCCACTCCGGCCGGTTGCCGGAGATCCGGAACGCCTCGACGACCTTCAGCCGCTTGGAGAGCTTCTTCCGCTTGGCCTCGGAGTTGGTCTCCCGCATCTCGCGGCGGAGCTCCTCCGAGAGCTTGTGGACGTCGATCCCGCGGAGCATCTCGCGGACCGCCTCGCCGCCCATGCCGGCGAGGAAGCTGTCCTCACCGTGCTCCTGGTAGAGCCGGTGCAGCTTCTCCTCCGAGACGAGCTCGCCCTTCACCAGCGGCGTCGCCTTGGGGTCGATGATGATGTAGCTCTCGCAGTAGAGGACCTTTTCCAGATCCTTGAGCGTGATGTCGAGCAGGTTGCCGATGCGGCTCGGCAGGCTCTTCAGGAACCAGATGTGGGCCACCGGCGTGGCCAGGGTGATGTGCCCCAGCCGCTCGCGGCGCACCTTGGACTGGATGACCTCGACGCCGCACTTCTCGCACACCACCCCGCGGTGCTTCATGCGCTTGTACTTGCCGCAGTTGCACTCGTAGTCCTTCACCGGGCCGAAGATGCGGGCGCAGAACAGGCCGTCCCGCTCCGGCTTGAAGGTGCGGTAGTTGATGGTCTCCGGCTTCTTCACCTCGCCGTGGGACCACTGCCGGATCTTGTCCGGGCTGGCCAGGGCGACGCGGATCGCCTGGAACGACAGCGGGTCCTTCGGCTTCTCGAAGAAGTTGAAGATGTCCTTCACGTTGCCTCCAATTCTCTCGTTCACTGCCTCACCGGAGTCGCGCCCTGCGCGGTCACCCGGCCTCGTCGAATCCATGCGGCGCCCCCCGTCCTGCGGGGCGCCGGCAGTCAGCTACGCGTCGGTCCCGGTCTTCCGGGGCTCGCCGTCGAATCCGTCTCCGAGCGACCGCTGCCGCTCGGGCGGGGCGGTTTCCAGGAGCTCCACGTCCATGGCCAGCGACTGCAGCTCCTTGAGGAGCACGTTGAACGACTCGGGCAGCCCCGACTCGAGCACGTTGTCGCCCTTCACGATGGCCTCGTACATCCGGGTGCGCCCCACCACGTCGTCGGACTTCACGGTGAGGAACTCCTGGAGCGTGTAGGCCGCGCCGTAGGCCTCCATCGCCCAGACCTCCATCTCGCCGAGCCGCTGTCCGCCGAACTGCGCCTTGCCGCCCAGCGGCTGCTGGGTGACCAGGCTGTAGGGCCCGATGCTCCGGGCGTGGATCTTCTCGTCCACGAGGTGGTGCAGCTTGAGCATGTACATGACACCCACGGTGACGTTCTGATCGAACGGCTCACCGGTGCGCCCGTCGAAGAGCACCATCTGGCCCGAGCGCGGGAGCTCCGCCTCGTCGAGGAGCGCGTGGATCTCGTTCTCCCGCGCGCCGTCGAACACCGGGGTGGCCACGTGGATGCCCTTCCGTAGCCGCTGGCAGAGCGTCACGACCTCCTTTTCGGGGAGCCCGTCCAGGAACTCGCCGAAGGCCCGATCGTCGTAGATCTTCTTCAGCTCCTTCTTCAGCTGCTCGCCGCTCCACTTCTCCTCGATGAACTTCTGGAGCCGCTCGCCCACGCCGCGGGCCGCGAATCCCAGATGGGTCTCGAGGATCTGGCCGATGTTCATCCGGCTCGGAACGCCCAGGGGGTTGAGCACGATGTCCACCGGACGGCCGTCCTCGAGGTACGGCATGTCCTCCTCGGGCAGGACGCGGCTGACCACGCCCTTGTTCCCGTGGCGGCCGGCCATCTTGTCGCCCACCGCGAGCTTGCGCTTGATGGCCACGTACACCTTGACCATCTTGATCACGCCCGGCGGGAGCTCGTCGCCCTTCTTGATGCGGGCGATCTTCTCCCCGAAGACGAGCTTCACCGCCTCCTTCTGCTCCTCGAGGCTGCGCAGGATGTCGCGGACCTTGCTGTCCAGCGGCTCGCCCACGGTGATCTCGCTCCAGTACCGGTAGGGCACGGTGGAGAGCAGCTCATCGTTCAGGACGTCGCCCTTCTTCAGCAGGACCTTGCCCTTGTCGTCGACCAGCCGGCCCTCGACCTCCTTGCCGGTGAGCATCTTCCGGAGCCGGACGAACGCCGAATCCTGGATGACCTTGATCTCGTCGTTCTGGTCCTTGAGGAGCTTGGCCTCGTCGGCGGACTCGATCTGCTTGGCCCGCTCGTCCTTCTCCACGCCCTTCCGGCTGAACACCTTGGCCCCGATGATGGTGCCCGTGACCCCGGGGGGAACGCGGAGCGAGCTGTCACGCACGTCGCCCGCCTTCTCGCCGAAGATGGCCCGGAGCAGCTTCTCCTCGGGGCTGAGCTGGGTCTCGCCCTTGGGGGTGATCTTCCCCACCAGGACGTCGCCGGGCTTCACCTCGGCGCCGATGCGGATGATGCCCGACTCGTCGAGGTCCTTGAGGGCCTCCTCGCCGACGTTGGGGATGTCGCGGGTGATCTCTTCCTTCCCGAGCTTGGTGTCCCGGGCGATGCACTCGAACTCCTCGATATGGATCGAGGTGAAGACGTCGTCCTTGAGCAGCCGCTCGGACAGCAGGATCGAGTCCTCGAAGTTGTAGCCCTGCCAGGGCATGAAGGCGACGACCACGTTCGCCCCCAGCGCCAGCTCACCGGTCTCGGTCGCGGGCCCGTCGGCGATGACGTCGCCCTTTCTCACCCGGTCGCCCTTGCGGACGATGGGCCTCTGGTTGAGGCAGGTGTTCTGGTTGCTCCGCTGGTACTTGAGCAGGTTGTAGATGTCGACCTCGGAGCCCACGTCGCTGACGTTCCCGACGTCGGCCTTCACCACGATGCGGCTGGCGTCGACGGCCTCCACCACTCCGTCGCGCCGGGCGACGCAGGTGACGCCCGAGTCGCGGGCCACCACCGCCTCCATGCCCGTGCCCACCAGCGGCGACTGGGTCCGGAGCAGCGGCACCGCCTGGCGCTGCATGTTGCTACCCATGAGCGCGCGGTTGGCGTCGTCGTTTTCCAGGAAGGGGATCAGCGAGGCGGCCACCGAGACCAGCTGGTTCGGCGACACGTCCATCAGATCCACGTCCTCGGGCTTGGCCTGGACGAACTCGCCCCCGCGCCGGCTGGACACCAGCTCGCTGACGAACTTGCCCTTCTTGTCGAACTCGGCGTTCGCCTGGGCGATGGTGTGCTTCTCCTCCTCCAGCGCCGAGTAGAAGGCCGTCTCGCCGGTGACTCCGCCTTCCTCGACCTTGCGGTAGGGGGTCTCGACGAAGCCGAACTCGTTGACCCGGGCGAAGGTGGAGAGCGAGGCGATGAGGCCGATGTTCGGACCTTCCGGCGTCTCGATGGGGCAGATGCGGCCGTAGTGGGTCGGGTGCACGTCGCGCACCTCGAACCCGGCGCGCTCGCGGGTGAGCCCCCCGGGGCCCAGGGCGGACAGGCGCCGCTTGTGGGTGACCTCGGACAGGGGGTTGGTCTGGTCCATGAACTGCGAGAGCTGCGAGGACCCGAAGAACTCCTTGATCACCGCCGTGACCGGCTTGGCGTTGATCAGGTCGTGGGGCATGAGCGTCTCGATCTCCTGGAGGCTCATGCGCTCCTTGATGGCGCGCTCCATACGAACGAGACCGATGTGATACTGGTTTTCCATGAGCTCGCCGACTGCGCGCACACGACGGTTGCCGAGATGGTCGATGTCATCGACCGAGCCGCGACCGTTCTTGAGGTCGATCAGGTAGCGGATGACCTCGAGGATGTCGCGCTTGGTGAGGATCTGCTGGTCGAGCGGCTCCTCGAGACCGAACTTGAAGTTCAGCTTGAGGCGGCCGACCTTGGAGAGATCGTAGCGCTCGGGGTTGAAGAAGAGGTTGGTGAAGAGGTTGATCGCCGTCTCGGGCGTCGGGGGATCACCGGGCCGCAGCCGCCGGTAGATCTCCATGATCGCCTGCTCGGGCGAGTCGATCTTGTCCAGCATCAACGTCTCACGCAGGTACGGCCCCACGTTGAGGTTGTCGATGAAGAGGACCTTGAACTCCTTGATGCCCCGCTTGAGGAGCTCGTCCACCTTCTCCTGGGAGACCTCCTCGTTGCACTCGAGGATCACCTCGCCGGTGGCCTCATCCACCACGTCGTAGGCCGAGACCTTGGTGAACAGCTCGTCGGCGTCGATGGGCAGCGTGCGCATCTTCGCCGCCTCGAGCTTCTTGATCGCCCCGCGGGTGAACTTCCGGTTCTTCTTGACGATCACCTCGCCGGACTTGGTCTTGATGTCCCGGGTGGCGCGCTGGCCGGGGAGCAGCTCCAGCTCCACCGACTTCTCGTACTCCGTCGCCGAGTTCAGGTAGATGGTCTCGGTGGCGTAGTAGTAGTTGAGGATCTCCTCGGTGGTGCCCCGGAACTCGAGCGGGTTCTTCTTCGCCGTGTCCGGCACCGCGCCGAGGGCGCGGATCAGCACCGTGGCCGGCAGCTTCCGGCGGCGATCGATGCGGACGTAGATCAGGTCCTTGTGGTCGAACTCGAAGTCGATCCACGAGCCCCGGTAGGGAATGATGCGGGCGTTGTAGAGCAGCTTCCCCGAGCTGTGGCTCTTGCCCTTGTCGTGGTCGAAGAAGGCGCCGGGGCTGCGGTGCAGCTGGCTGACGACGACCCGCTCGGTCCCGTTGATGATGAAGGTCCCGTTCTGGGTCATCAGCGGGATCTCGCCGAAGTAGACCTCCTGCTCCTTCACGTCGCGGATCGACTGCGCCCCGGTCTCCTCGTCCTTGTCCCAGACCACCAGGCGGACCACGACCTTGATCGGCGCGGAGTAGGTCATCCCCCGCTGGTGGCACTCGTCGACGTCGTACTTCGGCCGCTCGAGGTTGTAGCTGACGAACTCGAGGGAGCTCGTCTCGTTGAAGTCACGGATGGGAAAGACCGACTTGAAGACGCCCTGGAGCCCAACGTCCTCGCGCTTGTCCGGTGCGACGTCCGCCTGGAGGAACTTCTCGTACGACTGCTTCTGGATGTTGATGAGGTTGGGGATCTCGATGATCTTCTGGATCTTCGCGAAGCTCTTCCGGGTACGAAAGTTGTTCTGGACGGTGGCGGGCATCAGGTCTCCCAACGACGACTGGGACTCTCGGCAGGTTTTCAAAAGGGCGATGCCGGCGCCCCTCTCGACGGAGGAAGTCGCCGGCACGCCTGTGAACGGTTGCGGGTCAGGCGCTCTGGCACCGGGGGACGTGTGCCCCGGCGCCCGCGCGGACTCCCGCGACTACTTGATCTCGACGGTGGCGCCAGCCGCGGTGAGCTGGTCCTTGATCTTCTTGGCGTCGTCCTTGTTGACGCCTTCCTTGACCGTCTTCGGCGCACCCTCCACCAGGTCCTTGGCCTCCTTCAGGCCCAGGCCGGTGATGGCGCGGATCTCCTTGATGACGTTGATCTTGTTGGCGCCCGCGTTCGCGAGGACGACCGTGAACTCGGTCTTCTCCTCGACGGGAGCAGCGGCGGCGCCCCCCGCACCGGCGCCGGGAGCGGCGACGGCAACGGCAGCGGCGGACACACCCCACTTCTCCTCGAGCTTCTTCACGAGATCGGCGGCCTCCATCACTGTGAGGGAGGACAGCGACTCGACGATCTGATTCAGGTCTGCCATGGCGGAATTCAGCCTCTTAACGGGACTTGACTCCCTGCGGCGGAGTCGTTCCCAGTGAGTGGTTTTAAAATCTTATCACTGCTATGAATTTGTCTTCTCCAATGCCTCTGCCCTGGCCTTGATCAGGCGGGCGAGGCGGCTCCCTGGCTCGGCCACCGTGCGGACGAGCGTGCCCGCCGGCTGGGTGAGCATCCCGAGGATCTTCGCCCGGAGCTCCGGCAGCCCCGGCATCTTCGCCAGCGCAGCCACACCCGCCGCGTCGGTCTTCTTCCCCTCGACGACGGCGCTCCGGATCTTGATGGTCTCCAGATCCTTGATGAACTCGTGGAGGATCTTCGCCGGAACGACCACGTCGTCGTACCCGAGCGCGATCGCCACCGGGCCCGTGAAGTCGTCGCTCACCACCTCGACCGGCGTGCCCTTCGCGGCGCGTTTGGCCAGGGTGTTCTTCAGGACCCTGTAATCGACGCCCGAGTCGCGGAACTTCTTCCGGAGCCGGGTGACGGTCTCCACGTTGAGCTTCGAGAACTCCGCCACGATGGCCGTCCGGGCCCGGGCGAACTTCTCGTTCAGCTCCTTGATCATCACTTCCTTCTCGCTCTTCTCCACTCTGTCTCACCTCCCATCGTGCCGGCCGAACGGCCTGGCGTGCTGCCCTGAGCCAGAGTGGCAAGAGCGAGAGGGACGCCTCACGGCGCCCGTCTTGTGCGAGGGCTTTCACCTCGCGACCCGGAACCCTGCGTCCAGGGTCCAGCGCTCCTCAGTCTCGGCAGGGCCGGAGGTCGTGGCCGTCGCCAGCCTCCATTTCGACGGGAGTCGCACCCGTCCCTGCGGTCTTGGACCAGGGGGTTCGCCGGGGGGCTAAACCCGGCGGAACCGGCGCATCTAGCAAGGGGCGGGCCGGATGTCAAAGCCCGCCCGGGCGGTCGGTCCGGCGGCCGGACAGACGCACCAGAGTTGAGCGTAAGACAGCCGACGCCTGACGCAACGCCCGAGGTCTGTCTTGGAGAACGGCGTTCGCCAGATCAGCTGAGGACAGGCAAGCGAACAACCAACCTCCTGCTCGCTCTCTGGGGTGACCTCGCTCCCGGGGCCTAGGTCTCAGAGAACTCGTTGTCCTCCGGCGACGTCTCCGGCGACGTCTCAGAGAACTCGTTTCTCAAGCACTCTTCGGGGGTTCGGGTCTGGGGGTGACCGGAGGCGGGCCTCGCGCGTACTCCTTCCATCATGCGTCTCGCCCTGATCGTCCCCCTCGCCGCCGCGTCCGTCTTTGCGATCGTGTTTCAAGCAGCCCGCGCCTCCGGCTCCGAGAGGCGGGTGGTCCCCCTCCCTGTCGGGACGAATCCAGGAGGCGCTGGCGCCGGGACGCCGCTGAAGCCCGCCGCCGGCCACCAGCTGGCGATCTTCGCCCAGGGCTGCTTCTGGGGGACCGAGTACCGCTTCCGTCAGGTCCCGGGCGTGCTCGCGACAGCGGTCGGCTACACCGGCGGGCAGACCAAGAACCCGACGTACGAGCAGGTCGGCGATCACGGCACCGGCCATGCCGAGGCAGTGCTCATCGAGTTCGACCCCGCGAAGGTGAGCTACGCGCGGCTGCTCGAGATCTTCTGGAGCTCGCACGACTCGACCAGCGGGAACCGGCAGGGCCCGGACGTCGGCTCCCAGTACCGCTCCGCGATCTTCACCTTCGGGCCCGAGCAGCAGGCCCAGGGGCTCGCCTCCCGCGACGCCGAGCAGAAGAAGCTCGTCGATCGGATCACGACCGAGATCGCTCCCGCCGGCCCGTTCTGGAAGGCCGAGGACTACCACCAGCAGTGGGACGAGAAGCACGGCTACGAGTCGTGCCCCCTCCCCCGCCACGCCCGGGCGAAGACCGGGTCATGAGCCTCTCGCGCCGGACGCTGATCGGCGGCGCGTTCGCCCTCGGGTCGCTGGTCCTGCGCCGGCCGAGCCGGGGCGCGTCGCCCGCCACGGGGAAGCGGTTCGAGGTCGAGAAGACCGATGCGGAGTGGAGGGCGCTGCTCTCACCCGCGGCGTACGACGTGCTCCGCAAGCACGGCACCGAGCGCGCGGGGACGAGCCCGCTGGTGAACGAGCATCGCGAGGGAACGTTCCTCTGCGCCGGCTGCGGGCTGCCGCTCTTCTCGTCGAAGACCAAGTACGACAGCCACACCGGCTGGCCGAGCTTCTGGGCCCCGCTTCCGGACGCGGTCGGCACGACCGAGGACCGCAGCTTCCTGATGGTCCGCACGGAGGTGCACTGCCGCCGCTGTGGGGGACACCTGGGGCACGTCTTCGACGACGGGCCGCCGCCGACCGGGCTCCGCTACTGCATGAACGGGGTCGCGCTCACGTTCCGGCCGGCCTGAGAAGCGCTCGAGCGGAGCCGGGGGTGCCCGGGGTGACGGGCGGCCGGAGGACCCGCCGAGAGCGAACGAATCCATGGGCCGCCGGGGAGACCGATCGCCCGGCTGCTGACCTTCCTTCGCAGATCTTGACAGGCGGTCCCGCGCCGAACTGCTACTGGAGACCCCGTGGCGAATCCCGGCGACTCCATCCCCGACCTCCCCCCACTCCCGCCCGGATCGGAGTTCTCGTTCCTCGAGGGACGGCTTCACGAGATCTTCGACCCCCTGCCCGAGAGCGACATCCCGCGGGTCGCCCGCTTCGGCGAGAGGCTGAGCTACCCCGACGGCACCATGCTCTTCGAGGTGGGGAAGCAGGGGCCGGGGATGTTCGTCCTGCTCTCCGGCCGCGTGCAGTTCAGCCGCCGCGACGCGTTCGGACGGCGGATTCCCATCTGGGATCGTGAGGGGCCCGGCCATGCGCTTGCCGAGGTGGGCCAGCTCTCGGGAGCTGATGCCCTCCTGGACATCCAGGCCCAGGGCCCGGTGGAAGTCATCCTGGTTCGCCCCGAGGGCCTCCGCGCACTGCTGGTGGCGGAGGTCGAGCTGGGGGTCCGCATCCTCCGGACCCTCAACCTCCGGAGACTGGGCCTGCTCGCGCTCGGCTTCGGCGGACCGATTCTGGTCGGCTCTCCCCCCGATTCCCGGGTGCGCGCCCTCCAGGAGTTTCTCCTCCGCACGCGGCATCCGCACTCGGTCCTGGATCCCGAGACCGACAGGGATGCAGCGGAGATCGTCGCCCGGAACGCTGCGAGCCCCGCGGATCTACCGCTGGTCGTCTGCCCCGGTGGTGCGATCCTGAGGAACCCGGGCGACATCGCCCTGGGCCGGTACCTGAACGTCCTGCCCAACTCCATCCGGGAACGGGGCTACGACGTCGCCGTGGTCGGTGCGGGCCCGGCCGGGCTGGCCACCGCGGTGTATGCCGCGTCCGAGGGTCTCTCCACCCTGGTCCTCGACGCGCAAGGGTTCGGAGGTCAGGCCGGCGCCAGCGCACGGATCGAGAACTTCTTCGGCTTCAGCACCGGTATCACCGGACAGGAGCTCGCCGGGCGCGGCTTCACCCAGGCCCAGAAGTTTGGAGCGGACTTCGCCATTCCGGCCGTCGTGTCGGGGCTCGTCTGCGACCGCAGGTGCCTCCCTGTTCCCCCGCTCTCGCTTCATCTGGAGGACGGCCGGACCGTCTCCAGCCGGACCGTCGTCATCGCCTCGGGTGCTCGCTACCGTCGTCCCGACATCCCGGGCCTCGCCAACTTCGAGGGACGTGGGGTCTCCTACTGGGCGTCTCCCATCGAGGCCCGCGGCTGCCGGGGAGGGGACGTGGTGCTGGTCGGAGGCGGCAACTCGGCCGGACAGGCGGCGGTGTACCTGTCCGGCCATGCCTCGCGCGTCCTGCTCCTGGTCCGCGGGCCCGGGCTGGCCCAGAGCATGTCCCGCTATCTCGTGGACCGGATCGCGGCGACCCCGAACATCCACGTGCATCCCTTCACCGAGCTCACCCGGCTGAAGGGGGACGCGCGGGGGGAGCTGAACGCGATCGGGTGGAAGAACAACCGGACGGGCCTCGAGCAGGAGCTGGACGTCCGGCACGTCTTCCTGTTCGTCGGGGCCGATCCGGCGACCGAATGGCTCCGAGGGTGCGATGTGGTGCTGGATCCCAAGGGCTTCATCAAGACCGGCGCCGACCTCACGCTGGAGGAGCTGGTCCGGTCCGGTCGGAGGGAGGTGCCGCGGCCGCTCGAGACGAGCGTTGGGGGCGTCTTCGCCATCGGGGACGTGCGCTGCAGCTCGGTGAAGCGTGTGGGAAGCGCCATCGGAGAGGGAGCGGTCGTGGTGGCGCAGCTCCACGCCTACCTGGCGGACCTCACCGAGCGCGAGACCGTGGGCTCCGCGGAGCCCGTCACGGCCAGCTGACCGGCTCGAAGACGCCGATTGACCTGCCGATCGCGACCGGTTTCGTGCTGGGGTGGCCCCACGGGAGGACACCGCAATGTCGAGCCCCGAGCAGGACTTCCTCGTGGACATGCCCCACTTCCCCGACCCGGAGCTCGAGGCCAAGCGCGAGCTGATCTACGCCCCGCTCGGCGAACGGGACATCGCACGTCTGGCGCGATTCGGGGAGCGGCGAACCTTCCACGACGGTGAGCACCTCTTCGAGATCTCGAAGCCGAGCGCGGGAATGTACGTGGTGCTCTCCGGCACCGTGGCCGCCTTCCGGCGGGATCCGCTCGGTCGGAGGGTGCGGATCGCGCAGCGCGGCCCGGGACACATCCTCGCCGAGCTGGGTCATCTGTGGGGGCATCGGGCTCCATTCGAAGGCATTGCCCAGGGGGAGGTCGAGGCGCTCCTGGTGACTCCGGACGGACTCCGGACCCTGATGGTCACCGAGGTGGAGCTCGGGACGCGCCTTCTCGAGGTGCTGATCCTCCGGCGCAAGGCGCTCGCCTCGCTCGGGCTCGCCGGTCCCGCCCTCGTCGCGCCCCGGAGCCATCCCCGGCTGCACCGCCTCCAGGAATTTCTGCTGCGGAGCGGCTACCCGCATACGGTCATCGATCCCGCGTCGGACCCCGACGCAGCGACTCTCGTCGACCGCCACGCGGCCGGGCCGGAGGACCTTCCCCTCGCGGTCTGTCCCGATGGCACGGTGCTGAAGAATCCCGGCGACATCGCCCTGGGCCGCTACCTCGACGTTCTTCCGAACTCGGTTCGCCGGCGCGGGTACGACGTGGCGGTGGTGGGGGCGGGGCCCGCCGGCCTCTCCACGGCGGTGTACGCGGCCTCCGAGGGTCTGTCGGTCCTGGTCGTCGATTCCCGGGGCTTCGGAGGGCAGGCGGGAGCCAGCGCGCGGATCGAGAACTACTTCGGCTTTCCGATCGGCCTCAGCGGCCAGGAGCTCACCAGCCTCGGCTTCGCGCAGGCCACGAAGTTCGGGGCGGAGTTCGCCATTCCCGCGCACGCGGTCCGCCTCGACTGCACCCGCGGCGACGGCGCTCCCGGGTCCTTCCGCCTGGAGCTGGACGACGGGCGCCATGTCTCCGCGCGAACGGTGGTCCTGGCGTCAGGTGCCCGGTACCGTCGGCCCGACCTCCCGGGGCTGGAGACCTTCGAGGGTCGAGGCGTCTCCTACTGGGCCTCTCCCATCGAGGCGCACCACTGCCGCGGACAGGACGTGGTGCTGGTCGGGGGCGGCAACTCGGCCGGGCAAGCCGCGGTCTTCCTCTCCGGGCACGCCGTGAGGGTGCTGGTGCTGGTCCGAGGGAAGGGGCTCTCCGAGTCGATGTCCCGCTACCTGGTCGACCGCATCGCGGCGACGCCGAACATCCAGGTCCACACGCGCACGGAGCTGAGCGGACTGGAGCCGGACGAGAACGGCGAGCTGGGCTTCGCCCGCTGGAAGCATCGAGACACCGGCACCGAGCACCGGCATGAGGTGGGGCAGGTGTTCCTCTTCGTCGGGGCGGACCCGGCCACCGAGTGGCTCAGCGATTGCGACGTCGCGCTCGACGCCAAGGGATTCGTCAGGACCGGCCCGGACCTCTCGCGGGACGACCTCGCGCGCAGCGGCCGGCGAACCATCCCTGCCCCGCTGGAGACCAACGTCCCCGGCGTCTTCGCGGTGGGGGACGTCCGGAGCGGCTCGGTCAAGCGCGTCGGCGGAGCCATCGGCGAGGGCGCCGCCGTGGTCGCCCAGCTCCACGCCTACCTGGCGGACCTCGCGCGGACGACTCCTCCGCTCGGGGCTTCCGCGCGAGCGACCTGAGGTCTCCGACTCCCAACGTCGGGGACTGCACCGACGCCAGCTGCTGCCGTCTTCGGCAGTCGACCCACGAGGCCCCCGACCCGGGATGAGCCTCCGCCGCTCTGGCCTGGGCGATCACGAACAGCACCTTGGCCAGCCGACTCCCACCCGTGGAGACCGGGACGCGCTCGCAGGCCCGATCACGGTCATCGCGAGATCGAGCCTGCTTCAGATCAACCCGAAGCTCCAGCCGATCAACGGTAGCGGGCGCCGATCTCCTGCACGTCCAGCTTGATGCCCGGGGTCATCGTCGCGCTGATGGTCGCGCCTTTCAGATAGACGCCCTTCGCCGTGGACGGCTTGAGCTTCATCACCAGCTCCATGAGCGCGTTGAAATTCTCGGCCAGCTTCTCGGCCGGGAACGACGCCTTGCCCACCGGCGCGTGAACGATCCCCGCCTTCTCCGCGCGGAACTCCACCTTGCCGCCCTTGGCCTCGCGGATCGCCTTGCCCACGTCCGCGGTCACCGTCCCCACCTTCGGGTTCGGCATCAGGCCCCGGGGACCCAGCACCTTTCCGAGCCGGCCCACCACGCCCATCATGTCCGGCGTCGCGATCACGGTGTCGAAGTCCATGAAGCCCTCTTCGATCCGCTTCGCGAGATCCGCCTCGCCCACCACGTCGGCACCGGCGTCCTGGGCCTCGCGCTGCTTCTCGCCCTTGGCGAACACCGCCACCCGGACGGTCTTGCCGATTCCGTTGGGGAGCACCACCGCGCCGCGCACCATCTGGTCGGCGTGCTTCGGATCCACGCCCAGGTTGATCGCCACGTCCACCGTCTGGTCGAACTTCACCCCGCGCTTGGCCACCGTCTCCTTGAGGAGCTTGAAGGCCTCGTCCACCCCGTAGCGCTTGTTGCGGTCCACCAGCTCGGCCGCCGAACGGAACTTCTTCGCAGTCTTGGTCGTCATGTGAGGAGTCTCCGGGCAGGCCGTCAGTCGACGATGTCGATGCCCATCGAGCGGGCGGTCCCGGCGATGGTGTTCATCGCCGCCTCGAGCGAGCCGGCGGTCATGTCCGGCATCTTCAGCCGGGCGATGTCTTCCAGCTGCTTGCGCTTCACCTGGCCGACCTTCTCCTTGCCCGGCTTGTGCGACCCCGAGCCCTTCTTCTTCTCGGTGTGCAGCCCCGCCGCCTTCTTCAGCAGCACCGCGGCCGGCGGCGTCTTCAGCACGAAGGTGAACGAGCGGTCCTGATACACGGTGATGATCACCGGGATGATCAGGCCCTCCTTCGCCTGCGCCTGCGTCTGGGCGTTGAACTGCTTGCAGAACTCCATGATGTTGACGCCCTGCTGGCCGAGCGCCGGCCCGATGGGCGGGGCCGGGTTGGCCTTGCCCGCAGGGATCTGCAGCTTCACCTGTCCGGTGACCTTCTTCATCGCTTCACCTCACCGTGGTCCATGCGGGCGGGCTGCCCTCCCACGGCCGAACACGCTGTCCGGAGCGACGTGCTCCGCGCGGCCCACTTCGACTGCGCACATCCAGTAACCGGGGCGAGCCCTTCCGCCCGGCACGAGCACCGCTCAGGTGCTCGTCTTCTCCACCTGCATGAAGTCCAGCTCCACCGGGGTGGCCCGGCCGAAGATGGACACCAGCACCTTCACCCGGCCCTTGTCCGGGTTCACCTCTTCCACCGTCCCGTTGAAGTTGCTGAACGGGCCGTCGATCACCCGGACGGTGTCGCCCTCCTCGAACTGTACCTTGGGCTTGGGCTTCAGCGTCCCCTCGGAGATCTGCGTCGTCAGACGCTCCATCTCCCGGTCGGGGATCGGCGGCGGCTGCTCGTTGGCCGCCGCCCCGATGAACCCGGTCACCTTGGGGGTGTTCTTCACCAGGTGCCAGGTCCGGTCGTTCATCTCCATCTGGACCAGGATGTAGCCGGGGAGGAACTTCCGCTTCGAGGTCTTCTTCTCCCCCTTCACCATCTCCACCACCTGCTCGACCGGGATCAGGATCTCCCCGAAGGAGTCCTGCAGCCCCTCCATCCGGATCTTCTCCTCGAGGCTCTTCTTCGCCTTGTTCTCGAACCCCGAGTAGGTGTGGACCGCGTACCAGCGCTTGTCGCCCATCACAGCTTCCCCCACAGCGCGGGCAGCCACTCCACCATCACCTTGTAGCTCAGCGTGTCGATGCCGAAGAGGATCAGCCCGGCCACCACCGAGGCCACCACCACCGCGATGGTCGAGACCTTCGTCTCCTCCCAGCTCGGCCAGGTGACCCGCATCAGCTCGGAGGCGGTCTCGAACCCGAGCTGGCGGATCCGCGGGCTCGCCCAGGCGCCGCCGATCACCCCCGCGGTGATCGCGATCGCCACCAGCGAGCTGTAGGTCCACTCCTCGGCGCCCTCGATCAGCGGGCGGTCCGGGAGCCCCACCGCCACCCAGACCGGCGCGAGCACGTGCTTGAGGAACAGAACCAGCACGATGGCCAGGAAGATGGTGAAGATGACCACCAGTCGCTCCGGGGTCATCGCGGAGCGGTTGGCGACGGTGG
Organism: Myxococcaceae bacterium; assembly: GCA_003818285.1. Lineage (GTDB taxonomy): Bacteria > Myxococcota > Myxococcia > Myxococcales > Myxococcaceae > RPRB01. The sequence continues at coordinate 14,597 of RPRB01000037.1, forward strand.
TGGCGTCGTTGGATGCCATGAGCGTTCTTCCGAGGGCTGCAGGCCAGGAGGGATTCGAACCCCCAACACGCGGTTTTGGAGACCGCTGCTCTACCATTGGAGCTACTGGCCTAGGACCGCGCTCCCGTCAGACCTTCCCTTCCTTGTGGTCGGTGTGCTTCCGGCACCAGGGGCAGAACTTGCTCAGCTCGAGCTTGTCCTGGCTCTTCCGCCGGTTCTTGGTCGTCGAGTAATTCCGGCGCTTACACACCGGACACTCCAGCGAGATGATGCTCCTGTTTCCCTTCGGCATGACTTCCTCTTCCTCGTAAACGGCAAGAAGGGGAAGCCACCTTCCCGGTGGCATCCCCTCCCGGAGGCCGTCGACCCCGGCGCCCGGGGGCCGGCAATCCTACTCCTACTCCAGCACCTCGGACACGACCCCGGCGCCCACGGTCCGGCCACCCTCACGGATGGCGAAGCGGAGCTCCTTCTCCATCGCGATGGGGGTGATCAGCTCCACCTCGATCGCGATGTTGTCCCCCGGCATCACCATCTCCACGTTGTCCGGGAGCTTCACCGTCCCGGTCACGTCGGTGGTCCGGAAGTAGAACTGCGGCCGGTAACCCTTGAAGAAGGGAGTGTGCCGCCCCCCCTCCTCCTTGGTGAGGACGTAGATCTGCGCCTTGAACTTGGTGTGCGGGGTGATGCTGCCCGGCTTGGCCAGCACCTGCCCGCGCTCCACGTCCTCGCGCTTCAGACCACGCAGCAGCGCGCCGATGTTGTCGCCGGCGATGCCCTCGTCCAGCAGCTTCCGGAACATCTCCACGCCGGTGACCACCGTCTTCTGGGTGGGCCGGAGGCCGACGATCTCCACCTCCTCGCCGACCTTGATCTTCCCGCGCTCCACGCGGCCGGTGGCCACGGTGCCGCGGCCGGCGATGGAGAACACGTCCTCCACCGGCATCAGGAACGGCTTGTCCGTCGCCCGCTCCGGGGTCGGGATGTAGGTGTCGAGCGCGTCCATCAGCTTCATGATGGAGCCCTCGCCGATCTCGCTGGTGTCACCCTCCAGCGCCTTCAGCGCGCTGCCGGCGATGATCGGGGTCTTGTCGCCCGGGAACTCGTACTTCTTCAAGAGATCTCGGACCTCCATCTCCACCAGCTCGCGCAGCTCGGGGTCGTCCAGCATGTCCACCTTGTTCAGGTAGACCAGGATGTACGGAACGCCGACCTGACGGGCGAGCAGGATGTGCTCGCGGGTCTGCGGCATCGGGCCGTCCGCCGCGCTCACCACCAGGATCGCCCCGTCCATCTGGGCGGCGCCGGTGATCATGTTCTTCACGTAGTCGGCGTGACCCGGGCAGTCCACGTGGGCGTAGTGCCGGTTCTTGGTCTGGTACTCCACGTGCGCCGTGGAGATGGTGATCCCGCGCTCCCGCTCCTCGGGGGCCTTGTCGATCTGGTCGTAGGCCAGGTAGCTGGCCCCGCCCTGCTTGGCCAGAACCTTGGTGATCGCCGCGGTCAGGGTGGTCTTCCCGTGGTCAACGTGCCCGATGGTCCCCACGTTCACGTGGGGCTTGGTGCGCTCGAACTTTTCCTTGCTCATTGTGCTCCTCTATCTCGAATCTTCGAATGGAGCCCTGATCCAGGATTGAACTGGAGACCTCATCCTTACCAAGGATGCGCTCTACCAACTGAGCTATCAGGGCTTGCTGCTGTTCGCTCCGTACGTCCTGCTGTTGGAGCGGGAAACGGGATTCGAACCCGCGACATTCAGCTTGGAAGGCTGACGCTCTACCAACTGAGCTATTCCCGCCTGCTGCTCCGGTCTGCCTCTGTCTGGTTGGAGGGGGTTGGATTCGAACCAACGAAGGCGTAGAGCCGGCAGATTTACAGTCTGCTCCCTTTGGCCACTTGGGTACCCCTCCATGACTCCTGGTTCGTTCGGCTGCTGCCTGCCTTCCTTCTCTTGAAACGCCGTCCTCGGTTCTCGCCTCCCTGGCCGGCGGCGGGGGTCGAACCCGCGACCTACTGATTACAAATCAGTTGCTCTACCTGCTGAGCTACACCGGCAAGCAGCTCGGCCGTGGCCCCCAGGGTACACGTCGCCAGGGCCCCGGAAGGGCTGGGCCTTTTATGGGACGGACTTGGCCGGAGTCAAGGCGAACGCCCTCCGGCGAGCCCCCGCTGGCGGGCCACCTCGTACAGCACCAGCGCCGCCGAGACCGAGGCGTTCAGCGAGGCCACCCGTCCCTCCATGGGGATGCGCAGGCGGAGGTCGCAGTGCTTCAACACCCCGGGTCGCACCCCCGCCCCCTCCGCCCCGATGACCACCGCCAGCGGCCCGTCGAGCCGGGCGTCCCACAGCACCTGATCCCCGGCCGGGTCGGCCGCCGCCACCCATAGCCCGGAAGTATTGAGCTCCTCGAGCGCCCGGGAAAGGTTGGTCACCCGGGCCACCGGCACGTGCTCCACGGCCCCCGCGGAGGCCCGGGACACCGCCGGGGTCACTCCCACCGAGCGGTCCTTCGGCAGCACCACCCCGTGCGCCCCCAGCGCGTCCGCCGAGCGGATCACCGCCCCCAGGTTGTGCGGGTCCTGGAGCCCGTCGAGCACCACCACCAGCGGGGGTCGACCCGAGGCCGTCGCCCCGGCGAGCACCTCCTCCACGGTGGCGTAGGCGAACTCGCGGAGCCGGGCCGCCACGCCCTGGTGCACCCCGCCCTCCACCAGCGCCTGGAGACGCTCGCGGGGCACGCGCTCCACCCTGACCTGCGCATCACGGGCCCGGGAGAGAATCTCCGCGGCGGCGCGCGGCGGCATGCTCCCCTCGAGCACGTACACCCGCTCGACATCGCCCGGACGTGCCCGCAGCGCCTCCAGCACCGGGTGGATGCCGTGCACCGTCCGGCTCTCCCCCGGCATCGGCGCCCGCTACTCCACCGTGACCGGGACCGAGAGCGTCTTCTGCTGCCGGAGGCACAGCTGCTCGGTGCAGACGAAGAAGGTCATCTTCGCCTCGACCGTGCCCGGTCCCTTCCCCTGCGTGGCCAGCGGCACCTCGAAGCGCGGATCGGGGTACTTCATCGACGCCGAGGGCTTCCGCATCGAGTCGCCGTAGACCAGCTGCGTCTTCTCCGGCGTGACCACTCCGGTGCCCGAGAGCTGGATCCGCAGCGGCGCCTCGTCCGACACGTGGGCGCCCTTGAGGCTCTGGATCTCGAGGATCAGGGTCCCCTTCTTCCCCGGCGCGACCTTCGATGTCGTTCCCTCGGTGGTCACCTTGTACAGCGTGGTCGGATCCACCTCCGCCGCGAGGGCGAGCGAGGCGACGAGGACTGGGGGGACGAGGAGGGTTCGCGAGAGGCGCATTGGCCGCCTCCTATAATTCAAGATGCCCGGGCGCGCTTCAGCGGCCGGGGGGCGGGCCCCACCCGCCCCGACTCTGCCCGCCGCGGCGGGGGGTCCAGCGCCGGAGGCCGCTCGCGGGCGATCTGCTCGGCCCGGACGACGATGGGGGTCGCCAGGTCCTCGCCCACCGCCTTCTCCATCTCCGCCAGTCCGGGGCTCGAGTGCACCTCGAACACCTTGGGCAGGCCCCTCACGTCCAGCATGTCCACCGCCGCCACCTCGAGGCCGATGAGCCTCGCCGCCTCCGCGGCCGCCCGCCGCTGGGCGTCGGTCAGTGCGATGCGCTCGAAGCGGGCCCCGCGGTTCAGGGTGTTGGACAGACGGTTCATCCTCGGCCGGCGCCGCACCGCCGCGAGGGCCGTGCCACCGACCACGAGCACCCGGACGTCTCGGCCGGCCTTTCGCACGTACTCCTGGACGAGCAGGTTGTGCCCCAGCCCGAGGATGGCCTCCAGCGCCGCCTCCAGCGAGTTGAGGGTCTCGCAGACCATCACCCCGCGCTCGTCGGCGCCACCGAGCAGCTTGACCAGGACCGGAACTCCGCCCACCAGCTGCACCATCGCCTTGAGATCGCCGGCGCTCCTGGCCATCACCGTCGCCGGTACCGCGATGCCGTGCGCGGACAGCAGTTGCAGACAGCGCATCTTGTTTCGCGCCTGGGCGATGGCGGCCGCGGTGTTCATCACCGGCACCCCGAGCATCCCGAACTGGTTCGCCACCGCCAGGCCGTAAGGCGTGATGGAGTGGGCGATGCGCGGCAGCACCACGTCGGGGAGCACGAGCTTGCGGCGGCGGTAGAGGAGCTGACCGCGCGTTCCGTCGAGGTGCATCTCCACCTGCACTGGGTCGAGCACCCGCACCGAGTGCCCGCGCGCGCGTGCCGCCGCCACCAGGCGGGCGGTGGAGGGAACGGAGAGCGAGCGCGAGAGGATGGTGAGACGCACGGGCGCCGGCACCGTAGGACTCGCCGGAGGGGGCGGCAAGTCGGAGGCGGGGCTCAGCCCCCCGCACTAGGGGGAGGCTCGCGGAGCGGCGCAGGAGGCCCCGCGTCCAGGCTCAGAGGATCTTCAGGATCCGGATCTGCACGTTCACCGGGTTTGCCCCGGTCGAGGTCTTCAGCTGATTGCAGAGCGGCTTGCCGTCCACGAAGACCACCGCCGGACCGGGCTTGTTCGACACCGGAGTCGTCTCGCTCGGGGACACGTACACCCAGGTGTCCGGGCCAGGCTGGTACGCAGTGCCATCCACCAGGACGCTGAGCAACGAGACGTCGGTGGGGACCTCGGTGAGGAAGCGCTCGCAGACCGTGACGTTCGGATCGGTGATCGTCTTGAGGATCGCTCCGAGGTCCGAGGCATCGTTGGCCTGGTAGTACTGCTTGGTACAGAGCCCGGTCGCGAGATCGCATGGGTTGTCCGAGCCACAGGGCTGGTTCGGGGGAGTCCCGGGGCATACCCGCGGGAACCGGACGGCCCCGGCGACGGCGATCCGCTGCAGGGTGTCGCGCGCGGCAGCGGTCCCGGCCTCCGCGCCGAAGCCGACCACGTAGGTCTGGACGCCCTTGCCCGCGAGGAACTGCGCCGCGGTCACGGAATTGTCCACGTCCAGGCCGCCCGCACCCGCGAACGGGGGAATGTTGGGATCGCAGTCGTCCAGCGAGGGGCCGAACGTGCACTGGCAGGCCGTGGTACCGGCGACGCTGGCCAGGGCCGGGTTGCAGTTGGGGAGCCCGTCGGTGAAGAGGATGACGATCTGGTCGCGCGTGTTGTCATTCACCAGCTCGTTGACCGACGACAGGAACGCGAGACTCGCCGCGGTGGGCGTCCCTCCACCGGTGCAGGTGGGGCCAGGCGGGCTGCAGCTCGTGACCTCGTCGAGCTTCGCCTTCGTCCCGTCGGCCTGCGCCTGGAGCGTGGCGTCGTCATCGGAGCTCGTGATCGGGAGCGCGAACCTCTGCGCCGTCGTCGGGCCGCAGCCTCCGCTGTTCTCCGGCTCGGGGAACAGCGAGAGAGCGTAACGTCCGATGAGCGGGAACTGGGTGATGTAGTTGTCGAGAGCCTCGCTCAGCTCGCTCCAGCGCGTGGGGCACTGGGTGATGTTGCAGGGGTTCACCTTGCCCGGGTCCCCGCACAGCGGACCATTGAGGTTCCCCCCCACGTGGCAGGCCGGGATGCTCGGGTCCACCGGCTGGTCCATCGAGCCCGACTTGTCCACCAGCAGCATGAAGTTGGGCTTGTTCGCCACCGCCTCCACGTCGACGCTGGTCTGCGTCTGGCCGATCGACAGTGGCCTCACCGGCTCGAAGTCGTACGTCTGACACGCACTGCCGCCGGCGAGGAGCGCGAGGACTGCGGCACCACGGAGGACGGACGAGGTGGGCATGCGCGGCGCCGGAGCATACCTGCTCGGGGAGCCGGCAGGCCCATTTCCGATGGCAATCCCACATCCGCCGACCGTCCCCCGTCGGCTCACAACACGCGGAGAATTCTCAGGTCGAGCTGCACCGGGTTCTGCGCGGTCGAGCTCTCGATCGCCGTGCACAGCGACCCGAGGAAGCGGATCGCCGGCCCGCCGTCCGCCGGCGGAACGTAGCGCCAGGTATCGGATCCGGGCGGGTACTTCGTCCCGTTGAGCGTCAGGAGGATGAGGTCCTCGGAGGTCGGCGCGGGAGTGATGGCGCGGAGGCACGGCTCCCGGTCGAGGCTGGCGGTGATCTCCGCCAGCGCCGCCCCGAGGTCCCGGCTGTCCTGGGCCTGGTAGTACTGCCGGAGGCACACGCCGCCCTGGCAGGGGTTGAGGGGTCCGCAGGGCTGGTCGTGTCGGGGGCCCGGGCAGAGCCGGGGGTAATTTCCTGCCAGCCCCATTTCTTGAAGCACGATGGGTGCCTGCACCCCGCCGTCGAGGCTGGCCCGGGTCTCGTCCCCGAAGCCGATGACCACCACGTGAATGCCGCGGGCGGCGAGATCCTGCACCGCCTGCACGGTGCGATCCTTGTCCAGGCAGTTGTTGGGCGTGCCCGCCGGAGGACAGCTGTCCGCGGCCGCCGTGCAGACGCAGGCCTCGGCGGTGATGGTGGCGTTGCAGTTGGGAAGCCCGTCGGTGAGCAGGACCACCAGCTCGAGCCGGAGCGGGTCCTGGAGCGGCGCATAGTCGGAGAAGAACTGGAGGCTCGGACCGGTGGGCGTCGCCCCACCCGTCCCGAACGGACCCGCCGAGGTCTGGCTCCGGACCGAGGCGAGCGCGTTCCGCGCCGCGGTGGACAGGGCCGAGAGCGTCGCCGCCGAGTCGTCCTGGGTGTCGGCCGGGAGGTCCACGCGGGCGGCGGTCGTGGGAACGCAGTTGGGTTCCCCCGCGTCCTGTGATCCCGGCTCGGGGAAGAACGACAGACCAAACCGCACCGTCTGGGCCTGGGTCTGGAGAAAGGAGTCGAGCGCCAGGTTCAGCTCGCTCCAGCGCGTGGGGCAGACATTGGTGTTGCAGGGGTTGGCCTTCGCCGAGTCCCCGGTCCCGCAGAGACCGAAAGCGGTGGTGCACCCGGGGAGCGTCGGATCGGTGGGCTGGTCCATCGACCCGGACTTGTCGACCAGCACCATCACGTTCGGCTTGAACTTCTTGATCACGATGGGCGTGCTGCTCTCCTCCTGGGAGATGGAGAGCGGCTCCACCGGAACGAATTCGTAGGTCTGGCAGGCGAGCGCGGCCAGAAGGCACAGCGCGGCGAGGGCGATCGAGCGGGGGCGCATCGCGGAGACCGGCCGCGAGACTACAGCGCCGCCGGGTCAGAGGGTGAGAACCCGCGCGCCCTCGGTGAGGCGCCACAGCGCGACCAGCCCCATCACCTCGTCCAGCACGCGCTCCGCCTCGACCAGCGAGACACCGGCCAGCTTGAGCATCGTGTCGCAGGCGATGCACCGGGCACCGAGCCCGCGCGCCTCCGCCAGCAGCTGTGCCGGGGGCGGCACACCCACGCCCTCGGCGCGCGCACCTTCGGCGAGCTCGCGATCGGACTGGGCACGCCCGAAGTCCCCGCGACAGAGCTGGCGCAGGGCCTCGAAGGCGAAGACGAACACCACCTCGTCTCCGAGGGCCGCCGCGGTGATGCCCATCGAGGCTGCCTGGTACGCGGGCTCGTAGCCGCCGCGCTGCACGATGAAGACGACCCGTCCGGCCATGTCCCGGCGGGAGGGTACACTCCGTGCCCCGCCCATGTCCCGGCTCGGCCCATCCGTGGTGCTCGCCTGTCTCGTCGCCGCGGCCTGCGCGCGCTCGGTGGGCCCGGCGCGCACGAGCGAGGAGGCGCGGGCCCGGGTGGGCGCCCTTCTCGATGCGCCCGACGCCGGCACCTCCGAGTTCGCCGTCATCGGGCCCGAGGCGGTTCCGGCGCTCCAGGCGGAGCTCCTCGACGCGCAGGCGAACGACGCGCGCCGCCTCGCCGCCGCGCGCGCCCTGGCCGGCTTGCCCGGCGGGGCCGGGCTGGGGGCCCTCGGCGATGCCGTCGCCTCGCCGCGGCTCACCCCGGCGCTGCGCGACGCGGTGGCCGAGGAAATCGGCTCTCACGACCGTGAGGAGGCAGTGGCCCGGCTGGGGCCGCTGCTCGGCGCGGCGGATCCGTCGGTGCGCGCGGCGGCCGCGCGTGGGTTGGGGCGAGCCGGTGGGGCTGCGGCTCGCAAGTCGCTCGAGGACCGGTTAGAGCGTGAGGAGGACCCCGGCGTCCGGGAGCGCCTCCAGGCGTCCCTGGCCCAGGCCCAGCCCTGAACATGCAACCCACGGTTCTCCTCTTCGATGTCGATGGCACCCTCGTCACCACCGGCGGCGTCGGACGCCGCGCGCTGGAGATCGCCTTCGAGCGTTCCTTCGGCCGACGCGACGCCTGCCGCACCTTCCGGCTCGACGGGATGACCGACCGGGCCATCGTCCGCACCGGGATGCGGGCCATCGGCGTGGAGCCCACCGAGGCGCTCATCGATCGGGTGCTGGTCGATTACCTGCTGGTCCTGGCCGAGGAGGTTGTCGACGCGCCCGACGCCACCTACCGCGTGCACGCCGGGATGGCCGAGACCCTCGATCGAGCCCGGGCGCGGCGCGAGGTCGCGGTCGGGCTCGGGACCGGCAACATCCGCGAGGGCGCGCGGATCAAGCTCGAGCGCGTCGGCATCTACGACCGCTTCCCCTTCGGCGGATTCGGCTGTGACGCCGAGGACCGCACCGCGCTCATCCACCGTGGGGCGGAGCGCGGCGCGGCCCTCCTCGGAGCACCGCTGGCGGAGTGCCGGGTGGTGGTCATCGGCGACACCCCGAAGGACGTCTGGGCGGCGCAGGCGATCGGCGCCGAGTCCGTGGGGGTGGGCACGGGCAGCTTCTCTCCCGAGCAGCTGGTGGCCGCCGGCGCGACGCGGGCGTTCGCCAACCTCGCGATCCCGGAAGCGGTGGACGTGGTGCTGGGGGCGTCCCGCTGACCCCCGCACCGCCGTCACCCCGCGCCGCGTGGGGCCTCCTCGGGAGCCTGGAGGGGCTCGGCGCGCGGCTCCGCGCGGCCGCCGAGGCCCTCGGTGACATCGTGGAGGCCGGGTGGCTCCGGGGCGCGGCGGACCTCGTCGACCGCGGTGAGGCGGAGCGGCGGGCAGCCCGCGCGGCCGCGCTCTGGCTCGAGGAGCTCGCTCCCGAGGCCCGGGCGCGCAGAACCTCGCTGCTCAACGCCTGGGTGGCCGCGGCCGAGGCTCTGCGGACCGCCCTCCACGCCCACGAGTCGGAGCGCGGGCCCCTGGTGGACGCGCTCTTCCCCGCCTGGCGCGCCCCGGCGCTGCGGAGGCACGCCGATCAGGCGGTCGCCGCCGAGGCCGAGATCCATCGCCGCCTGACGTCCGCCTACGTCGTGCGCCGGCTGGCCGAGCCCGCCACCGCGGCGGCGCTCCGGCCGGCGCTCGACGCGCTCGAGGCCGCGGGGAAGGCGTGGGCTGCCGAGCGCGATCGCCCTTCCCTCGCCGGCGCGGAGGCGGACGAGGTCCGGGCGACGCTCCTCGAAGTGGCCGAGCGGACGACAGACCTGGGGGGGCGCGTCCGGTGGGTCGTCCGCGCGGCGCTGGCCGATCGGCCCGAGCTGGTCCACGAGGTATTTCCGAAGCACGGGCGCGCGGTCGATGCGTCCGCCCTGGCCGCCGGGGGCGAGAGCGCGGCCGCGGAGACCGTCGCCGCCGACTCTCCTTCCCCGCCAGCGCTCGACGTCGAGCCCGAGACGACGCCGGCAGCTCGCTCGAGCCGTGGCCGGCGCGCACTGGCCTCGCAGGCGGGGCCCACGCCCGCCGCCGCTTCCGCCCCGTCCTCCGACGAGGGAACGAGCCGGACGAGCGCCTCGCGGACACGGCGGACGACGCACGCTCCGCCCGCGCCCGAGGCGGATCGACTCGCCTCGTCGGCCGATCCGGTGTCTGACCGTCCAGGAGCGCCGGGGAGCCGAACGAGAATCACCTCGAGACGGCGAGCGGTCCCGCCTGCGGCCGACGCCGCACCCTCGAGCTTGGCCTCCCGCCGTGCCGTACCCGGGAAATCACCGCCCCGGGCGAAGCCGCGGACCCCGCCTGGCCGCGGCGCCGGGGGGAAGCCGCGGAACGCGCGCCGGAGCTGACGATGAAGCTCTCGCCGCTGCCCATCGATTCCCTCCTCCCATCGGTGGTGGAGGCGGTGGCGACGCGGGGCACGCTCGTGCTACAGGCCGCGCCGGGCGCTGGGAAGACCACCCGCGTGCCGCGCGTGCTGCTCGACGCGGGCGCGTTCGACGGCGAGCTGTGGGTCCTCGAGCCCCGTCGCCTCGCCACCCGCCTCGCAGCGGCCCGGGTCGCCGAGGAGCTGGGCGAGCCGGTGGGCCAGCGCGTCGGTTACCAGATCCGCTTCGAGGAGGTCGCCTCCTCCGCCACCCGGGTGCGCTTCGTCACCGAGGGCCTGCTCACCCGGCGCCTGCTCTCCGACCCCGGGCTCCGCGGCGTCGGCGCCGTGGTGCTGGACGAGTTCCACGAGCGCCACCTCCCCACCGACCTGGGGCTGGCCCTCCTCCGGCGTCTCCGCGAGCGGCGCCCGGGCCTGCGTCTGGTGGTGATGTCGGCCACCATCGACCCCGCGCCGGTGGCACGCTTCCTCGGCGACGCGCCGGTGCTCACGTCCGAGGGTCGGGTCTTCCCGGTGGAGATCGAGTACCTGCCGGCGGCGGACACCCGACCCCTCGACGCCCAGGTGCTCGCCGGGCTCAAGCGCCTCGCACCGCGGGTCACCGACGGGCACGTCTTGGTCTTCCTTCCCGGTGCCGCGGAGATCCGCCGTGCCCAGGAGGCCTGCGCCGAGTACGCCGAGCGCCACGGCTTCCGCGTGCTTCCGCTGCACGGGGACCTGCCCGCCGAGGCGCAAGACCGCGCCGTGCGACCCTCGAAGGAGCGGAAGCTCATCCTGTCGACGAACGTTGCGGAGACCTCCGTCACCGTCGACGGCGTCGCGGCGGTGATCGACTCGGGGCTCGCGCGGGTAGCGACCCACTCCCCCTGGAGCGGGCTACCGTCGTTGCGCGTCCAGCCCATCAGCCAGGCCAGCGCGGCGCAGCGAGCCGGGCGGGCGGGCCGCACCCGCGCCGGGCTCTGCCTCCGGCTGTACACCGCGGCGGACCTCGACCGGCGGCCGGAGCGAGATCTCCCGGAGATTGCCCGCGCCGACCTGGCGGAAACCGTGCTCGCGCTCTCCGCTGCCGGCGCGGCCGATCCCCGCGCGTTCGGCTGGTTCGAGGCACCCCCGGCCGCGGCGCTCCAGGCAGCCGAGGAGCTTCTGTCGCGGCTCGGGGCCCGCGCGCCGGACGGAGCCCTCTCCGAGCTCGGGCGGCGGCTCCTCTCCTTCCCGGTGCATCCCCGTCTCGGGCGAATCCTCGTCGAGGGCGAGCGCCGCGGCGTCTCACCCGAGGCGGCCCGCGCGGCCGCGGTCCTCTCCGAGCGGCCCGCGCGGCCCGGCCCCGGCCTGGGCGAGGCGCGTCGTCCCGCGGCCAGGCTGAGCGCCCGCTCGGACGTGCTGGAGCAGATGGAGTCGCTCGGCTCCGGGGAGCGGGCACGCGGCGGCGCCGCCCAGGCGGTGGAACGCACGGCACGGCAGCTCTCGCGCGCGCTGCACGGCCGCCACCGCGCTGCCCCTGCCGACCGCGAGGACGCCCTGCTCCTCGCGCTGCTCGCCGGCTTCCCCGACCGCGTCGCGCGCCGTCGAAAGCCTCACGCTCCGGAGCTGGTCCTCTCCGGAGGCGGGAGCGCGGTCCTCGATCCGGCGAGCGTGGTCCAGGAGCCGACGCTCCTGCTCGCGCTCGATGCCGAGCAACGCACCGGTCCGCGCGGCCCCGAGGTGCGGGTGCGGGTGGCCAGCGCGATCGAGCCCGAGTGGCTCCTCGAGCTCTTCCCCGAGCAGCTGACCGACGAGGACCGCCTGGTCTTCTCCGAGGAGTCAGGCCGAGTGGAGCGGCTCACCCGGCTCGCGTACGGCGCGGTGACCCTCGAGGAGCGACGCACGCCCGCCGAGCCGTCGGAGCAGACCGAGGCGGTCCTCGCCGAGGCCATCCGGGCGCGCGGCCTGGCCAACGTCGTCGACACCGAGAGGACCGAGGCGCTCCGCGCCCGCCTGGAGCTGGCCCGTATGCTCTTTCCAGAACAGCGCTGGCCCGAGCTGGACGAGGCCGGTCTGGGCGCAGTGCTGGCCCGCGGCCGCAGGAGCCTCGCCGAGGTCCGCGAGGCCGATCCCGCGGCGGAGCTGCTCGGCGCGCTTTCACCGGAGGCGGCGCGCCTGCTGGCCCGCGAGCTCCCCGAACGGATGGCCCTGCCCGGTGGCCGCTCGGTCCAGGTCCACTACGTTCCCGGCCAGCCGCCGTGGATCGCCTCCCGGCTCCAGGACTTCTTCGGGCTGCGCGAGGGGCCCTCGCTCGCGCGCGGCCGGGTCCCGCTGGTGCTCCACCTGCTCGCGCCCAACCAGCGGGCTGTCCAGGTAACCCAGGACCTCGCCGGATTCTGGAGCCGGCACTACCCTTCCCTCCGGCGCGAGCTTGGACGCCGTTATCCACGGCACGCCTGGCCCGAGGACCCGCTGCACGCCTCGCCCCCCGCGCCCCGGCGCGGGTGAGGAAGGTGCTGCAGGCGCGCTCGTGGAACTGGCGACCGTCGGCGCGGAATGTTAGTGCCCCCGAGCTTGCACCGGGATCCCTGATGACCCGCCGCGTCCTCCTCGCTTCGCTCAACGCCGGAGGCGGTCACCACGCGCTCCGCGACTCGTTCGCCGCGGCGCTGGCCCGCCTCGACCCCGAGCACCCGCGGCTCACCCCGGTGGTATGGGGCTCGGCGGACCGGTTCATCGACCGGTTCTACACGGCGTGCGTGCGCTTCCTTCCCCGGTTCCAGGGAAAAATCGTCGAGATCAGCGGCCAGCCGTGGGCGATCAAGACCGCCCTGGCGCTCAGTCCTCAACTGTACACCGAGGCGGCGGCGCTGCTCCGCCAGCAGTCGTTCGACCTGCTGGTGACGACGCACCCCATGCAGTCGATGACCTTCGCCCGGGTGCGGCGAGAGCTGGGGTTGCCGGCGCCGCTGGTTCTCGCCGTCCCGGATTACGGCGTCCCTCCCACGGGGTACCACCCGCCCCTTCCGTTGCTCCGCTCGGACGCGCTGATCGTCATGGAGGAGACCACGCTCGAGCACTACCGCGCGCTCGGCGTGCCGGACGAGCGGCTGCATCTCTCCGGGTTCCTCACCCGCGAGCCCTTCGTGCGGGTGGGCGCGCGGCTGCGCGTCGAGGGGCGGGACATCGCTCGCGCCGCGCTGAAGGTCGAAGTGGCCGCCGCCCATCCGGCCTTCGCCAGCTTCGACCTCGCGCGTCCCACCTTGGTCTTCCTCGGTGGCTCGGCATGGACCGTCAAGACCGAGCCGGTGCTCGATGCCGTGCTCGCCGACCCCGCGCTGCGCGCGGCCGCGAACGTGGTGGTGGTCGCCGGGCGGGACCGCGTGTTCGAGGCCCGGCTCCGTTCGCGCGCCCGCGAGGGGCTGCACGTCTTCGGCTTCGTCGCACCCGAGGTGCTCGCTGCGCTCATGGGGCTGGCCGACGTTCCGGTGCTCGGCAGCCTCGCCCCGGCGACCCTTCAAGAATTGCTCGAGGTGGGCACGGGTCCATTGCTCCTCTTCCACTTCATCCCCGGGAGCGAGCGGGCCCACGTGGGCTACATCGAGGCGCAGCGGCTCGGCCTCTACGCGCCCCGGGCGGACGAGATGCTCGAGCGCATCCGCGAGGTGCTCGGCCTGCAGCCGGCGTCCGAGCCACTGGCCCTGGCGCGCGACGGCTTCCGCGAGCGGGCGCGGCTGCTGCGGAGCCGGAGCGTGGAGCGGGCGCTGCAGCTTCCGCGTTTCCTGGAACGAATGCTGGAGAGCCCCGAGGCCAGCCGCGGGGGAGCACGCGCCGTCGGCTAGGCCGAGCCGCCCATCTCAGGGCGAGAGCTTCTTGTGGGCCTCGACGTGGTCGATGCCCGCTTCCTCGAAGACCGCGCCCACCGGGCGGTAGCCGTGGGTCTCGTAGAACCCCAGCGAGTAGAGCTGGGCGTGCACCAGGACGCCGGTGAGCCCCCGGCGCCTCGCCTCGGTCTCCAGCTCGCGCAGGAGAAGGTTCCCCACGCCGTGCTTGCGGTGCGACTGGAGCACCGCCATCCGCCCGATCTGCCCCCAGGTGCCCTTCTCCCCCTTGGGCGGCGAGGGAAGGACCACCAGGCGCCCGGTGCCGATGGCGTGTCCCTCGGCGAAGGCGAGCAGGTGGTGAGCGCGCGCGTCCTCGTCATCGCGCTCGAACGCCTCCGGGACGTGCTGCTCCTCGATGAAGACGACCTCGCGGATCGCCAGCGCCTGGAGGAGCTCGGCCTCGTCCTTGATCTTCGTGATGACGAGCTTGATGTCCGCAGGGGCCGTCATTCCGGGATCCGCAACCTACCGCATTCGGCTGTCGTCTTAACGGCGCGGCGCGCGCGGGGCCCGGTGCGAAATGACCTATGCACCGACCGCGCGCTCGAGGACGCGCACACCGCGCGTGGACGCGCTTGCTGGGCATCTGTTGCGCGGCTCACCGACCGGATGGTCGTCCCGGCCGGAGGACTCCGCGCCGCCTGTCGCGCGAGCGAGCCCGCTCGGCACGAACCTTGATCCGACGCGTTTCCGCATGCAGCCCGATCGTGTCGACGCACCGCGAAGCGATTCGTCCCCCGTCCCGCCCCGAAAGCGATTCGAGGAACTGCTCCGGGGCCGCATCGAGCGTCCAACCCGGAAACCACCCGCTCCACCGCGCCAGCAGAGGACGGCGACCCCGGCACGCGTCCCCCGGGTCGCGGCGCAGGTGCCGCGAGCGAGCGGCGAGCTGCGCAGCCAGGCACGCCAGGAGATGGACACCTCCGCTCGCCGGCGTGTCGCGGACGGCGCGGTGGCCACCGACCAGGCGACGGGTCGGCTCGGGGCACGAGCGGCGGATCTCCCGAGCACCGCGCTGAGGGCCGAGGAGACCGCGAGGAGCGAGCGCGCCCCGGGCATGGTCGCCGGGACGGCGGCTCCCCCGGCCTTCCTCGAGGCCTCGGGCGCGGTGGGGGTTCTTCTCACCCCCGTCTCCGGCGGCGCGAGCGCCACGACCGCTGCGCCCCACCTCGCGTCGGAGGGCCGGATCGAGCGGGCGCTCGCGCTGGTGGAGCGCATCGAGCGCTTCGTCCGGAGCGGCCGTCCTTCCCTGTCCCTCACCCTGCGCGGAAGTGTCGCGGGCGAGCTCGAGGTGCAGCGGGTTGCGCGGGGAGCCATTACCCTCCGGCTCTCCTCGCCTCGACCTCCCTCGGCGAGTGAGCTCGGCGAGCTCCGTCAGGCCCTCGAGGCGCGGGGACTCTCGGTCCGCAGCTTCGAGGCGCGGCGGCTCACAATTTCAGCAAAGGACGCTTGTTCTCCTTGTCCTTGAACTCCTCGGCCTCGGGCAGCCCATCCTTCTTCTCGGAGATGTTGGGCCACTTCTTCGAGTACGTGTCGTTGATCTCCTTGTACTCGGCCCACTTCTCCGGGAGGTCCGCCTCGGGGAAGATCGCCTTGGTCGGACACACCGGCTCGCAGGCGCCACAGTCGATGCACTCGTCCGGGTGGATGACCAGCATGTTCTCCCCCTCGTAGAAGCAATTGACGGGGCAGACCTCCACGCAGTCGGTGTACTTACACTTCACGCAAGGGTCGGCAACGATGTACGCCATGGCGGCGAATCTCCGCTTGTGAGGCGCTCGCCTCGCCGGGGAGCGCGCACCTGCAACTGAGCGCATCCGCTTCTTGGGGGCAAGCGGGGATTGGTCTTATCGAGGAAGCAGCCCTCTGGCTCGCATCAGCTCCGCGACGAGCACCGCACCCTTCGCCGCGCCCATCTTGGTGTTGTGTGAGACGAGCACCAGCTTCACCCCGTGTTCCAGGACGCCGTCCTCGCGGATCCGGCCCACGCTGGTGGCCATGCCCCCGTGGGTGTCGCGGTCCAGGCGGGGCTGCGGCCGATCCTGGGCCTCGAGCACCTCGATCCACCGCGGGGCGGACGACGGCAGATCCCGTGCCTCGGGGCTGCCCTCCCAGGTTCGCAGCGCGTCCTTCACCTCGTCGAGGCTCGCCGCGCGGCCGAGGCCGACGGAGACCGCCTCGGTGTGCCCGTCCTGGACGGCGACCCGGGTGCAGGTGGCGGAGACCTTGAGCGCGAGCGGCTCGACGCTCGAGGTGCCGGGCGCCCAGCGGCCGAGGATCTTCCGGGTCTCCGCCTCGACCTTCCCCTCCTCCTTGGCGATGTAGGGGACGACGTTGTCCAGGATGTCGAGCGCGGCCACGCCGGGCGACCGCCCGGCTCCGGAGACCGCCTGGAGCGAGGTCATGATCACCGAGCGGACCTCGAACCGCTCGGCGAGCGCCCCGAGCACGACCGCGAGCCCGGTGGCGGTGCAGTTGGGGATCGGAGCCACCCAGCCGCGCCATCCGCGCGAACGCTGCGCGGCGACCAGGCCCGGCGCTTGGTCGAGGGTAGTTTACCTTATGTCAAACCAGGCAGCCTGCTGCTGGGTGACTGGGAACAATACACGCCATTTATGTATTATCAGCTTATTAATGGTGAGCGGACGGATATTGTCCCCCGCCTGCCGCTTGACCGCTGGCCGGAGCAAGTGGCTAAAGCCCGCGCCGCCGGTCAGCCGGTCTATTTTATGCGGCCCACCACCGACCTTATTGGCACGCCCTACCTGAGCATGGCCGGCCCGCTGATTTATCTGGGCACAGCG
>RPRB01000038.1 GCA_003818285.1 Myxococcaceae bacterium
CCCAGGGAAAGAACTGCGGCACCATCAGCGACGGCTGCGGCGCGATGCTCTCGTGTGGCACCTGCGGCTCCGGTCAGACCTGCGGTGGAGGCGGGACGCCCAACGTCTGCGGAGGCAGCACGTGCACGCCGACCACCTGCGCCGCTCAGGGGAAGAACTGTGGGGCGATCAGCGACGGGTGCGGGGGCACGGTCCAGTGCGGGAGCTGTAGCGGCTCCGAGACCTGCGGCGGTGGAGGGACTCCCAACGTCTGCGGGACCGGGAGCGCCATCGACCAGTCGATCCTCCCTGCTGCCTTCCGGACCCTCTGGGATCCGGGGATCCCCGGCGGAATCCCCGCGGACAACGATCCGGTGCACCCGGCGTCGGTCTGGCTGCCCACCGGCAATCCCTTCGGCGGCTACTCCGTGGACCCGAGCCTCACCGGCCAGGCGAAGGCGGCGCAGTTCACCTCTGCGTTCCAGGCGGCGATCACCTCCGCCGCGGCGGTGGCGACTCCGTCGATGCGGAGGATCGTGAAGCTGAAGGCCGGCACCTACTTCGTGAATCCGCAGCAGCTGCCGAACGCCGGCGGGCAGGTCGGAATCTACGTCCGCTCGGACAACGTCACCATCCGTGGGGAGGGAGCGGGCACGACCTTCATCGTGGCCAACGGCACCATCCCCAACTACGGGACGGTGATCCTCTTCGGGCACCGGAGCGGGACCGGCGACGGGAGCTTCGGGGTGCAGGCGCTCACCGCGAACGCCGCACGCGGAGCAACGTCGATCCAGGTGGGCAACGGCGGAGCCTTCGCGGTCGGCGACGTGGTGACCATCGACATGCTGGACGGCGCGGCGGTGAGCACCGGCAACGTCTACCTCAATGGCGGATACCTCTGGTTCTACGACGGCGTGTACTTCAAGCGGCAGCCAACCTACGGGTGGAGCGGCCCCTCCACCGGCGCGCCGTCGGTGAACGTCAGCGATCTGAATTCGGCCAACGCAGCAGCGCAGAACGCGGTCCCGTCCTGGCGCTCGCGGATGCAGACCAACGAGATCGTCGCGATCAACGGGAACACGCTGACCCTGAAGGACCCGCTGCACCTCGACTTCCCGCTGTCCGTCTCGCCGCAGGTGTGGAAGACCATCCCGGCGAACACCGGAGCGGGGCAGCTGGGGAACCGCTGGTCAGGCATCGAGAACGTCACCGTCCGCGGCGGAAACAACCAGTGGGGCTTTCCCGGCGGGACGATCGCCTTCAGCTACATGGCCTACTGCTGGGCGAAGAACGTCGAGGCGGACGGCGAGCGATGGAGCTCCGATCCGGTCAATCATCCCGGGAAGTACGGGTACAACATCGGGATCGGCCGGAGCTACCGCTGCGTGGTCCGCGACTCCTACGTCCACGGCTCGACGGACGAGAACCCCGGTGGCCAGGCGTACGGAATCGTGGTCGGCGCCGGGTCGTCGGCGTGCCTCGTGGAGAACAACATCTCGGTCGAGAACAACAAGCCCATCGCCCTGAACTCCACCGGCGGCGGGAACGTCATCGCCTACAACTACGTGGACCAGGCGGTGCTCTGGAACAGCCCGGGGTGGCAGGAGAACGCGATCGACGACTGCCACGCCAACTTCACCCACCACGATCTGATCGAGGGGAACTGGACTCCCAACCTCGGCGGCGACACCACCCATGGCAACTCCGGCTGGCACACCCACCTCCGGAACTACGCCAACGGGAAGAACTCCTCCGGAACCTTCACCGCCAACCTGCGCGCGGTGGGCATGGACGGGTGGACCCATGACCACGCCTACGTGGGGAACATCCTCAAGGGCGGAACCAAGTACGAGTCCACCCCGAGCTCCCCGGGCGGCGGGACGCCCATCTACCAGCTGGGGAACAACGCGCAGGGCATCGGCGGGAACTGGGACAACGGATACGCCCTGGCCCACATCTTCCGGGACGGGAACTGGGACAACGTCAACAACGCAGTGGTGTGGGCGAACGGCACGAAGACCATTCCCAGCTCGTTCTACCTGAAGGCCAAGCCGGCCTTCTTCGGGCCCAACGGCTGGCCGTGGGTGAACCCGCTCACCGGGCAGACCACGACGCTGCCAGCGAAGGCGCGGTACGACGCGCAGACGCCGAACGTCGTCCCCTGAGCGCTACCCGATGGCCAGCGGATACCCGCCGGCCTCCTCCGCAGCGCGGACCACGGTCTCGCGGAGCGCAGCCGGATCGAACGCGCGGAAGGCGAACAGCGGAGCGATGGCCGCGAGCTGCCTCTCGAGCCCTTCCCCCTCGCTGGAGGCGCACAGCGCCCGGCGGGCGCGCTCGCTGCTCCGCGCGATGGCGTCCGCGGCGAAGGCCTGCGTCATCGCCACCTTCACCGGGTCCAGGCCGGAGGCCGATTGCCGCGTCCGGGTGACCATCGAGTCCACCGCGTACGCGTCCATCACCACGTCGGCGACCGCGGCCATGACCTCCTGGTGCTTCTCGATCTCGGTGCCAAACCGCTCGGCGGCCACCTTCAGCGTGTAGAGGGCGGCCATCTTCAGCGCCTCGGCGTCACCGGCCGCCCCGGCCACGGCGTCGCCGCCCGAGGCGCCGGGCAGCTGCTTCTCGGCCAGCGCCCGCGCCACCGTCTCGGCCTGGGCGAAGAGCGGCAGCGTCCCCTTCACCGCGCGCTTGAGCACCATCCCGGTGACCAGCATCCGGTTGATCTCGTTCGTGCCCTCGAAGATGCGGTTGATGCGCGCGTCGCGGTACGCCCGCTCCACGGGGTACTCCTGGATGTAGCCCGCTCCGCCGTGGATCTGCACCGCGTCGTCCACCAGGACCCCGAGCGCCTCGCTGCCCATCACCTTCATGATCGAGGCCTCGATGGCGAACTCCTCGAAGGCGGCGATGGTCCGCGCCTCGTCGTCGGCGCCGGCCTTCTGGCGGGCCAGGAGCGCGTCGATGAGCCCGGTGGTCCGGTAGGTCATCGTCTCGATGGCGTAGATGGCGCCCGCCATCCGGGCGAGCTTCTCGCGGATGAGCGGGAAGTTCGCCACCGGTGTCTGGAACTGCTTCCGGTCCGCGGCGAACTTCAGCACGCTGGCGAACTGGAGCTTCATCCCTCCGAGCACCGCTGCCCCGAGCTTCAGCCGGCCCAGGTTCAGGATGTTGAAGGCGATCTTGTGGCCCTTGCCGATCTCCCCGAGGAGATTTTCCACCGGGATCCGCGCGTCCTCGAGGTACAGCGGGCAGGTGGAGGAGCCACGGATGCCCATCTTGTGCTCCTCGGGCCCCACGGTGAACCCCGGCGTGCCCCTCTCCACCACGAAGCCGGTGAAGTGCTCGCCATCCACCTTGGCGAAGACCACGAAGACGTCGGCGAACGCCGCGTTGGTGATGTAGAGCTTGCTGCCGTTGAGGATCCACGACTTGCCGTCGGAGCTCTTCACCGCCTTGGTCTTCGCCCCGAGCGCGTCGCTGCCGCTGCCCTGCTCGGTCAAGGCGTAGGCCGCCACCAGCTCGCCGGTGGCCAGCTTCGGCAGCCACTTCGCCTTCTGCGCCTCGGTGCCGAACCAGGCGATGGGAAGCGTGCCGATTCCGACGTGTGCGGCGAAGGTCACGCTCCAGCTCCCCATCAGCCCGTTCGCCTCGGCGAGCAGGAGCGAGGTCGTCTTGTCTCCCCCGAGCCCGCCGAAGCGCTCAGGGACGTCCACCATCAGGAGCCCCAGCTCGCCTGCCCTGGCCAGCAGCGAACGGAGCAGGCCCGGCGTCTTGGCCTCGATGGCGTCCGCCTGGGGGAGCACCTGCTCGCGGCAGAACTGGAGCCCGGTCCGGAACAGCATCCGCTGCTCCTCGGTGAACGTCTCCGGCGTGGTGATGCGCGTCCCCCCGGCCTCCTGAAAGAGGAAACCCCCTCCCTGGGGAACGGCGGCGGGGTGGGTGGGCTGGAGCACGGCGGCCATGAGAGGCACCTCGGGAGGGACTGATTCCGGAGTCAACGGATAACCGAACCGCCCCGCTCTTTCCAGCCCCGGCCTCGGTTCAACGTCGCGCGCCACCAGGCCGCGGATAGACCAGGCACACCCGCTCGAACAGGGGCTCCTTCGGCCCGGACCAGAACGCCGAGAGCACGGTGCCCACCGCGCGCAGCTCGGTCCCGAACGAGGGCACGAGGCAAGCGTCGGACGCGTGGAACCGTTGCTGGAGCCGCTGGAGCCCCTCGCGGGTGGTGGCCACGTCCAGCCGGCCGCCGCGGACCGGCACCGTGGGGCCGTTCGGATCGGGGCCGGGCAGCTTTCCGATGCCGCTCACCAGCTCGAGCCCGTCCTGCCGCTGGATCACCCGGAGCTTTCCGGCCCTGGGCTCGTCCAGCCACGCGTCGAACGTGGCCTCGTCACGCAGCTCCACCGGGAAGGAGACGGCGCCACCGGGATGCAAGATCGAGGTGGGCACCTTCGCGTCGTCGAGGGCGGCGAGGAGCGGCGCGATCTCCGCCATGTAGGTCGCCGCATCGGGGGCGAGCAGCGCGCCGCCCTTGCCGATCGCTGCGAGGAGCGCCACCACTCCTCCCTCGGCGCGCAACGACGCGGCGGCCCCGCCGGCACGGGCCTCTCCCGCTGCGAACGTCACGCGGACCGCACCGGCAGGGAGGGGTGCGCCCCACACCGGTGCGGGCGGCAGCCGGTGGGGATCCGTCCCCCCATCCGCTCTGGCTGAACCGAGGGGCCGCAGCGGCGCCGGTGCCAGCGTTGACAGCGGCGGCGCACTCCGCTCCTCGCACCCCGAGCACAGCACGCACACCCACGAAAAGACGAGAGAGATCGCGCGACGCACGGAACGGCTGCGCAGCATGCCCGATCTCCGCGCGACGCTCACGCCCCCCGCGTGCGGGCACGGGTGCTAGCCTTCTCCTTCCAGGCGTGCCCTCTCCCATCCCGGTCGAGTTCGGCAAGTACCAGCTCCTCGAGCGACTCGCCGTCGGCGGGATGGCCGAGCTCTACCGTGCGCGCTTCGACGCGCTGGCCGGAGTGAGCAAGTCGGTGGTGATCAAGAGGATCCTCCCCGCGTTCGCCGGCAGCGAGGCCTTCGTCCGGATGTTCGTCAACGAGGCCCGCATCGCGGTGTCGCTCAGCCACGGGAACATCGCCCAGGTCTTCGACTTCGGGGAGATCGACGGCGACTACTTCCTCGCCATGGAGTACGTGCACGGGCAGCCGCTCAGCCGCGTGCTCCGCCGTGCGCACGCGCTGCAGTTCCCCTTTCTCCCCGAGCCCATCGCTCTGCAGATCGGCATCGGAATGTGCCGCGGGCTCCAGTACGCCCACTCCCGCGTCGACGACCATGGGCGCTCGCTGCAGATCGTCCACCGAGACGTCTCGCCCCAGAACGTCCTGCTGGGCTACGCGGGCGAGGTGAAGATCGTGGACTTCGGAATCGCCCGGGCGCGCAACGCGACCGACGCGGCGATGCAGGCCACGGGAGTGAAGGGAAAGTTCCCCTACTTCTCGCCGGAGCAGGCGCGCGGCGAGCCGGTGGACTTCCGCACCGACCTCTACGCGACGGGCGTGGTGCTCTACCAGATGCTCTGCGGACGGCTGCCGCACCTGGGGAAGATGGTGCAGGCGATGCAGAGCATCATCCGCGGCCAGTTCCCGGCGCCCCGGAGCCTCAATCCGCGCCTGTCACCCGAGCTGGAGGCCACGCTGCTCCGGGCGATGGCCCCCGCCCCGGGGGACCGCTTCGCTTCGGCGCAGGAGATGGAGCACGACCTGGCGGACGCTCTCCACGCGCTCGGCCGGCGGCCCCCGCCACTGAGCGACTTCATGTCCTTCCTCTTCGAGCCCGAGCTGCTCGCCGAGGGTCTGGAGGTCAGGCTTCCCCGGGCGTTGCTGGAGCAGGTGCCCGAGTGGCGAAAGGGGACGCGGCCGGAGGAGCCCGTCGAGGCAGTGCCCTCGGTGACCACCGCGGCGGTGCAGGCACCGGCACCGGCACCCACCCGGCCGTGGAAGCTGGTCGCGCTGCTGGGGGTGGCGCTCCTTCTGGGAACCATCCTCGCCGCGGTGCTCGGGCAGATGCCGACCTTCGAGGTCGAGCTGCTCTCCGACCCCACGGGGGCGAGCGTGGAGGTGGACGGGATGCCGGTCCCGGGGACCACCCCGCTCCGCATCACCCACCTCGGCGCCGACCAGCCTCACCGACTCCGGCTCACGCTTCCCGGGCGTCCGGACTGGACCGGAGAGATCACCGGCCGGTCGGGCACCACGGTGCACCTCCGCGCCGAGCTTCCACCGCCGTCACAGGTCGGCGGGGACTCACCCGCCCCACGCTGACCGGGGGCCTGGGGCACGGAAACACCCGTCCGCGGCCAGGCTTGCCTCTGGCCCCGGCTTCGCAATGCCATGGCCCATGCGCCGGACACGGGTCCTGGTGGTCGACGACGAGCCCCTGGTGGCGAGCGCCGCCCGCCGGCTGCTCGCCCGGGCGCACGAGGTGCTCGTGGCACACAACGGGCGCGCTGCGCTGGCGATGCTCGAGGACGCCGCGTTCGACGCCGTGCTCTGCGACATCACCATGCCGCACATGACCGGCCCGGAGCTGCACGCGCGCCTCTCGTCAACCCGACCCGAGGTGGCGGGGCGGATGGTGTTCCTCACCGGTGGAGTCCTCGATGGACGCGCCGAGCAGTTCCTCCGGGAGCACGCTCGGTGGTGCATGGGGAAGCCCTTCGACCCCGGGGCCCTGCTCGTGCTGGTCGCCGAGCGCATCGCCAGCGCCGATGCCCTCGCGCCGTGCCGCGGGATGGTGTAGGCCCTCGGCCTCGACATGGCCGAGACAGCTCAGGCCCTGACGCTCGCCGTCGGGGACCGCGTCGTCTACCCGAATCAGGGCGTCTGCCGAGTGACCAGCGTGGAGTCGAAGGAGGTCGCCGGGCAGACGCTCACCTTCGTCACCATGAAGCGCGAGGAGGACGGCGCGGTGGTGATGGTGCCCGAAGCGAAGGTCCGCTCCATCGGTCTGCGCAAGGTGGCGGGCCGCGCCGACGTGGAGCGGGTGTTCTCCTTCCTCCGCTCGGACAGCGACAAGGCGAACCTCGACTGGAAGCAGCGCGCCCGCACCAACGTGGAGCGGATGAGCCAGGGCGGGCTGATGGGCCTGGCCGAGGTGGTGAAGGGGCTACAAGTGCTTTCCGAGCTCCGGCCGCTGCCCACCAAGGAGCGTGAGCTCTACGACAACGCGCGGCACCTCCTGGTGGCCGAGCTGGCGGCGAGCCTGCACGTCGCCGAGGTGGACGCCGAGGACTCGGTGGACCTGGTGCTCTTCCCGCCGGGCCGCGAGCGCCCGAAGCGGACCGCCGAGGAGTTCCGGAGCGCAGCGGGCGACGAGGACGGGATGGAGCTCGGCGAGGACCTCCTCGAGCTCGGTGGAGAGATGGACCTCGCGCCGGAGGCAGAGCCCGAGGAGGCGCAAGCGGAGGCCGAGGAGGCGGTGCCCGCTCCGAAGGCCAAGGGCGCAGCGAAGGGCAAGGCCGAGAAGAAGGCTCCGGCGGAGAAGAAGGCGGCGGCGAAGAAGGCCGCGCCGAGGGGCGAGAAGAAACCGGCCGCGAAGCCCGAGAAGAAGGCGGCGGCGAAGCCGGCGAAGAAACCGGCCGCGAAGCCCGCCGCGAAGAAGGTCCCCGCGAAGCCGGCGAAGAGGAAGTAGCCCGAGGAGCGACGACCGTGATCCGCCTGGTGACGCTGGACGCGTACGACCCGAAGGTCATCGACCGGCTCTGCAAGGTGCTCTACACCGCGTTCGGCGTCGGGTGCGAGCACGCCGGAGACATGTCCCTGCCCGCGGGCCAGCACGAGCCGTTCGACGCGCAGGAGCTGCTCAAGGCGCTGCCCTCCCCGCGCGCCTACGCGGACGACAAGATCCTCTACCTGACGTCGCGGAAGCTGAAGCCGCGGTCGGTCATCTCCGGCGAAGTGCCGTGCTCCGGGTTCGCGAACCAGAACGGTCCCCGGGCGCTGGTGTCGAGCGCCGGGGTGAAGGACCCCGAGGCCGGGCTGAAGCAGATCGCCCGGCACGCGATGCACCAGCTGGGGCACACCTGGGAGCTGCACCACTGCCTGGACCCGCGGTGCGCGATGTACCCGCCCTGGACGCTCCCCTACGACGGCGGCGACACCTTCTTCGACACCTTCTGCCGCGACAAGAGCGAGCAGAGAATCCGGCTCGCCAAGTCCTGAAGCTCACGCCGCCGAGGACATCCGGGCCTCGGACGGGAAGGCGGCGAGGCGCTCGGCGATCCGCTCCGCGACGTACTGCGCATCGCGACCCACACCGTGGATCATCGTGGAAGACATCGCGTACAGGAAGTCCAGTCCCACGAAGTAGAGCCCCGGCTCGTCGCACACCACCCCGCGGTACTGGCGCGGCTCGCCACGCTCGTCGAAGACCGGGAGGTTCACCCAGGAGAAACCGGGGTGGTACCCGGTGCACCAGATCACGTTCGTCGCGTCGAGCACCGTGCCGTCCCCCAGCACCGGCCGGCCGCCCTGCACGCCGGCCACCCGGCCCACGCGCTCGACACCGGCCGCCGCCAGGTGCCTGGGCAACGTGCGGATGAGGGGGGTGGCCTGCCCGTTGTGCCCGCGCTTCGCCTTCCGGCCCAGCGGCGTCGACTCGCTGAGGAGGCGGTGGAAGATGCCTCGGAACAGCAGCGGCATGAACAGCCGCTGGGAGACCGGGTGGTGGAACCAGGGCGGAATGTTGCCCACGTCGCGGCCGGACATCACCACCGGATGCCCCGCCTTGCGTAGCTCGATCGCGATCTCCGCGCCCGAGTTCCCCGCGCCGACGAGCAGCACCTTCCCGGGCCGGAGCTGCGCGGGGCTCCGGTACGCGCTCGAGTGAAGCTGCACGATGCTCGGGTCCAGCTCGGTGGCGAACGCCGGGACCTTCGGCTTCTGGTAGGTCGCCATCGCCACCACCACCTCGCGGGCCAGGAAGCGCTGGTGGCCGGCAGCGACCACGTATCGGTCGCCGGAGCGCGAGAGACCGTCCACCCGGACGCCGTTGCGCACCGGCAGGTTGAAGTGCCGGGCATACTCCTCGAGGTAGTCCGCCATCTCGTCCTTGGTGGGGTAGCTAAACGGCGGCGCGGGGAAGGGCATCCCGTCGAGCGAGTCGTACTTCGCCGGAGTGAAGACTCGGAGCGAGTCCCACCGCTGGCGCCACGGATCCCCCACCCGGGCGTTGGCATCGAGGAGGAGAAAGTTCCGCACCCCCTGCCGCAGGAGGTGGTACCCCACCGAGAGCCCCGCCTGGCCGGCGCCGATGACCAGCACGTCCACCTCCATCTCGAGGCGGAAGCGGCTCCGGGGGCGCGGCTCCAGCGTCTCGAGCGCCTGCCCCTCCTCCACCATCACCGACGAGCTTCCACCGACCGACTCTTCGCTGCGCATGACCATCCTCCGGCTCGAATTCACGACGGGATGTACGCGCTCGCCCCGGGCGTCCGCGTCGGGAGAACCCTGCATTTTGGTGGAGGCGCCGGATGGGGGATTTCCCCCATGCCGCGGCTAGACGAGCTTGTGGGTGAAGGCGTAGGCGGTGGCCGCCGCCCGCGAGGAGACCCCGAGCTTGAGAAAGATGTTGCTCAGGTGACGGTCGACCGTCTTCTCGCTCAGGAACAGCTCCCGGGCGATCACCTTGTTCGTCTTGCCGGCGGCGACGAGGCCGAGGACCTCCAGCTCGCGCGTGGTCAGCCCATCGGGACGCTGGCTCCGGTGGTCGACCGCCGGCGGCGGAAGCCGCGCGAGGTCCGGCTTGGCCCCGAGCTCCTCGAACACCTTGCGGGCGGCGGTGAGCTCCAGGGCCGCCCATTCCTCGTCGCCGAGGGCGCGGCAGGCGAGACCGACCGACACCCGGACCCGCGCGGCCAGGTACGGCGCGGCGAGCCGCTGCCACACGTCGAGTGCAGGGCGGAGTGCATCGAGCGCCCGCTGTGGTTCTCCCCTGGCGAGGAGCACCGTTCCGCGGGCGTGGGCGGCGATCGCGGACAGGACCTCGGATTCGAACCGCTCCGAGAGCTGCTCGAGCTCCGCGCTCGCCGCCGAGGCTCCCTCGACGTCGCCGGCTGCAAGGGCGATCTCCACCATCGCCGGCAGGAGCCGCGCCCGCTGGAGCGGTTCCCCCGGGGCGGCGAGCGCGCGACGGATCGACGCCAGGGCGGCCTCTCCCCGCCCCTGTGCCAGCCGGAGGAGCGACATGCCCGGCTGCGGCTCCCGTCCCAGGCGGTGCGCTTCGAGGTAGGCCGCCTCCGCCTCCTCGAGCTC
Source organism: Myxococcaceae bacterium (assembly GCA_003818285.1). Lineage (GTDB taxonomy): Bacteria > Myxococcota > Myxococcia > Myxococcales > Myxococcaceae > RPRB01. The sequence goes on from RPRB01000038.1 coordinate 10,302, forward strand.
TCCCCGGAGGCGGTGCATCTCCGCCTTCTGGTAGTGGGCCGCGGGAGTCGCGAATGGGTCGGGCGTCTGCGCGAGTCGCTGGCAGGCGCGCCGGGCCTCCTCGAGGGCCGCCTCCCACTGGCCGTTCATCTCCATCACCTCGACCCGGTGCACCATGCAGACGCCGTTGAAGGCCACCAGCTGCGGTTGTGACTCGCACCAGCTCGACAGCACGGCGGTCCACTCCCGGCAGCGGTCGAGGGCGTACACCTGACGGCATCCCTCGATGAGGATGCAGTACACGATCGCCGGGACGATGGGCGCCCCGCCGTCGGTCCTGACCGTCACCATCGCCTCGTCGAGCAGCGCGAGCCCCTCGCGGATGCTGCCCTGCCGCAGGCGCGCGCGTCCCTGGAGGCTCCTGGCCAGCGCCACCAGGTCCGGCTCGGCGAACTCCTCGCCGATCCGCGCAGCCTCCGCCGCGGAGGCGAACGCTTCGTCGCACTCGTTCTGGGCCAGGTGCTGCATCGTCTCCGGGATCCGGAGGTACCCCCGGACGGCGCACGGCTTCCCCTCACGCTCCAGCAGCCGCTCCACCCGGGCGAACCAGCCGCTCGCCTGACCGAACTCGCCCATCCCACTCAACCGGAACCCCAGCCAAAAGCCGACCCGGGCCGCCATCTGCGGGTCGTCGTCGAGGAGCAGCTGGTACAGCCGCTCGAGGGTGGCGAGGAGCTCGCGGTCTCGCCCGCTCAGCCCGGCCGCCCACGAGTACATCGCGAGATCTTCCCCGCCGAGCGGGGACGCGCGGTCCACCGCAGCGAAGAGCTGGTACGCGTCCTCCCACGCACGCCCCGCGTAGGCCTCCCGCGCCCGCACCAGCTCGGGAGAGGTCTCTCTTGCGACTCGGGTCATCGGCTCGCTCGAGCTCAACTGTCAGAACGGAAGGTCCCAGGTCAAGCCCGCGCGGACCTCCACCACCCCATTGCCCAACACCGTTGCCACACGCACCGCCGCGTCGGCGGAGACTCGCGGTGAGAGCCGCCAGATGACGCCTCCCAGCCCCGAGACGGTCGCCGAGGGAGCGCCCCGCTCGGCCTCCACGTACGTCTCGGCCACCGGACGGACCACCCAGCCCGCGGGCCCCTCGACGATCACGCCGGCGAGCACGGCGAACCGGTGCGCCCGGGACCAGGAGGGCACGACGTTCAGGTGAAGGGTCAGCGCCGGCCAGCGCTGCGAGACGATGAGCCCCGCGGCAACGCCGAAGCCGGAAGGGCCAGCCGTGGCAGGGAGGAGCAGCTCGGGCTCGACGGCCACGCTCGGGCCCTCCCCGTCCTGCAGGCTCCCCCGCCGCAGGACGCCCTTGAGCGATACTCCGGCCTCGAGTTGCGCGACCTCGCCGGGCTCGCGCGGCCCGGCCACCGTGGCGCTGACGTCTCCCTCCACCACCAGCTCCCAGCCGGGGAGCACGCCGACATTGAAGATGAAGGTGGGCACGAGCTCGGTCCGTCCGTTCGACCACTGCACCTGGGCGGGGCCGATCTCCAGCTCCACCACGCGCGGCTCGGCGACGTCGGCGTCGGTCTGGTCGAACGGGCGGTAGGCCCGCGCCCGCGGGGAGACCGCGAACAGCACCAGGAGAACGCACCGCGGCCAGCGGCGACTCACCGAGCCCGACCCGAGGGGTCCTCGAACATCAGGAGTCGTGCCAGGTGTTGGTGAAGGCGCGAGCATGCGCTGCATCGATGATCAGCGACTCGGGGCCATCGGCCACGGCGATGCTCCCGCTGCGGACCAGCGTCGGCTTCTCCTTCGCCTCGAAACGGAAGATCTCGATGGCAGCGGCGTCGGGCTCGGTGACCCACACCTCGCCGGTGGGCTCCACCCAGCGCACGTAATCGGGCCCGGACGCGAGCGGCGCCTCGGCCGCCGTTCCCTTTCCGCCCAGCGGGATCGCGAACAGCCGCCGCGCCGTCCGGTCCGCCACGAAGAGCGTGTCCGCCCGCGCGTCGGCCGACGTCGCGCCCTGCCCGTGTCCCCCTTTCCAGCTCGGAAGCTTGGTCAGCGCCCCGATCGCCTCGAGCCGGCGCGTCGCCGGATCGACCAGGAACACTCTCCCCGTCCTCCCGCCGGGGACGATGAAGCGCTGGAGCGGCGCCGAGAACACCACGTCGTCGAAACCGATCCCGCCTTCCCCGCCCGGGATGGGAAGTGGCACCGGCGCGGCAAGCAGGACACTTGTCAGAACGAGGGACAGCACCGGACCTCCACGGGGTGCCCGTGCCCCCGGGCCGGGCAGCGTGCCGCAGTTCGGGTGCTCGCGGCGAGCGGTCGGGGTGGTAAAGCGTCGGACGCTGGCGTGAACGAGACGGTCCACAGATTGCGCACCGCCGCGCCCGCGCTGGCCATGGTGCTCGTCGCGCTGCTCGGCCTCGGGTTCCAGCTGCAACTGCCTCGCGCGTTTCCCTCCGACGCGGACTACCGCGCCGTGGCCGCCGCCGTGAGAGGCGCGCGGGCGCCGGGAGACGTGGTGCTCCTCCATCCGTGGTGGACCGAGCGTGCACGCCTCTTCCTTCCGCCGGATCTGCCGGTGGTGGCGTACCTCGGCCACACGGCCGACGACCTCCTCGAGCACCCGCGGATCTGGGTGCTGGCCAACGAACGGCTCCCGCGCACGCCCGAGGCCGACTTCCGGCGCAATTTCCTGCCCGACCGGACTCCGGTGGGCACCCCGCAGCGGTTCGGCCCGCTCACCCTCACCCCGTACCGGAACGGCCGGGCGCGGCGGGTGGGCCTCTCGGTGGTCGAGGCCTTCGACCGGCTGCGAATCTCGGTGGAGAGCCCGGCCGGCGCGGCCGCCCAGCCCTGCCACCGCTCGGGCACCCGCGTGCAGTGCCCCTTCGATGCGTCGGTGGAGGTCGCCTGGCACGAGGTGCTCTACCAGCCGGTCCGCTGCCTGTACGTGCTTCCTCCCTCCGGAGGACGGACACTCTCGCTCACGCTGCCCGACGGCCCCGCGGCGGACGCGCTCCTGCTCGAGGCCGGCATCACCTGGGAGCACGCCTGGTTTCCGGACCGTGCCCCCGTGGAGCTCCGGCTGGAGAGCCCCGCCGGTGTGCTCCACCTCCGCGTTCCCGCCGGGCACGAGGGGTTCGTGAGCGGCGAGACTCCGGCCGCGGCGGCCGGACCGTGGACCCTGCGGCTGACCACCGCCAACCCCCACGACCGTCAGCTGTGCCTGCGGCTCCGGGCTCTGGGAGGCCCGCCATGAGCCGCGCGCCCGCGCCCCTGGACCGTCGCATCGCCCTCGGTCTGGGCCTGGTCGCCTTCGTGGTGCTCTGGGCCACCGAGCGCCCGGTGGGGTTCGTGCGCGACGAGAGCGTCTACTTCGCTGCGGCCGAGCAGTTCTCGCGCTGGTGGGGGCTGCTCTTCCAGCGCCCGGCGGCGGCACTGAGCGACGCGGTCATCACCCAGGCCTTCGACTTCAACCACGAGCACCCGATGCTCATGAAGTCGCTCTTCGGCTGGTCGCACACCCTCTTCCACCAGGTGCTGGGCTGGGTCCGTCCCGCGGCGGGGTTCCGCCTCCCCGCCTTCGCGATGGCGGCGCTCATTCCCGCGCTGCTCCATCTCTGGGGCTCGGTGCTGTGGGGCCGGCGGGCGGGGTTGTTCGCCGCGCTTTCCTTCTTCGTCGTCCCCCGGCACTTCTTCCACGCCCACCTCGGCTGCTTCGACATGCCGGTGGCGACGATGTGGCTCCTGGTGGTGTACCTGTTCTGGCGCGCGGAGGAGGACCTCCGCCTCGCGCCCTGGACCGGCGTCGCCTTCGGCCTGGCGCTGGCCACCAAGCACAACGCCTTCTTCCTGCCGCTGGTCCTCACTCCCTTCGGAGTGCTGGCGGCCTGGCGCAGCGCGAGCACCGAGGGCCGCCGGCTGCTGGTCCGGATGGGGCAGGTCGGCCTGGCGTTCGTCGCCTATCTCGGTCTGGTCCTGATCGTGAAGGGCCGCGCGGGCCTCGTGCAGTCGTGGCAGCTGCTCTCACCGCAGACGTTCGGAGTCGTGGCGCTGGTGGTGTCGCTCAGCGCGCTCGCACTCCGGCTGCGGCGGCGAGACCCCGCGGCGTTCGTCCGCGTCGCGCCGCTGGTGGCGATGGGGCTCCTCGGCCCGGTCGTCTTCTACGTGCACTGGCCGTACCTCTGGTACCACCCGGTGGAGCGCCTCGCCTGGTACTTCGACTTCCACGCCACGCACGTCCACTACGCCTGGACCTACTTCGGACAGGTGCTGCGCTCACCGCCGTTCCCCGTGGCGTACGTCTTTGTCGTCACGGCGATGACCCTCCCGGTCTCGCTGCTGCTCCCGATGGGCGTGGGGCTCCTCCGCACCGGCGTGCGCAACCTCGGGGACCTCGTTCCCGCGCTCGGTCGGCGCTTTGGCCGGGGCGGAGAGACCGAGTGGCTCCTAGGGGTGAACGCGCTCTTCTCCATCCTCCTCATCAGCCACCCCGAGGTGCCGCACTTCGGAGGGGTGAAGCACTGGCTTCCCTCGATGCCGTTCCTCGCTTTGCTGGCCGGGCGGGAGTTCGACCGCGCGGCGGCCGGTCTGTCCTCGGCGCTGGACCTCACGGCGCGGCGCGGCAGGGCGGCCAGCGTCGTGCTGGCCGCGATTGTCCTCCTGCCGGCATTCACGCTCACCGTCCACGTCCACCCGTACGGCACGTCCGCTTACGGAGAGCTGGCGGGAGGCATCCCGGGCGCGGCCAGCCTCGGCTTCCAGCGCCAGTACTGGAGCAACAACGTCACCGGGGTCCTGCCGTGGATCGATACGAACAGTCGACAAGGTGCGCGTGTGTGGCTGCACGAAGTGAATGGACTTTCCTTCCGCGACTACCAGCGCAATGACATGCTGAGGAAGGACGTCATCCCGACGAACGGCCCCGAGGACGCGGACCTCGCCGCCGTTCAGTACCACCAGGAGTTCCGCGAGCAGGAGGTCTTGGTTTGGCAGGCTTTCGGGACGTGGGTTCCCGCGACGGGCCTGTACCTCGACGAGACACCACAGGTGGTCGTCTATCGACGCCCTGAGCGCTGAGCAGCGCGACCTGCCGGAAAGGGGAGAGCTGTGAACATTCGTCATGTTGTGGCCGGAGTCGCGCTGGTCGTGCTCGCCGCGTGCGCCCGCTCCAGTGCGCCGACACATCGGGCGGAGCTCCGGCGAATCTCCGGGGACGCCGTGCAGATCGTCCCCAGCGAAGGTCAGCTGCCCTACTGCCTGGTGTTCACCCACTCGGAGAAGGGAGTGGTCCGGCAGCTCACGATGAGCAAGAACAACACCTCGGTGAAGTGTGATGCCGACCAGCCGGTCCTGGGGCAGACGTACAAGATCCCCGCGGACGAGGGGCCGGTGAAGATTCAGGTCTTCTTCTCCGACCAGAGGCTCGAGGCCGGCAGCGTGGCCAACCAGCTCAACGAGATGTCGAGCCCGAGCTTCAGCCCGATCGACTTTCGGTTGCCCGGCAAGGTGGTGGTGGAGAGCATCGACTTCATCCCGGCCGAGGGCGGCGCGCCCACGCCCGGGCAGCTGGTCCCGAAGCCGTCGCAGCCTGCAGCGACCAACCGTCCTGGCGGCTGAGGAACTGCGAAAGGTCGCGCGGCGCTCAGAACGCGGCGCGGGCGATCTCCAGGAGGTCGGCCTCGGTGGTCGGCCTTGGGTTTCCCTGGTGCGAGGCGTCCCGGAAGGCGAGCTCGGCGATCCGGGGCAGGTCCGGTTCCTTCACTCCCGCGTGCGACAGCCGCGTGGGGAGCCCGGCGTCGGCCACCAGCCTGCGCACCCGATCGATGGCCAGCCCCGCGAGCACGTCCTCCACCGCGCCCGAGGGCTCTCCCATCGCCACCGCCACCCGCGCCAAGCGGGACCTGGACACGCCGCGGTTGAACGCCATCACCGAGGGAAGCACGACGGCGTTCGCCAGCCCGTGGTGGAGCCCGGCGACGGGCGTGAGCGCGTGCGCCAGCGCGTGGGCATTCCCCAGCCCCTTCTGGAAGGCCATCGCCCCCTCCATGGCGGCGATCATCATGTCCAGGCGCGCCTGGGTATGTGTCGGTTCCTGGATCACCACCGGAAGCGAGCGTGACACCCGGCGGATGCCGTCGATGGCCACCGCGTCGGCGAGCGGATGGAAGCCGCTGCTCAGGTATGCCTCGAGGCAGTGGGTGAAGGCGTCGAGCCCCGTGGCCGCCGTCGCTCGCGGCGGCAGCCCGTAGGTCAGCTCGGGGTCGACGATCGCCGCCCTCGGCAGCAGCGCGGGAGCAAAGATGACCGTCTTCCGCCCGGTGTCCTGGAGGAACGCCACCCCGCTCCGGCTCACCTCGCTCCCGGTGCCGGCGGTGGTGGGGATGGCGATGAGGGGCGGCAGGGGATGGGTGACGAAGCGGTCTCCGCCGGTCGCGTCGTCGTACTGGCTGAGCGGCGGTGAGTGGCTGGTGAGCAGCTGCACCAGCTTGGCCGCGTCCAGGGGACTCCCGCCACCGAGGGCGATGATGCCGTCGCACCCGCCGGTCCGGTACGCCTCCAGCCCGGCGAACACGTCGGGCTCGGTCGGATCCGGCGTCACCCGGTCGAACAGCACGTGGACGATGCCCGCCTCGCCGAGCACCGAAAGCACCCGATCCACCAGCCCGGCCTTCACCACGCCGGTGTCGGTCACCAGGAGAGGGCGGTGGAGCCCGAGGCGGCGCACCTCCTCGGGAAGCCGCTTCAGCGCTCCCGGGCCCAGCACGATGCGAGTGGGCCAGGAGAGCACGGCGATGCGGGACGAGGCCGGGAGATCGAAGAAGGACGTGTCCGTCATGTCAGGCGAGCTCGAAGTAGCGCTCCAGCTCCCAGGTGGTCACGGCTCGCTCGTACTGCCGGACCTCCCAGGTGCGGGTGCGGAGATAGTGGTCCACGAATTCCTCGCCGAGCAGCTCGCGGGCGACGGTGCTCCGGTCGAGGAGGGTGATGGCGTCGCGGAGGTTGCGCGGGAGTGGCGCGGCCTCGGCCCGGTAGGCGTTGCCGGTGACCGGGTCGCCAGGCTCGACCCGGTGCTCGATGCCCCAGAGCCCCGCGGCGAGCGAGGCGGCCATTCCCACGTAGGGGTTCATGTCCGCGCCCAGGAGCCGGAACTCCACCCGCATCGCCTTGGCGTCCGTGCCGATGACCCGGAGGGCGCAGGTGCGGTTCTCACGTCCCCAGGTGGCGCAGGTGGGCGCCCAGGTGTTCTCCACGCTTCGCTTGTAGCTGTTGATGGTGGGCCAGTAGAGCGCGGTGAGCTCCGGCATCAGCTTCAGCTGCCCACCGAGGTAGTGCCGCAGCGTCGTGGACATCCCGTCGGGTGCCCGCGGATCGTGGAAGGCGTTCCTCGCGCCGTCGGGCGTCCAGAGCGACTGATGCACGTGTCCCGAGCACCCGGGGAGCCGCGCGCTGGGCTTCGACATGAAGCACGCGGTGAGCCCGTGACGGGCGCAGATCTCCTTCACCGCCGACTTGAAGAGCACCGACTTGTCGCCCGCCGGCTCGAGCACGTCGTAGCGGATGGCAGTCTCGTACACCCCGGGCCCGGTCTCGGTGTGGAAGCCCTCCACCTCCAGCCCGAAGGCGTTGCAGCCGTCGAGCAGCGCGTGCACCAGGTCCGAGCTCTGGGAGGTGCGTAGCCAGGAGTAGCCGAACATGCCCGGGTCCAGCGGCTCGAGGTTCTGGAAGCCCTTGGCCCGGACCGAAACCGGCGTCTCCCTGAAGATGAAGAACTCGTACTCGCTCCCGAACTGGGGGAGGAACCCCATCGCGCGGGCACGCTGCCCCACCCTGCGGAGAAGCGCGCGCGGGCTGGGGCCGTAGTCGCTGCCGTCGGGCATGACGAAGTCGAGGAGGAAGGCCGCGGTGGCGGGCTCCCAGGGAATCATCCGCGCGGTGGACAGGTCGACGCGGGCCTGGAGGTCGGGGTAGCCGGTGTGCCAGCCGGTGACCTGGGCGTTGTCGTACAGCTCGTCGGCCAGGTCCCAGCCGAAGACGACGTCGCAGAAGCCCAGGCCGCCACGGGCCGCCGACGCGAACTTGTCCAGGCTGACGTACTTGCCCCGGAGGACCCCGTCGAGGTCGACCCCGGCGATCTTCACCTGGGTGGCGCCCTTCTCCTCGAGCCAGCGCAGCGCCTCCCCCACCGGGTCCACCTTCCCCCGGACCTGCTTCGGGGAACGGGCGGACCGTCGGCTGACACGGGCTGCGGTGCGGGGCATCGATCAGACCTCCGGAAGGTGCGTCCAGACCGTCTTCAGCTGCGTGTAGTTCTCGAGCGCGTGCGCGGACAGGTCCCGCCCCCAGCCGGACTCCTTGTAGCCGCCGAAGGGTGCGGCGTCGTCGAACTCGTTGAAGCAGTTGATCCACACCACCCCGGCCTGGACCTTCCTCGCCAGCGCGTGGGCGCGGGCCACGTCGCGCGTCCAGATGCTCGCCGCCAGGCCGTAGCTCGTGCCATTGGCCATCCGCAGCGCCGCGGCCTCGTCATCGAAGCGCATCACCGAGAGCACCGGGCCGAAGATCTCCTCCTGGGCGATGCGCATGTGCGGCTGCACGTCCGTGAAGACCGTGGGCTTGAAAAAGTTGCCCTTCGCCTTGGCGCCCTCCCGGTCGCGCTCGCCGCCGCAGGCCAGGGTCGCGCCCTCGCTCTTCCCCGACTCGACGTAGCGGAGGATGGTCTCCAGCTGGTGCTGGCTGACCTGCGCCCCCATCTCGGTGCGGGCGTCGAGCGGATCGCCCACCACCATCTGCCTGGCCCGGGCGACCAGCTTCTCCACGAAGGCGTCGTGGCTCTTCCCGTGGACCAGGACCCGGCTGCCCGCGTTGCAGACCTCGCCCTTGTTGCCGAAGATTCCCCAGAAGCAGGCCTCGACGGCGCGAGCCAGGTCCGCGTCGGGGAAGATGACCTGCGGGCTCTTGCCCCCGAGCTCGAGGGTCAGCTTCTTGAGGTTGGTGTCCGCGGAGGCGTGCAGCAGCCGCCGGGCGGTGCGCACCGAGCCGGTGAAGGCGATCTTGTCCACGCCTGCGTGCCGGGCCAGGGCCTCTCCGGTCGGGGCGCCGTAGCCGGGCAGGACGTTCAGGACGCCCGGAGGAAAGCCCACCTCGCGCGCCAGCTCGCCGAGCTTCATCGCGGTCAGCGGGGTCAGCTCGCTGGGCTTGAGGATGACGGCGCACCCGGTGGCCAGCGCCGGGCCGAGCTTCCAGCAGGCGAGGCAGGTGGCGTAGTTCCAGGGCACGATGGCCGCCACGACGCCGACCGGCTCGCGAAGCACGTAGGTGTGGAAGTTGCCGTCCACCGGGAGGACCTCGCCGGTGACCTTGTTCGGCCACTCGGAGGCGTAGGCGAGGGTGGCGCTCCCCGGCGCGACGTCGCCGCGGATCGCCTCCCGGAAGGTCTTTCCGTTCTCCAGCGAGGCGACCAGCGCGAACTCCTCCCGGCGCTCCCAGAGGGCGTCGGCGAGCTTGCGGATCAACTTCGCGCGGGCGCTGGGGTTCATCCGCGACCAGGGACCGGACTCGAACGCCCGCCGGGCGGCGTGGACCGCCTTGTCCACGTCGGCCGGGCCGGCAGCAGGCGCCTGGAAGAAGATCTCGCCGGTCGCGGGGTTGGTGACCGGGACGGTGCCGCCATCGGCGGGGGCGACCGACTCGCCGTCGATGAGGAGCTTCGGCTCGGGGAGCCGGGGGGCCATGCTGCGTGCGTCGGACATGGTGGAATGTGTCCCTCGCCGCGGGCAAGCTGCGCAAGCGCTGCTCGCGTGACGTGCTGGAAACACGGCGTGCTGGACGCCGGCCACGGCGCTGGTCAGGCTCGGCCGCCCTGCGCCCTCCCTTCGAGGCCGTGCCTGACGGCCTGTCCGACCGCACTTCGCGCTCGCGCGGGGTGAGCCGTCCGCGATAGAGGGAGCGCATGGGCCGTCTCGCGCTGGCCGGGGTCGTGCTGCTGGTGACCAGCTGCGCCTCCACCAAGGTGGAGTCGACCTGGACGAACCCCAGCTTCCCGTCGCGGAAGATCAGGAGCTTCGCGGTCTTCGCGTCGACCAATTATCCGTCGGGACGGATCGAGTTCGAGCAGGCACTGACCGACGGCCTCCGCAAGCGCGGTCTCGAGGCGATCCCCGGGTACCAGTTCGTCTCCTACGACGAGTACCCTGGCAAGGCGGAGATCCTCCGCCGCGTCCAGGCGAAGGGCGTCCAGGGCGCGCTGATCAGCAAGACGGTCCAGCGCTTCACCTCCGAGCAGGTCAACCCGGTCGTGGTCGGAGGCGCCGTCTCGTCCGGCTGGGACGCCGCCGGATTCTACGAGTACTGGTCGGCGCCACTGACCTTCGCCGAGTACACGACCGAGGAGAACAAGTTCATCGGCGAGACGGTCCTCTGGGCCCTGCCGGACGACAAGGCGATGTGGGCGATGCGCACCAGCACCCGCCGGACGGACCCCGGCGCCTTCGCCGACGACATCGCAGCAACGGTCGCGGCCGACCTCCGGAAGGCCGGAATCGTTCCCGAGTGAGACGCCTGGACGCGCCGTGAGCAATCGCTGGGAACGCCTCCTCGACCAGAAGCCCGTCCCGCTGCAGCAGCACCTGCTCGACGAGGCGGCGCGCCTGTTGCTGGGCGAGCTCGGCCGATGGCCACTGCCGGTCGACGAGATCGACCCCCGGACCGGAGGACGGATGGTGGAGCTTCTCGGTCCGGACTCACCCCGCCCCTCGGCCGCGGTCTTCCCCGCGGCGCTGCGCCTCGTGCGCTGGGAGCTCGGCCGCGACCACGAGGCGTACGACGAGTACATGCGCAACCGCCGCTATCAGGAGACGGGCATTCCCGAGGGCGAACGCCTGGCGCTGCTCCTCGTCTCGCGCTGGGTGCTCGAGCAGCTGCTCTCGCTGTCCGACGCCACCGGGGGCCGGGTGGACCGGCGCGCCCTGGTCGGCGTGGTCGACCGGCTGGAGCGCGGCCTCGGCGGAGGGACCGTCTCAGGATGAAGCACGCCGTCGTGACCGGCGGGGCGTCCGGCCTGGGCCTTGCGCTCGCGACCCGCCTGCACCACGAGGGCTGGGCGGTGGACCTCTGGGACCGGAACGCCGCCGGGCTGGAGGCGGCGCTCGCCGGAAGGGAGAGGGTGGGCCGCCGGGAGGTGGACGTGCGCTCCGCCGAGGAGGTACGGCGCGCGTTCGAGGAGCTCGGGGCCGAGCCGCAGCTCGTCTTCCACGCCGCGGGGCTCTGCCATGTCGGCGATCTGGAGACGCTCCGGCTCGATGAGTGCCGGCTGGACATGGAGGTCAACTACTTCGGCACGGTGCACGTCCTTCACGCCGCGGCTCCGCGGCTCCGTCCCGGGAGTCACCTCATCTGCGTGGCCAGCGTGGCCGGCCTCAAGGGGCTCCCGGAATTCGCGGGCTACGGCGCGACCAAGTTCGCGGTCCTCGGGTTCTGCGAGGCGGTGGAAGGCGAGCTCCGGCGGCGCGGAGTCGCCCTGTCAGTCCTCTGTCCCCCCGCCGTGGCCACGCCGATGGTGCGGAGCCTCTCGTACCACCCCGCGCTCTACTCGCTCTTTCCCTTCTCCGACGAGCGGGCGGTGGTGGAGACGGTGCTCCGCGGCATGCGCTCGCGTCGCTTCCTCCTCCTGGTCGACCGTGGCTCGCGCGCGCTCCGGCTCGTGGACCGCGTGGCGCCACGTCTGCTGGCGCGCTACCTCGAGTGGAGGATCCAGCGGTACCGGGGCGCCCACCCCGAGTGGAGGACCGAGCGGCCGCCGCCGCTGCGCTGAATGGCGACGCTCGGACACGTGGCGGTGGGCGTCGTCGCCGCGCGCTGGCGTGCCTCGCGTCCGGGTTCCCTGCCCCTGGGCGTCGCGATGCTCGGGCTCGCGGCGCTCTCGCTCCTGCCCGACGCTGACTTCGTCGCCTTCCACCTGGGGATCCCCTACTCGCACCCGCTCGGGCATCGCGGCATGACGCACTCGCCGGCCTTCGCCGTCCTGGTGGGGATCGTCATCTACGGCGCGCTCCGGATGAGCGGGCGGCCGGCGCTCCTCGATGCGCTCCTCGCCACGCTGGTCGTCGCCAGCCATGGGGTGCTGGACGCGATGACCACCGGAGGGCTGGGGGTGGAGTTCCTCTGGCCGATGGACCCCCAGCGCTTCTTCCTTCCCTGGCGCTTCATTCCGGTGGCCCCGCTCGGTGCGCGCATGCTGAGCCCGCGCGGCCTCTCGGTGCTGCTGGCGGAGGCGGTCCTCTTCCTCCCAGCCTGGGCCTACGCCTTCTGGCCCCGGAGCCGCGCCCCGGCCACCGGGTGAGTCGAGCGCCCTACGGGATGCCGGCGGGCGATGGGGGGGCGACCCTCCTGGCGCGCATTGCACTTCCGGTCCTGTCACACTCGCCACCAGGCGGCTCTAACAAGAGGGCACGTGGCGAGTGACGGCCGCCAGCCGGGGACGGCTGACAGCCGCCCTCTCGATGCCATGAATCGAAGGAGGAGACGCGATGGGCAATTCGTTTTTCGATCGTGCGAACGCCATGGGCGGGCTCGCGCTGATCCTGAGTCTTGGGGTGGTCGCCTTCGTTCCTCAGGCCCGCGCTGACGACGCCAGCAGCGGGACGATCCTGGTGGTCCCCGCCGATCTGAAATGGGCGGAGAACCCGACCCGGCCCGGAGCGTGGCAGGCGGTCGTCGAGGGCGACCCCAAGACCGGTCCCAGCCACTTCTTCCTCAAGTACGCGAAGAACTTCGACGGGGGCCCGCACACCCACTCCTCCGATCACGGAGGTTCCGTGCTCTCGGGCACGGTGCTCCTCACCGTCGACGGAAAGGAGACTCGCCTTCCTGCCGGCTCGTTCTTCTGGATCAAGGGCGGGAAGGTGCACTCGGTCCGCTGCGAGGCCGAGTGCATCCAGGCCATCGACGTGCGCGGGAAGTGGGACACCACTCCAGTGAGCAAGCCGGCTCCGGCAAAGTGAGGCTCGATCGGCCAGGGGCGATGGCCGCGGTGCTGATTATGCCTTCTGGCCCAGAGCCACCCCTTCTCCAGCCTCTCCGAGCTGAGCCGCGGTCGGGGACCTGGCGCCGGGAGTGCGCGGCAGCACGAGGGCGACCGCGATCAGGACGAGGCCGACGACCACGCCCGGCACTGCCGGGGACAGGTGGAGCACCTGTCCGAGCGTCACCGGGCCGAGGTTCCAGCGATCCACCAGCAGCGGCTTGAGGGCCGGGAAGGCGAGCGTGTACACCAGCGCGCCGAGGAACCCACCGGCGACGGTGAACCACGCATCGCGCCGGCCCTCAGCCGAGGCAACGAGACAGGTCCCGGGGCAGTAACCGGAGAGGGCGAATCCCACCCCGAAGACCAGGCCACCGAGGAGCACGCCGGCCACGTACGCCGGCTTGATGGCGAAGTGGGCCTGACCGAACGCCGCGAGCACGCCCGTGCCGACCGCGGCGACGCCGATGGCCAGGAGCAGGAACTTGAGGATGGTGAGGTCGCGCAGCCGAAGCGTGCCGAGGATGAGCTCGTGCCGCGAGGCGCCGACCCGCTGGAGCAGCGCTCCGAAGCAGACGCCGACCCCGAAGGCGAGCGCCAGATTCACGACAACCTCCCGTAGAGCGAGCGGGCGACGACGATGCCCGAGGCGAAGACGCCCGCGGCGAACACCATCCCCGAGAGCGCCAGCTGGGAGATGCCGCTGAGCACGTGGCCGCTGGTGCAGCCACCGGCGAGCCGGGCGCCGAAGAGCAGGAGGAAGCCTCCGGCGAAGGCCACCGCGAAACGGAGCGCCGGCGAGGGGCCGAAGCGCGCTCCCCAGAGCGGTGGGACCGCGGAACGGCTCCGGCTCCGGCTGAGCATGGCAGCGACCAGGCCCCCCACGATCAGCCCCAGCACCAGCATCACCTCGCCGCTCACCGCGGTGCCCACCACCTTGAAGTAGGGCTGGGCGGCCGTCCAGCGGGGGGCGACGCGGTCCAGCGCCATCCCCCAGGTGGTGCAGTAGCTCGTGGACACGCCGATGGGGCGGAGCAGCCCGATGGCCGCGGTCATCAGCAGCCCCAGGAGGATCCCGCCCAGGCGCCAGTCGAGCAGCCTCGCCGGCGGCTCAGGGGTGTTCTTCACGCGTGTTCTCCTTCCGTCGAGCCCTGAGAGCCAGGCACGCCCAGGAAGGATTCGCGGGAGTGCGCCCGGGCTAGAGCTGGGCCACCGCGTCCCTGTAGAGCTCGTCGAGCAGCGCGCGGTACTTCTGCTCCACGAGCTGCCGCTTGAGCTTCATGCTCGGCGTGAGGTCTCCGCTCTCGACCGTCAGGTCCTGGGGAAGGATGACGAACCGTTTGATGCTCGCGAAGCTCGGGAGCTGGGCATTGAGCACCGTCACGCACTCCTGGACCAGTCCGAAAACCTCGGGCGAGCGCACCAGGTCCTCGTAGCTCGTTTCCTTCATCTCCCGGCTCACGGCCCAGGCGCGGATGGACTCGGGGTCCATCGAGATAAGGGCGGAGACGAAGTGTCGGTTGTTCCCGTGCACCAGGACCTGGCTCACCAGCGGGCAGGTCACCTTGAGCCTCAGCTCCAGGTCGGAGGGCACCACGTACTTCCCCTGCGAAGTCTTGAGGAGGTCCTTCTTCCGGCCGGTGATGGCGAGGAATCCATCCTCCAGGTGACCGAGGTCTCCGGTATGCAGCCAGCCCTCGGAGTCCAGCGCCTCGGTCGTGAGCTCGGGCAGCCCGTGGTAGCCGCGCATCACCCCCCGTCCCCGGATGAGGACCTCGCCGTCCTCGGCGATCTTCAGCTCGGTCCCGGGGAGAGGCGGACCCACCGTTCCGAACCGGTAGCGGCGGGGAAGGTTCACGCAGGTGGCAGCGCTGCTCTCGGTCAAGCCGTAGCCCTCGAGGATCAGCACGTCGGCGGCATGGAAGAACTCGGCGATGGTGCGTGACAGGGGCGCGCTCCCAGAGACGAAGAAACGCAGCCGCCCGCCGAAGCGGGCTTGCAGCTTGGAGAAGACCAGCCGGGAGGCGACGGCATGCTTCAGCGCCAGTAGCCCCCCGGGCGCTCTTCCGGCCAGGCGCAGCCGGGAGACCTCCGCCCCGACTCCGAATGCCCACTTGAAGATGGCGTAGGTGATGCCACCAGCCTCCTTCGCCGCGAGGATCACCCGGTTGTAGATCTTCTCGAAGATGCGCGGCACGGCGGCGATGAAGGTGGGCTGGACCCGCGGCAGGTTGTCCACCAGCCTCTCCACCCGGCCGTCGATCGCGGTCACGAAGCCGATCCGCAGCTGCGCCACCTCGAGCACCTTCCCGAAGATGTGCGCCAGGGGAAGCCAGAGGTACTGCACGTCCTCGGGGGTCAGGAGCCCCAGCGTGTCGATGGCCTCGGCCTCGTAGATCCACCCGTCGTGGATGAGCTCCACTCCCTTCATCCGCCCGGTGGTCCCGGAGGTGTAGATGAGGGTGGCCAGATCGCTGGGGCGGACCGAGCGCGCGGTGCGCTCGTGGGCAGCGGGGTCGCGCGCGTCGTGCTCCCGTCCCAGCTGCATCAGCTGGTCGAGGGTGATCACCCATCCATCGGCGCTCGGCGCCCCGTCGAAGACGATGACCCGCTTCACGGTGCCCAAGGCGTCCCGCCGGCTGGCGAGCTTCCGGACCTGCTCCCCGTTCTCGGCGAATACCAGGACCGCCGCGGAGTCGTCGATGATGAACGCGCTGTCCTCGGCAGTGCTCGATGGATAGATGGTGGTGGTGGCCCCGCCGGAACAGAGGGTGGCCAGATCCGCGACGATCCACTCGAGGCGCGTGCCGGAGAGCAGCGCGCACCGGTCGCCCGGACGCAGGCCGAGGGCCCGGACCCCGGACGCCGCCGCACGCACCCGGTCTCCGAGCTGTTGCCAGCTCACCGGGCTCCACCCCTCTCCCTGCGGCTCGAGGAACGCAGTGGCGGCGGGCGTCGCGGCCACCCGTTCCAGGAGAAGTTCCGGAATGGTGCGCGCCGCGCGGGTGCCGGCGCGCCCGGAAGATGTCCTCGACTCCATCACCTCGGTCTCCACGTCTCGATGCCTCCCTGACTTCCACAACGCTTACGCCCGGGACGGAGAAGGTTTCCAGCCCGGAGGGCCTGGACCGTTGGTCCAACCGGGGGAGTGGGTATGCGCGCCGGCTCCGGGAGGCTGGTACGGCTCAGCCGTGCACCGCGTCGCGCAGCGCGGTCCGCACCCGGGCCCGAACCTCCACCGGCACCCCTCCCTCCGGGAGCGCCCGGCACAGCGAGACCGACCGCTTCAGCTCCTCGCAGGCCGGACCGCAGCGCGGACACGAGCTCAGATGCGCCTCCAGACGCGCGCACGCCGCCTGGTCCAGCTCGTCCTCCTGGCGGGTGAGCAGCTCGCGGGCGAGCTCCGGACAGGACGCGGGGCGGCCGCCCTCCACCCCGAGCAGCGCGGCGATCCGCTCCTGCATCACCAGCCGGGCGCGGTGAAGTCGGCTCTTCAGCGCGGGGACCTCGATTCCCACCACCGCGGCCGCCTCCTCCGCGCTCAGTCCCTCGACGTCGCGGAGGAGCACTACCTCCCGCTGCGACTCCGGGAGCGCGAGCAGCGCCTCCTGGAGCACCCGCGCCATCTCGCGGGCATGCGCCCGGTCGTCGGGCCCGGAGACCGGAGCGCTCACCGCTCGCGCCGCGGCGCCCTCGAGAGGCTCGGTCTGAGCCGGCTCGCCGACACCGCGCCGGCGCGCCTTGGTGCAGAAGCTGCGGGCGACCTGGTACAGCCACGTCGAAAGCTGGGCCTCGCCCCGGAACTGCCGCAGGCCCTTGAAGACCGCGAGCAGCGTCTCCTGGAGCACGTCACGGGCGTCCTCCTCGTTCCCACACATGCGAAGGCCGAAGCGGAAGACCTTGTGCTCGTGCCGTGCGAGCAGCGCCTCCAGCGCCTCGTCGTCCCCGGCCCGCGCCGCCTCCAGCAGCTCCTCGTCGCTCCGTGCCATCCCGCCCCAGAATGTAACCGGCTCCGAGCCCGGCTTCCGATGGGTCCTCGAACCCTTCGGGCGAGAACCTGGCTCCCACCCCCGAAACAGGGTCTCGGGGAGGTTTCGACATGGCCTTTGCCGAATGGATGGCGACCCCGCTCGGCCGCGGCCTGCGGGTGGCGGTCGGCGCGTTGCTGATCTACGTGGGACTCACGGTGGTGCAGGGCGTGGCTGGGACGCTGCTCGCGGCGCTGGGCGTGGTGCCGATCGCCGCCGGTCTCCTCAACGTCTGCCCCATCGGTCCGCTGATCGGGGCGCCGCTGAGAGGAGCGTCGAAGCCGGCCCCGCCCAGCACCTGAAGCGTCTGAGCGCACGGCGGGGACCGGCGGTGTTGTTCGCGAGCATCGCGCCGCAATCGCGGCGAGGCCTCACGCCGAGGCGGCCGAGCCCCCGGCCCGGAGCCACGCCTCGAGCGCCGGCGCCGGCTGCACGCCCATCCGGCGCTCTCGCTCCCGAGCCTCCTGGAAGAGGATCGCCGTGGGAATGGCGCGGATCTGGTACTTCGCGGCGGCCGCGGGGTTCGCCTCGGTGTCCACCTTGAGGACGATGGCCTCGCCCTTGAGCCGGCGGGCCACCTGATCGAACAGGGGCGCAGCGACCCGGCACGGCGCGCACCACGGCGCCCAGAAATCGACCAGCACCGGCACCGGCGAGGACGCGATGGCGCGCTCGAGCCCCTCGGCGTCGACGTCCTGTGGCGCACCGTCGGTGGGGAGCGGCTTCTTGCACCGGCCGCAGACGGGGGTCCCGGTTCCGCTACCCACCCGGTTGAAGGTGCCACACGACGGACAGCGGTAGGTGGCCACGGCAGCCTCCTCAGTGCAGCCGGGTGACCAGCACCCGCTCGTCGGTGAGCTCATCCATGGCGTAGCGCACGCCCTCGCGCCCCAGCCCGCTCCGCTTCACGCCGCCGTAGGGCATGTTGTCGCTCCGGAGGTTCGGCGCGTCGTTGACGATGACCCCGCCCACCTCCAGCCGGTGGAATGCCTGGCGCACCCGGCGCAGGTCCCGGGTGAAGACACCGACCTGGAGCCCGTACTGCCCGGAGTTCACCCCGCGAAGTCCGGCGTCCCAGTCGGCCACCGGCCAGACCGCGACCACCGGACCGAAGATCTCCTCGCGCGCCGCCTTCGACTCCTCCGGCACGTCGGCGAGCACCGTGGGGTGGAGCAGCCGCCCCTCCCGCCGGTGGCCGGTGAGCACCCGCGCGCCTCCGGCCACCGCCTCGTCGACCCACTCGGTGATGCGGGAGGCCGAGCGGTCGTCGATGACCGGGCCGCACACGGTGCGCTCGTCCGCCGGATCTCCGGTGGGAACCTGCTTCGTCCGGGCCAGCAGCTTGTCCAGGAAGGCGGCGTGCGCCGGCGCCTCCACGAAGACCCGCTGGACCTTGATGCACACCTGCCCGGCGTAGCCGAAGCCGGCCGCCACGCACCGCTCCGCGGCCCAGTCCAGGTCGGCGTCGGCGGCGACGAGCGCCGCGGCGTTCCCTCCCAGCTCCAGCAGCACCCGCCCGGGGGCCTTCTGCTTCAGCGCCCACCCCACCGCCGCGCTCCCGGTGAAGGAGAGCACGCGGACCCGGGGGTCGGTCGCCAGCCGCTCGGCGACGGTGTTGTCGCAGGTGACCACCTGGAAGGCGGCGGGGTCGGCCCCGGCCTGCTGCGCGATCTCCGCGAGCAACAGCTGAGCACCGGGAGCCTGCGGGGGAGGCTTGACGATGATCGGTGCGCCCACCGCCATCGCGGGCGCCACCTTGTGCGCCCCGAGGTTGAGCGGGAAGTTGAAGGGGACGATCCCCACCACCACCCCGGCGGGGAAGCGCCGCACCTCCGCCTCCAGCCCTTCGGTCCCGGCGTCCATGTCCACCGGGACGATCGAGCCGCCGAAGCGGGTCAGCTCGGCGGCAGCGAGCCGGAAGACCTCGATCGCGCGCCGCACCTCCACCCGGGAGAGGGTGATCGGCTTGCCAGCCTCGTGGCAGATGGTCTGGGCCATCTCCTCGGCCCGGGCCCGGAGCCCGGCCACGATACCCTCCAGCACCTCGCGCCGTTTCCCGGTGCTCTGCTGCTGGAGCCGCTCCCGGGCCCCGGAGGCCACCGCCAGCGCCTGCTCCGCCTGCGCTGCCGAGGCCTGGGCCACCCGCCGGATCAGCCGCCCATCCCAGGGAGAACGCACCTCTGCCTGGTGCTCGCCCGGCACCCAGGCGCCGTCGATCCACAGCCGTCCGTCCGCCATGCCCGGGACGTACTCCCGGGCGCGTCCGGTCGCCAGGGGAAGCCCGCCTCGGGGGCGGCGCTCGCTCCGCCATTGAACGGCCGGCAACCCTGTGGCAAGCGTGCCCGCGCCGGATGCCGGACTCCCAACCACTCCCGTTCCGCCGCCGCGCCACCGTCCTCGTGGTCCTCTGGGCGACGCTGGCGGTGCTGCCCATCCTCTTCCCGGCGGCCATCCTCCCGTTCGCAGGCTCGGCGCTCATCGCCTACCTGGTGGCGCCCATCCTCCACTGGCTCACCGGCCAGCGGGTGTTCGGGCGAGCCATCGCGCGCTGGGTGGCGATCCTCTTCCTCTACGCCGTCTTCTTCCTGCTCATCTATCTGTTCATCATCGCCATCGTTCCCCAGCTCTACCGGGAGCTGGTGCGCATCTCCTCCAACGCCTTCTCCTTCGCGCGCTCGCTCACCCCCGAGCGGGTGCAGGAGATCGCCCAGCAGATGGAGGGGTGGCTCAACTCGCACGGGGTCCCGGTCGCCCTCTCCTCCCGCTCGCTGGAGGGGGCGGACGCGGCCGAGGCCTACACCGGCCGCCCGAGCTGGAGCCTGTCGATGGACCTCGAGCGGGTGATCCACGACGCCGCCGGCCGGTTCTCGAGCGTCGCCACCGCCAACGTCACCCGGCTGATGGCCTTCACCCGCGAGCTGGTGACCGGGGTGTTCAAGGGCGTCTTCACCCTCTTCCTGATGCTGATGGTGGCGGCGTTCATGTCCATCGACGCCGAGCGCATCCGCGCCTACTTCCGTTCGCTGGTCCCGCCGGAGTGGGCCTCCGACGCCTCCGCGCTGGTCCGCCGCATCGACCGCGGCCTGGCGGGCGTGGTGCGGGGGCAGGTGACCATCTGCATCATCAACGGGGTGCTGACCTTCGCGGGGCTGGTGCTCTTCGGGGTGAAGTTCGCCTTCCTCCTGGCGACGGTGGCCACCTTCTTCAGCCTCATCCCCATCTTCGGACCCATCATCAGCTCGGTGCCCATCGTCATCATGGCCCTCGCCCAGAGCTGGCGCGCCGGTTTCGGGATGCTGTTCTGGATCATCGGCATCCACGCTCTCGAGGCGTATTTCCTCAATCCGAAGATCATGGGCAACGCCGCGCGGATGCACCCGGTGGTGGTGGTGTTCGCGCTGATCGCCGGCGAGCGCACCTACGGGCTGCTGGGCGCGCTGTTCGCCGTGCCGGTCGCCGCCGTGGTGGTGGCCTGCTTCGAGTTCCTCCGCCGGAAAGCCCAGCCCGTGCCGATGGACCTGCAGGGAATCTGAGCTCGAGGAGCGCCGCGCGTCCGTGCTCAAGCGCTCAGCAGCGCGTCGCCGATGACGCTCAGCCCCCCGCACCAGGGGGACGCCTGCGGAAGCGCGCAACAGCGCGCCGCCGGTCGGGCTCAGCCCCCCGCACCAGGGGGACGCCTGCGGAAGCGCGCAACAGCGCGCCGCCGGTCGGG
>RPRB01000039.1 GCA_003818285.1 Myxococcaceae bacterium
AATCAGCGGCTAGCGCGTCCGTGCTGGCCACGGCGATCCGCCAGTCGACGGCGGTGCCGCGCGTGGGACCAGCGCCCTCCATGCCCACAAAGCCATCGATCACCGCCAGATGAGGGTGGAGGCGTTGGGCCATCGCAAAGAGGTTATAGTTGATGCCCCGGAAGCCGCTGCCGTGGATGATCGGCTTGTCATTCTTCGCGCCTTGCTTGCCGCCGCCCCAGCGGAACCCAGGATCCTTGATCGGCGCCCCGACGATGATGTTCTTGAGCGACAAGGTGGCAACGACACGGTCGTGGGTCTTCATCCGCGCCGCGGAGATCACCACCCGCCTCCACCCGGGCGACGTGGTGACCGCGATCGACGGAGTTCCGGCAACGCCGGAGTCGCTGGATCGCGCCCGGCAGGGGGCCCGCGACGTGCGGCTCGAGGTCGAGCCGGCGACGGGAGCGGCCCGCCGCGTCCGCTGGCCGTGAGCCCGGACGCGCGGCGCCCCTGC
This sequence comes from Myxococcaceae bacterium, assembly GCA_003818285.1. Taxonomy (GTDB): domain Bacteria; phylum Myxococcota; class Myxococcia; order Myxococcales; family Myxococcaceae; genus RPRB01. The sequence goes on from RPRB01000039.1 coordinate 497, forward strand.
GCCGCTCTGGCTTCAGGGCGCGAGGGCCAGCACCACGCGCTCGAAGAGGCGCGCCACCGCTCCCGGCGCGACCAGGACGGGAAGCCCGAGCGCCAGCGCCACGCCGACCGACCACCAGGCGGAGTTCGGCCGTGACTCGAGCCGCATCTGGGCGATGGAGAGCAGGAGCACCAGCGTCCCGGCCACGCACACCACCAGCGGGCCACGGAAGCCATAGATCCACAGGCCGGAGCTGACCGCTCCCAGCGCCACCGCGTTCACGACGTCCCGCCCGTTCGAGGCCCACCAGGCGCGCCCCTCGTCCGCGCGGAGCCGGTACTGGACCCGTTCCAGGAGACCGGCGACGCCCACCGAGGCGAGGAAGGTCAGCGCGGTCCAGGCGCCGCCGTCTCCCCTCCAGGCTCCGAGCGCCTCGGCCATATGCGCACACTCTGCACCATCGCCGACGCCCGATGCGCATTCAGGAGTGCATCTTCCGGCCATTCTCTGGTAACCCCCCCGCCGCAATTTCGACAGATGTCCAAGGAGGAGGTGCGCCGATGAGACGCCAGTTTTCCTGGATGATCGGGTTTCTGATCCTGGCCTGCGCGGGGGGTCAGAGCAGCGGTGGCGGTGCCGGCGCCGCCCCCACCGAGCGCCAGAAAGTGCAGAACCTCGTGCCGTTCGACATCGGCACCTGCTTCCCGAGCAAGCTCGACCTGGGCAAGACCGCCAACGAGTACACGCTCCAGGCGGCGTTCCGCGGCGCACGCCCGGCGATCAACGAGTGTCTGACGGACGCCAAGGTGCAGGCTGCCGGCTCTGCCACCAAGGGCAAGGTGACCATGTCCATCGACGGTTCGGGAACGAACGTCACCCTCGCCAGTGACGGCCTGCAGCCTGCGGGCGCTGCCTGCATCGAGAAGGCCATCCGCGCACAGCTCGAGGGGATCAGCGCGCCGGCCGGCGGCAAGCCCGTCACGCTCGACGCTCCGTTCGAGCGTGAGCCGAACAGCATGGTCAGGATGGGCGTCAACGAGGCGTCCGACGTCCAGGGCGCCATCCGCCTCGCGTTGCCGCAGTGGTGCAGCTGCTTCGAGCCGGTCAAGACCCAGGCCCCTCCGGAGCTCGCAGGCTCGGTGACGCTGACCCGGGAGGACGTGGCCAAGTACGCCGACAAAGTCCCGGCGAAGGACGGCGGAACCGTTTCCAGCAAGGCCGTGACGGCCGCGCTCCAGGCCTCCGACCCGTCCGGCACGCAGGTGGCGAGCTGCGTGAACCAGCGCATCGAGGCTCTCCCGCTGAAGAGCGCCAACGAGCAGTTCATCGTCCCGTCCCAGCTCCTCCTGCTGAACTCGCATGGCTCGACCACCATGCCGGCCAACACGCCCCCGGCCCTGCAGTTCGCGCAGATGGACGCGGTTCGCGAGCTGCGTCAGGCCGAGGCCTTCGCCGCGCTGGCCCGGCGGCAGAACGTCGCCAACGCCTACGACGCGCAGGTCCAGGCCTACCAGGCGGCGGTCAACTCGAAGGACTCGAAGAAGCGGAAGACCGCCACCTTCATGGTGAAGGATCTCAAGGGCGGCTGCGCCGCGCTGGTCAAGGCCGACGACGAGTACACCAAGGCGCTCGAGAGCGAGGCGGCAGTCGAGCAGCAGGCGTTGACCCTGGCCCAGACGCTGAAGGCGAAGGACCCGGCCTGGGGCGAGGCAGAGAAGGCCTCCGCCGGGGCGCTGTCCGACACGCAGAAGCAGATCGAAGCCTCCAAGCAGCTCCGGACGGCGAACGAGAAGGCCTGCCCCAAGGAGAAGTACTAGGCCCGGGCCGTGCGCCGGGGCGGGCGCAGCAAGGCGCCCGCTCCGCACGCCGCGCGATGAGGCTCACGCCACGGCCTGGTCGTCGTTGGCCGCGGTGGCGTCGCGAAGGCGCACCGAGACCAGCTTGCTGATGCCGGGCTCCTCCATCGTCACCCCGTAGAGCGTGTCCACCACCTCCATGGTGCGCTTGTTGTGGGTGATGAGGATGAACTGCGACTGCTTGCACATCTCGCGGAGCAGGTCGTTGTAGCGGCCGACGTTTCCCTCGTCGAGCGGGGCGTCCACCTCGTCCAGCAGGCAGAACGGGGTGGGCTTGATGAGGAAGATGGCGAAGATCAGCGCCACCGCGGTGAGCGCCTTCTCGCCGCCGGAGAGCAGGGTCACGCTCTGGAGCTTCTTCCCCGGCGGCTGGGCGACGATCTCCACCCCCGGCTCGCCGGTCGGTCCTTCGTCGGTGAGGAGCAGCCCCGCCCGGCCCCCGCCGAACAGCCGGGGGAAGACGCGCTGGAACCGGTCGTTCACCACCTCGAAGGTGCGAGTAAACCTCTCGCGGCTGGTCCGGTCGATCTTGGCGATCGCGTCGCGGAGGGCCTTGATGCTGGACTCGAGATCCTTCTTCTGACCGGCGAGGAAGGAGTGCCGCTGGCCCACCTCGGCGTGCTCCTCGATGGCGGTGAGGTTGATCTCCCCCAGCCGCTCCAGCTGCCCGCGGAGCTCCCGGAGTTGCTGCTCCTCGCCGGCCTGCAGGAGGCGGTGGGTGTGGAAGCGGTGCAGCTCCACGCCGAGGTCGGTCTGGTGTCGCTCCTCGACGGAGCGGACAAGGTGCTCCACCTCCAGCACCAGCGAACGCTCGCGGAGGGTGATCTGTCCCAGACCCTCGGTCACCCCGTCCAGCCGCGCCCGCTCGTCCCGGAGGCTGGTCTCATCCGCGCGCACCCGCGCCACCTCCTCGCCGTGCGCGTGCCGTCCCTCCTCCAGGCGGGCGGTGCCCTCGGTCAGCTGCTGTAGCCGCCCGGCGTGCCCTTCCTCGGCAGAGGCGATCCGGCCCTGGAGCTCCTCACGGCGGGCCAGCGCCTGCGCGCGCGCCTCCTCGGCCCGTGCCTGGCGCTCGACCAGCTCGGCGAGGCCGGCGGTGACTTCCGCCAGCGAGGAGCGCGCCGCCTCCGCGCGCTCGGCGTGCGAGGCCACCTTGACCCGGAGGGCCATCAGCTCCTGGCCGTGCGCATCGGCCGAGCGCTCCAGCCCCTCGAGCCTCTCCTGGAAGTCGCGGGCCCGCTCCTCGCGCGAGGCGCGCTCGGCCTGGGCGTGCGCCGACTCGCCCCGCGCCGCCTCCTCGTCCCGGTCCACCCGGGCGAGCTGCTCGTCCAGCGCCTCCGAGTCACGCACCAGCTGGGTGATGCGCTCGCGGAATCGCGCCAGCTGCTCCGAGGCCTGGTGCAGGTCCTTCTCCAGCGCCGAGCGGACCAGCTCCTCCTCGTGGTGGTGCTTCTGCAGGCCCTTGAGCAGCTCCTCGGTGTGGAGGATCTGCTTCTGGAGCGCGTAATGTCGGGTGAGCAGCTCGTTGTAGCGGGCCTCGGTGGCGGCCACGGTCTCGGCCAGCTCGGCGATCTCCCGCTTCTTCTGGAGCGCACCCGAGCCGGGACCCTCGAGCACCCCGCCGGTCAGCGTGCCGTCGGCGGCGAGCACCTCGCCGGCCAGGGTGACCGCGCTGAAGCCCGGGGCCAGATCCCGTACCCGGGTGGCGGCGTCCAGGTCCTCCACCAGGAGCACGTTCCCGAGGAGCAGCTCCAGCACCGGCCGGAACTCGGGCTCGGCGTGGACCTCGTCAGTGGCCCGCCCGAGCACCCCCGCGAGCCCCTCCGGGACCGGCGGCGGCGGTGCCACGGCGAGCTCGGGCACCGGCAGGAAGGAGCTGCGCCCCTCGGCCACCGAGGCGAGATAGCGGGACAGCTCGAGCCCCACCGAGCGACTCTGGACCAGCACGTTCTGCAGCCGCGCCCCCAGCGCCGCCTCGATCGCCCGCTCGAAGCGTGGCGAGGTGCGGAGCACGTCCGCGACCAGGCCGAAGATCCCCTGGGCGCGCGCCTCGGCGCCCGCGCGTAGCATCACCGCCCGCACGCCGCGGTCGAAGCCCTCGTAGTGGCGCTGGATCTCCTCCAGGGAGTGCAGGCGGCTCCGCTTGTCGGCCAGCTCCTCCCGGAGCGAGATGACCGACACCTCGCTCTCGGCGAACGCCGCCCGGTGCGCGGCGAGCGCGTCCTCCTCGGCGCCGCGGCGCTCGGCGAGCTCCAGGGTGAGCTGGCGGCTCTGCTGGACCCGGCGGGTCACCTCGTTCCGCTCGCGGTCGAGCGCCGACTCCTGGCCGCGGACCGAGTGCAGCTCGGCGAGGGCCTGGCGGTGCCGTTCCCGCAGCTCCTCCCGCCGCGCGGCCAGGGCGGTGAGCTGGGTCTCCTGGTTGGCGATGCGTCCGGCCAGCCCCAGCAGCGCGAGCCTCTCTTGATCGAGCCTTTCCTTGCACTCCTTCTGGAGCCCCTGGGCGGCGTCCAGCCCCTCCTGGGCACGCCGCATCGCCGCCTCGTCCGCGGCGAAGGCCCCGGTGAGCGCCGCCACCTCTGCCTCCAGCGCCGCCCGCCGCGTCTCGAGGGCCGAGTGCCGGCCGCCGAGCGCCTCGCCCTCGGCCGCCGCCGCGGACTCGGCCGCCTGCGCCGCGGCGAGGTCCGCCCGCCAGAAGGACAGCGCCTGTTCCGTCTCCCGGGTCTGGCTGTCGAGCGCGTGCACCTCGTCCGCGAGGGTCTGGAGCCGCTGCCCGTCCGCCTCCAGCCGGGCGCGGCGGGCCTCCACCTCGTCCTCGAGCGCACGCACCCGGTGGAGCGCCGCCTGCTCGGTCTCGCCCAGCGCGGCGATCGATTCCTGAAGGTGCTTCTGCTCGGCGAGGAGCCCCAGCAGCTTGTGAGACGCCTGGTGCAGCTCGATCTCCCGGATGCGCGCCTTGAGCGAGCGGTACTTCTCCGCCTTCTTCGCCTGGCGCCCGAGGGAATCGAGGCGCTTCTCGAGCTCGGCGACGAGGTCCGCGACCCGGAGGAGGTTCCCCTCGGTGGCCTCCATCTTCCGCTCGGCGGCCTTGCGGCGTGACTTGTACTTCGTCACCCCCGCGGCCTCCTCGATGATGCTCCGGCGGTCCTCGGGCTTGGCGGAGACGATGAGCCCTACCCGTCCCTGCTCGATGATGCTGTAGGCGCGCGTGCCCACGCCGGTGCCGAGGAAGAGTTCGACCACGTCGAGGAGCCGGCACTGCGTCCGGTTGATGAGGTACTCCGACTCGCCGGAGCGGAACAGCCGCCGGGTCACCGTGACCTCGCCGAAGCCCGCGTACTGCGGCGCGAGCTGGTCGCGTGGGTCCACCTCGAAGGTGAGTGACACCTCCGCCATCGACAGCGGGGGCTTGCTCTCGCTCCCGTTGAAGATGACGTCCTCCATTCCCCGCCCGCGCAGGTGCTTGGCGCTCTGCTCCCCCATGACCCAGCGGATGGCGTCGACCACGTTCGACTTGCCGCATCCGTTCGGACCGACGACGCCGGTGACGCCCTCGTCGAAGGTGAACACCGCCCGGTCCATGAACGACTTGAAGCCGGTGATGTCGAGGCGCCGGATGCGCATGGGGCGGGCGAACTCCTTGGAAGAGAGGGGTGTTTTACCGCTCCGGTGTATGGCCCGGCAAGCAGTGCATCACGATGCGTGACGGTACGTGAACGGTCATGCCGACGCGGCGGGGGGCGGAGGGGCCTCGGGAGGTGGCTTGGGCTCGATCCGGACCTTCAGGACCCGCGGCCCGTCGGTCTCAGCGACGCGGATCTCGAACTCGTCCACCTCGGTGTGGTCGCCCGGCTCGGGCACCCGTCCCAGCCGGGCCATGAGGAAGCCGGCGATGGTGCTCACCTCGCTCGGGTCCACGTCGAAACGGACGTCCAGCCTGTCCTCCAGGTCCGAGAGCTGGGTGGTGCCCGGAAGCTCGAGCCGGCCCCCGGGCAGTGTCTTGACCTCCGAGACCCGCCGGCCGAGCTCGGCCACGTCGCCCACGACCTCGGCCACGAGGTCGGCCAGGGTGACGATGCCGCTCGTTCCGCCGTGCTCGTCCACCACGACTGCCAGCTGCCGCCGTCGCTTCCGGAACTCGATGAGCAGCTGCTCGAGGGTGACGTTCTCCGGGACGAAGAGCACCGGGCGCTGGACCTGGCCGAGGCTGTGGAGCTGGCCGTTGGCGAGGAGGAAGAACAGGTCCTTGACGTTCACCACACCCTCGACCTGGTCGAGGCTCCCGCGCGCCACCGGCATCCAGGTGTGTCCCGCGGCGCGGGACTCGGCGATGTTGCGCTCCAGCGGCTCGTCGAGGTCGAGGTATCTCACCTGCGAGCGAGGAACGAGGACCTGCCGCGCGGTCTTCTCCGACATGGAGAACGCGCGGGCCAGCAGCTCGGCGCGCTCGGCGGTGATGTTGCCCGCCCGGGCCGAGCTGTCCACGAGCAACGCCAGCTCCTCGGGACTCAGCGCGCTCTCCTGGGGCCCATGGGGGTGGAGCCCGAGCAGCCGCGAGACCGCCGAGGCCATCCAGTTGATCGCGCTCACCGCGGGGTAGGACACCCGATAGATGGCCCGCATCGGCCCCGACACGGCCAGCGCCACCGACTCGGTGCGCTGCAGGCTCAGGTTCTTCGGGACGAGCTCCCCGATGACCAGGTGGAGGATGGTGATGATGGCGAACCCGATGACGATGGCCAGGGTGTGCCCCAGGGCGACGTAGCCGCGCTGGTCGGGGAGGACCGCCTGCAGCGAGCGCTCGATGAGCGAGGCGAAGGCCGGCTCGCCGACCCAGCCCATCCCGAGCGAGGTGAGCGTGACCCCGAACTGCACGGTACTCAGGTAGGGCGGAAGGTTTCCGAGCATGCCCAGCGTTCGCTCGGCGGCCCGGTTCCCCTGCTCGGCGAGGGTGCGGAAGCGCGTCGGCCGCGCCCGGACCAGCGCCATCTCCGAGGCGACGAAGAACGCGTTGATCAGGACCAGCACCACCGCGACGGCGATGTGCCAGGCCTCGCTGCTCAAGAAGCGCGCCTCACAGCAGGCTCTCGTACTCGGGGTCGCCCTTGAGGCCGTCGAACATCGGATCGGTGGCGAGCCAGGCCGAGACCTTCTGCCGGTCCGCCTCCAGCGCCTTCTTCAGCCACTCCAGCGCGTCGGGCTTCTTCCCCCAGAGCGCATAGAGCGCCGCGAGGTTGTAGTGGAGGAGGAGGTCCTCGGCGTTGAGGGCCCGCGCCTTCTGGTAGGCCCGCTCGGCCTCCGCGTAGAAGCCCTTCTGCGCGTAGCAGATGCCCAGATCGAGGTGCGCCTCGAAGTCCTCGGGCTCGAGCCGGACGACCTCCTTCAGCTGGGCGATGGCTCCGCGGTAGTCGCCCTCGTCCATGAGCAGCGCCGCCAGCTCGTGACGGGGGAACGCGTCCGCGGGGTCGAGCTCGATCGCGGTCTGCAGCTCGGCGATCGCCTCCTCCACGCGCCCGTGATCCGCGTAGGTGAGCCCGAGGTTCAGGTGCGCGTCGGGGTACTCGGGGTCGAGCTCGATCGCCTGCTTGTAGGCGGCGACCGCGAACTCCGGTCCGTGGGTGGAGAGGAAGCAGGCGAGGTTGTAGTGCGCGGTGGCGCTGTCCGGCTCGAGCTTGAGCGCGGTCAGGTACTCGCCGAGCGCCTCGCGGTAGAGCTTCTTCTCGGCGTAGACGGTCGCCAGGTTGTCGTGCGCGTGGGCGGAGTCCGGGTCGAGGTCGATGGCCCTCCGGAACTCGCGGATGGCCTCGTCCAGCCAGCCGCGATCGGCGAGCTCGATGCCACGGGAGTTGTGCTCGTCGGAGAGCGCGATGTTGTCCTTCTCTCGGGCCATGGGGGGGTGCCGAGGCACTGTATTCAGCGGAAAACCGGCTCTGCAAGCTACACTCCCGCGCCGACGTGAACCCCGCGCGGCGCAATGATTTCTGGAGCTTCGCCCTCGTCTGCACGCTCGGCCTCGCGCTCGCGTGCGCTCCTCGGTCCACGCTGCGTCCGGACGAGGTCGAGACCCGGGCTGCACCGCCGCTGACCGTTGCCCCCGGCGAGTCGCCTCCATCACGGCCCATCACGCTGGTCGCCGGCGGCGATGTCACGCTCGGGTTCCACTACGAGGAGTGGGTCGACGGGCTCCGCGCGAAGGGACAGAGCGGCCCGGCGGTGGACGGCTGGGGCTTCTGGGAGGTGAAGCCGCTGTTCGCCGGCGCCGACCTGGTGCTGATCAATCTGGAATGTCCCTTCACCTCCGGCGGCGCCCCCATTCCCAAGAACTTCAACTTCCGGGCGCGGCCGTCCACGGTGCAGGTGCTCGTCGGTGCCGGCGTGCACGTGGTGAGCCTGGCCAACAACCACCTGATGGACTACGGCCCCGATGGGGTCGCGGACACCGTCGCCACGCTCGATGCCGCCGGCATCGCCCACTTCGGCGCCGGGCGCACGCTGGCCGAGGCTCGACGGCCGGCGATCGTGGAGATCGCCGGGCTGAAGGTCGCGTTCCTCGGCTACCTCATCCTCGGGGAGAAGCACCCCGAGCCCGCCGTCGTCTGGGCGACCGAGACCACCGCTGGCGTCGCCGGTCACCCGAGTGACTGGACGGTGGTGGAGAGGATGGTCCGCGAGGACGTGGCGGCGGCGAAGGCGAAGGCCGACCTGGTCATTCCCTTCTTTCACTGGGGCCGCGAGGGCAGCAAGGGTCCGGACGCGTACCAGATCGCGCTGGCGAAGGCGGCCGTCGAGTCCGGCGCGGCGGCGGTGCTCGGCTCGCACCCGCACGTGCTGCACGGAATGGAGCGCATCGGTCGGGTGCCGGTCTTCTACTCGCTCGGGAATCTCGTGTTCGGCGGGAACTGGAACCCGCGGGACAAGGATTCGGTGCTGGTCAAGGCGCGCTTCGACCGGAGCGGCTACCTCGGCGCGGAGCTGTTCCCGCTCCGGACCGATCGCTTCCCGGACCGGCCGATCCAGCCGTATCCGCTGACCGGCGCGGATGCGCAGGCCGTCCTGCAGCGGCTCCGGAGCGCGTCGGCGAGCTTCGCCACGCCCTTGCCGGAGCTCGCCCCGAGCACGGCCACGCCGGTCGCCACGCCTGCAGTGCCTGGCTCGTAGGGACGCCGAGGTCGACGGGCGCCTGAGGCAGTGCGGCCTCCGACCGGCCTGCGCGTGCTCGCGACGCTCTCGCGAGGCGCTCACCGCGCGTGCTGCCACCACCCCTGCGCTGCGGAACCGGAACGCACCGCGCTTTGCGCGCCCTGCTCCGCGACCCGGAAGCCAAGCTCGACCGGCGCGCGAGGCAGCGGCGCTTCCGACCGGCCTGCGTGTGCTCGCGACGCTCTCGCGAAGCTCACGGCGCGAGCTGCCACGGCCCTGCGCGGCGCGACGCTCGTGCGTCCCGACTCCGCGATCCTTTCGGTATGTGGGAGCGCATTCCACATACAGAAAGGATCGGCCGCAGCCGGCGCGCCCGCGGGCACGGCGCCCGCACCGGGAACGTTTCGGGACATGCTTCCACGTGCAGAACCGGTCACCCGGTCGGGCCGGTCGCTCCCGCATGCACTGCACCGGAGCCGGGGTCGCACCCGGCGGCCGAGCGACTCAGCCGTCCACCACCGCGTAGGCGCGCACCGGGAACGTGCCGAGGCCCTGGATCCGCGGCGGCGCAGCCGAGAACCGGAAGCCGGAGGCCGGAAGCTGCTCCAGCCCTCGGAGGTGCTCGACGATGGGGATGCCCGCGGCGAGCAGGCGTGAGTGCGCCGGTCGAGCGGCATCGCCCATGTCGTCGATGTTGATGGAGTCGATGCCCACCAGCACCGCACCGTGCTCCACCAGCCACGCAGCCCCGGCGTCGGTGAGGAACGGCGCCTCCTGCCCATAGCGCGGGGTGGCGAAGTGCACGTCCCAGCCAGTCGCCAGCAACACCGCCTTCCCCCGAACCTCGAGCGGAGCGAGCTCAAGAACGTCGATCGCCCGCCGGCCCGTCCCGGTGGCCCGGAGCAGCACGCCCTCGAGGTTCACCAGCTTCTCCAGCGACAGCCCGGAGAGGTCGGCCCCGTCCGCGTAGCGGTGCCACGGGCTGTCCAGGTACGTCCCCGTGTTCGCCACCAGGCTGATCCGGCCGATCTGGAAGGTGACTCCGGGCGCGTACCTCGCCGCCGAGGCCTCCCGCGAGAGGTGATCGGTGATCTCCGGCGCGGGCAGACCCGGGTACGTCACCAGCCCGTGGTGGATGGGGTGGCTCAGGTCGATGAGCCGCCGAGCACCGGTCACCGGGCGAGGCACACCGCGCGACCCGCGGTGAGGCTCCTCGAGACGGCGCAGCTGCCGGAGCTCGACCTTCTCCACCATCAGGAGGCCGAGGTGCGCCACGAGCAGCGTGCCGATCTCGTCTTCCGGGATGTCTGCTCGCGGCAGGTCAAGCCGGAACCCCTCGCCCCGAAGGCTCCCGCCGTTGGTGAAGGTGACGACGAAATCGAAGACCGCCCGGGTGTCCATGCCGGGACGGGTACCGCGTTCGGGCCGGTGCGCGCCAGCACACTTGCTGCCGGCACGGCCCCCTCACTGGGTCAACGGCGGCCAGCCGCCTTCTGACGGCGGACCCGACCCCGCCGGAGACCCTTCCGCTTCACCTTCGCCCGGTTCTTCAGCTTCCGCTTGCTGCGGTTTCCGATTCGCTTGGCCATGGGGAGCAGCCTCTTAGCATAGGCTTTCCAGCGTGGACCCGGAGGCCGGCTCGCTGGCGCGGTGGTCGACCTTCCTCGCGCTCGCCGGCGCCGTGCTGGGGACGGCGGTGCACGCCATCCTCCTCGACCTCCCGGTCGTCGACGACGCGGCCATCTCCATCGCCTACGGTCACTCGCTCCTCTCTGGCGCCGGGCTGCGGCTCACTCCCGGCTCGCCTCCGGTCGAGGGGTTCTCCAATCCGCTCTGGGTGGTGCTGCTCGGGCTCTCGCGTCCTCTCGGGTTGGAGCCACTCGCCTTCTCGCGCTGGCTCGGCGTCATCCTCGGCGCGCTCGCGCTGGTCTTCGTGGCCCTCGCCGTCCCGGCGGCCAGCGGACGACGTCTCCGCCCGGCGGACGCGGTGGGCCCGCTCGTGGTCGCCGCCTCGCCGAACTACGCCTACTGGATCTGCTCCGGGATGGAGAGCGGGCTCCATGCCCTGCTGCTCGCGGCGAGCGTCTGGGCGCTGGTCCGTGATTTCCGGCTCCGCCGCGGACTGACCAGCGGGCTGCTCCTCGCCGGGCTCGCCCTCACCCGGCCGGAGGCGCCGCTGGTCATCGTGGTCGCGGCCGGGTTCTGGATGCTCTGGCTCTTCGAGGAGGACCGCTCGCCGGGGCGCCCGGAAGCGATCCTCCTGGGCGTGCTCGGGCTCGTCGCTTGCGCCTACCTCGCCTTCCGGTGGGCGTACTTCGCCCGCCTGCTGCCGAACACCTACTTCGCCAAGCTGAGCTGGGATTTCCGCCCGGCTCGGTATCTGGAGGGCTTCGCCCGCGCGTACCCGCTTCCGCTGATCCTGGCCGCTGGCCTGGGAGCGCTGGGACTGCTGTCCCGGATCTCCCGCCGGCCGGCGAGCCTCGCCTTCACCTTCATCCTCTGCGGCGTCGCCTTCGTCTGGAGGGTGAAGGCGGACTGGATGGACCAGTGGCGCTTCCTCGGCCCGCTCTGGCCGCTCCTCGGCATCCTCGTCTGCGCGGGGCTGAGCGCACTGACCCAGCTCAGCGAAGGCGCACCCGCGGCCGTCCGCGGGTCGGTGATTCCCCTCGTTGCCGCGCTCGGCGTGCTGGGGCTCGCCGTGCCCGCGGAGCTGGGGCGTTTCAACGCCGCGAGGCGCGAGGCCGGGTTCTCGGCGAGCTTCGTCCGGGACAAGGCGCTCGAGCTGCGGCAACGGCTCGCGGCACTGGGAATCGAGCAGGCGCGGCTCGGTCTCGCCGACATCGGCGGCGCCGCGCTCGCCCTCCGCGCTGACCGGATCGTCGATGTGGCAGGCCTCGCCGACTACGCACTTGCCGAGCACGGCGGCAACTTCCGCGCGATGCAGGACTACCTGGTGGGCGAGGGCCTCCCGGACGTCATCGACGCGCACGGGCCGAGCGGTCACGTGAGCGACTTCGCCCGGCTGATGGGCCATTATCGGTCCATCGGCGACCGCCTGTGGCTCCTCGAGGGTCTCGAGCGCGGACGCGACCCGCGTTGCCCCGACGGAGCGGTGAGCTCCGTCCTGGGCCCGGAGGCCTCCGAGCTGAGGCGTCAGCTCGAGCGGCTGATCGATGCCAGCGACCCCGGCAGGGCGGTGGATCTCGTCCGCTGCATCCAGGCGCACCGCCCGGCCGCGTTCACCGAGCTCCGCTCCCTCTCCGCACGCGCGCTCGAGGCGGCGGGGCGAGCCGAGCGCCTCGGAGGACTGGAGTGGGCCCTGCGCTTCTCCTCGCTGGCCACCATCCTCGCCGACGAGAACGCCCACCTCCGCCGCCGGACCGAGCTCCTGCGCCACCGGCTGTTCCCGCCCACGCGACACCCCGGCACGCGCTGAGCCTCACCCTCCCGCTGCATCCTCCGTCAAGCGCGGACCAGGCGGGCACACACCTCGGCGGTATCGTCGTCGAGCGGAAACCAGCTCTCGAGGTGGAGCTCCTCCAGCGCCACGTTCTGCGGTGCGCTGAAGGTGGTCACGGTCGTGAGGAACGCCACCCGCGTGTCGTCCCGCCGCAGGCGCACCGTCAGCGTTGGCTCGGAGGGGATGCCGAAGTCGGGCTGCTTCCAGCTCGCCGGCACCTCGGGCAGCTCGAGAATCCGGTGCAGGAGCGCGCCCAGTTCGGCGTCGCCGCCGCTGGCCAGCACCTCGCGGTGGAGCCGAGCCAGCATCGCCCGGGCTGTCTGGGGCCAGTCCTCGACGAAGGGCCGCACGCCCCGGGAATCGAAGAGGAGCATCATCGCGTTCACCGGAGGCTCCAGCGCCCCGGTCTCGGCCACGAAGCACGGCAGGAGCCGCGACGCGCCCCCGTTCAGCCGGACGATGTCGTACTTGCGGTCGAACACCACCAGGGGGAACGGCTCGTGCTGCGCCATCATCCGCTCGATGGCGCGCTCCACCGCGGGCGGGAACGGCGCGTCGGGCGCCGGATCGGGGAACACCTCTTCCAGCCCGGCGGCGCGGAGCATCGCGTTCTGCTCCCGCAACGGAACGTCGAGCGTCGAGGCGAGCCGGAGGATCATCTCCCGGCTCGGCCGCGAGCGGCCCGTCTCCAGGAAGCTCACGTGCCGCGCGGAGACCTCCGCCGCCAGCGCCAGGTCGAGCTGGCTCATCCCCCGCCGCGTCCGCCAGTGCCGGAGGAGCGCAGGGAACAGGGCGGGTGCACGTCGAGTCACGCCGACCAGTGTAGCGACCGGGCCTCGCGCCCGCGCTTACCTCCCCAGGTCATTGCTCGGGACCGTCGGGGTCGACACCCTGCACGCATCTCTCACCGGAGGTTCTTTCATGTCGTCCGAGACGGCGCCTCGCTTCTCCACCCCGGATTCCTTCCTCGAGCTCCCCGGAGGGCGGATCGCCACCTGGCGGTGCGGGAGCGGGCCCGACCTGGTGGCCGTTCACGGCTGGCCGCTGCACGCCGCCACCTGGCGCCACCTGGTCCCTGCTCTCTCCCGGCACTTCACCGTCCACCTCCTCGACCTGCCCGGGAGCGGCCGCACCGAGTGGCCGGGGCCCGTCGACTTCCAGGTCTGCGCGGACGTGGTCCGCGCCTTCGTCGACGGCCTCGGCACCCGACGCTACGCGATGCTCGCTCACGACAGCGGCGGGGCCATCGCCCGGATGGCCTGCGCCGGGGACGACCGGCTCGCGGCGATGGTCCTCGGCAACACCGAGATCCCCGGTCATCACCCTCCGCTCATCCAGGCCTACGTCCTGGCGGCTCGCCTCGGCATCGCCGGGCCGCTGCTGCGCTGGCTGGCGAAAGGACCGCTCCGGAAGACGAGTCTCGGGCTCGGTCCGCTGTTCACCGACGCGGCGTACATCGACGGCGAATTCGCGGAGCTCTTCCTCGCTCCGCTCGAGGATCCGCGCGTGCTGGCGGGCCAGCTCAAGCTGCTCCGCTCCGTCGACTTCGACGAGTCCGACGCTCTGGCCGAGGTCCACCGGCGCATCCGGGCCCCCGTCCTGTGCATCTGGGGGCCCGAGGACCCGTTCTTCCCGGTGGCGAAGGCCCGGGCCATGCTGCCGCAGTTCGCCGGCGCGGCCAGCCTGGTGGAGATTCCCCGGGGCAAGCTCTTCGCGCACGAGGACCGTTCCGAGGAGTTCCTCGCCCACGCCCTCCCCTTCCTCCGCCGGAGCATGGGCGAACGCGAGGGCGTCGCGCTCGGCCTGACGGGTCTCCCGGGTCCAGGGCCCGACGACCGCCGGAGGGTGGCGGCGCAGGGCGGGGCGAGGTAGAGCCTCCCCCGGCAGATGATCGACAAGCTGGACGAAGTCGAGCGGCGATACGACCGGCTCGAGGCAGACCTCGCCAATCCAGAGACGCTGGGGGACAGCGCGCGCCTGACCAAGGTGATGAAGGAGCGCTCGTCCCTCGAGCGCATCGTGGGCGTGTACCGCGACTACAAGAAGGTCCGGGCCGACCTCGCCGAGGCCGAGCGGATGCTGGAGAGCTCCGACCCGGACGAGCGCGCCCTCGGGAAGGAGGAGCTCCCGGCCCTCAAGGAGCGGCGGGACGCCCTGGAGGCCGAGCTCAAGGTCCTCCTCATCCCCAGGGACCCCAACGACGAGAAGAACGTCATCCTCGAGATCCGCGCCGGCGCCGGCGGGGACGAGGCGGGCCTCTTCGCCGAGGAGGTCCTCCAGATGTACCTCCGCTACGCGGACCGGAAGGGCTGGAAGGCCGACCTCGTGGACATGAGCGCCGGGAACGCGGGCGGCATCAAGGACGCCACCGTCACCCTCTCCGGCGACTCCGTCTACTCGTCGATGAAGTACGAGTCCGGGGTCCACCGGGTGCAGCGGGTCCCAGCCACCGAGGCCCAGGGGCGGATCCACACCTCCACCATCACCGTGGCGGTGATGCCCGAGGCCGAGGAGGTCGACGTCAAGCTCAACCCCGATGACATCGAGCGGCAGGCGATGCGCTCCACCGGATCCGGTGGTCAGAGCGTCAACACCACCGACTCGGCGGTCCGGCTCATCCACAAGCCCAGCGGCATCGTGGTGAAGTGCCAGCAGGAGAAGAGTCAGACCAAGAACTACAACATGGCGATGCGCATGCTCCGGGCCAAGCTGTACGAGCTGGAGCAGGCGCGCATCACCAGCGCGCGCGACTCGCTCCGCCGCGGCCAGGTGGGAACCGGCGACCGGAGCGAGAAGATCCGCACCTACAACTTCCCGCAGGACCGGCTGACCGATCACCGGATCGGGATGACCTGGCACAACCTGCCGGCCCGGATGGCGGGCGACATCGAGGACATCGTCGTCGCCTGCCGGACCTTCTTCCAGGCCGAGCAGCTCAAGGCCGAGTCGACCCGCCCGCAGCCCGAGGCATGAGCGAGCAGCCCTGGACGGTGCGCCGGGTGCTCGGCTGGACGGCCCAGCATTTCGAGAAGCTGGGCCTCGACTCGCCCCGGCTCACCGCGGAGGTCCTGCTGGCGCACGTGCTCCGCACCTCGCGGGTCCGGCTCTACACCGACCTGGACCGCCCGCTCGAGGCGGCGGAGCTGGCCGCCTACCGGGGGCTCATCGCCCTGCGCGCCACCGGCGAGCCCACCCATTACCTGACCGGCACCCGCGAGTTCTACGGCCGCCCGTTCACGGTCGACGCGCGCGTGCTCGTCCCCCGGCCCGAGACCGAGCTCCTCGTGGAGGCGGTGCTCCAGGCCATCCCCCGCGACACGGACGTTCGGCTCCTGGACCTCTGCACCGGCAGCGGCTGCGTGGGCATCACCCTCGCCCTCGAGCGCCCGCGGGCCAGGGTGCTCGCCACGGACCTGTCCCCCGGCGCCGCGGAGGTAGCCCGGGCCAACGCCACCACCCTCGGGGTCGCGGACCGGTTCGAGGTGCGGGTCGGCGACCTGTTCGCCCCGGTCGAGGGCGAGGCGCCGTTCGACGCGGTGGTGGCCAATCCCCCGTACGTCCCGCGGGGAGAGTTTCCCACCCTCCCGGCCGAGGTTCGCCGGGAGCCGGCGCAGGCCCTCGACGGGGGCCCCGACGGGCTCGAGGTCGTCCGGCGCATCGCCGCCGCCGCCCCGCGCTGGCTCCTCCCCGGGGGGCTGCTGGCACTGGAGATCGGCGATCGGCAGGGCCCCGCGGTCCACTCCTTGCTCGAGGCGGCCGGATATGCCTCCGTCCACATCGAACGCGACCTCGCTCGACACGATCGCCTGGCCCTCGGAACACACCCCCGCGGCCCGGCGGCCACGCACCCAGGAGACGGAGCCCTTGGACCAGATCCACGTTGAAGGCGGCCCCCGGCTGGAGGGGGAGGTGCGGGTCTCGGGGAGCAAGAACGCCACGCTCCCCCTCATGGCCGCCGCGCTCCTGGGCGAGGGCGCGACCACGCTCCGCAACGTTCCCGACCTGGCCGACGTCACCACCCTCCTCGAGCTGCTCCGGACGATGGGGGTCGACGCCCAGTGGGTGCCCGGCGCGGAGCGGCATGTCGTCCGGGTGCACGCCCCGCCGAACGTGCTCCCCGAGGCTCCCTACGACCTGGTCCGGAAGATGCGTGCCTCGGTGCTGGTCCTCGGGCCGCTGCTGGCCCGGTTCGGCCGCGCCCGGGTGTCGCTGCCCGGCGGGTGCGCCATCGGCGCCCGCCCCATCGACCAACATCTGAAAGCCTTCCGGGCGCTCGGGGCGGAGATCCTCCTCGAGGGAGGCTACGTCGAGGCCCGGGCCAGGCGGCTGAAGGGGGCCACGGTCCGGTTCGACAAGATCACCGTCACCGGCACCGAGAACGTCCTCATGGCCGCGGTGCTCGCCGAGGGGACGACCGTGCTGGAGAACGCCGCGCGCGAGCCGGAGGTCGAGGACCTCGCCCGGGCCCTGAACGCCATGGGCGCGCGCATCCGCGGCGCCGGGACGGATCTGGTGGTCGTGGAAGGAGTCTCGACGCTCACCGGGGTGGAGCACACGGTCATCTCCGACCGCATCGAGGCCGGGACCCTGCTGGTCGCCGCTGCCATCACCCGCGGGGACGTGCACGTCCAGGGCGCCGTTCCGGCGCACCTCGACGCGGTGGTGGGCAAGCTGCGGGAGGCCGGCTGCACGGTGGTTCCCACGGCGGACGGCCTCCGCTGCAAGGGCCCGGACGTGCCCGAGCCGGTGGACCTCCAGACGACGGAGCACCCCGGGTTCCCCACCGACATGCAGGCCCAGCTGATGGCCCTTCTGTCGGTCGCCCGGGGCACGAGTGTCATCTCGGAAAACATCTTCGAGAACCGGTTCATGCACGTCGCCGAGCTGCGCCGGATGGGCGCCGACATCCGGGTGGAGGGGCACACGGCGGTGGTGAAGGGTGTCCACACCCTCTCCGGGGCCCCGGTGATGGCCACCGACCTCCGCGCCTCGGCCTCGCTCATCCTCGCCGGCCTCCGGGGAGCGGGGACCACCCGGGTCGCGCGCGTTTACCATCTGGACCGGGGCTACGAGGCGCTGGAGCGGAAGCTCCAGACCCTGGGGGCACGGACCACCCGGGTGAAGTGACGGCGGAAACTCGTCAGCCAGGTGCGCCTGCGGGTTGCAGGACAAAAATTCCCGGCCCTAGACTCAGCAATTGCACCTGTCGACGGAGCACTGCTCCCCCTGCACGGAGAAGATGCGTCTACATGGATTGCCCCGGCTGCAACGTCGAGATGGCCGAGCTGGAAGGTGAAGAGACGACGTTGCGACGCTGCGGAGAGTGCGGCGGATTGTGGTTGGACGTCGCGGACCTGAACCGTCTCCTCCTCCACAACAACCTCCCGGGGCTAGAGAGCCTGGGAGGACGCGTCGATGCCGAGGCCCTCACCGGTCAGTGCCCCGAGTGCCAGGTGGATCTGGTGCGGGTGGACGGCGGGGACCGGCAGCACCCTCTCCACTACGACACGTGCGAGTCCTGCGGCGGCATCTTCCTCGAGTCGGAATTCAAGGACGCGACCGACGCGAAGGTGGCGCAGCAGGAGATCGTGGACTTCTTCCAGCGGTTCTCGTCGCGGAAGAGGAAAAGCGCAGCCGGCCGCTAGGTCCGGCGGTCACCGCCGGTCGCGGAACGGCACCCGCAGCGCCGCGGGCACGCTGCCCTTGAGGGTCAGGGTGACGCGCGGCTTGCCCCGGGCGTCGGCCTTGGTCTCCAGCTCCGGGGTGACCCGGCCCTTGCCGGAGGTGGGCGCCTTCATCCACAGCGCCTTCTTCTCCAGGCCCCAGGTTCCGTTGACCGTCCTCGGTCGGGTCGGCTCGTCGTACACCACCGTCCGGAGCTGCCATGTCCCGTCGAGGAAGAAGGACAGGCTCCGGTCGGGGTTTCCCTCGTCGCCGGCATACCAGGTGCCCAGGAGCCGCTGGCGCTGCGGGTCCCACTTGAGCAGCGCCTTCTTCGGATGGGGGACCGGCTTCCCGTGGGAGACGAGCTGCACCTCCGACAGGCACGCCGGGGCCGCCGGGTCCTCGGCGGGCTCGACGTCGAGGACCTCCAGGCTGAAGACCTGCCCCTGGAGCGGCTGGTCCAGCTTCACCGTCTGCACCCCCTCGGTGTCCGCCACCGCGAAGGTGCTGGCGCGTCCGTCGGTCCGCAGCACGAGTTTCCTCGGCCGGGCCGAGCCGTGGAAGGACGTGGTGTCGGCCTGGTTCCCGGTGCCGATGCGGACCTCGTCGACGACCGCCATCGTGGCAAAGCCGAAGCTCAGCGGATCGGCCTGTGCGTCTCCGCTCGCGGAGCACCAGGCGGTCTTCAGATTCCCGTCCACCAGCTGCAGGGGCTGGAAGTGGGCGGGGTTGCTCGCGTGTTCGTACCAGTCGGTGGCCTGCACGTAACCGAGTCCGGGCACGGCCGAGAGGACCACTGCGAGGAGCGGGCTGAGGGTCATGTGGGGTCGGGAGACGGAGCATCGCGCACGAGGGGCCATCCACTCCAGCGCCGCGAGAGGCGGGGGACCCCTATGGTAGGTGCCCTGGCGTGAGCTCCGTGCGCGCACTCGCGGTCCTGTCGGTCCTCCTCCTCGTCACCGGATGTCCACGCAAGCAGGAGGCTTCCCCGGCGCCGCCGCCCGATTCCGGCCCGGCGCAGCGCGCCGAGGTCGAGCCGGACGACCGTCCCGAGCAGTCGATGGCCGTCGGGGAGAGCACCGACGTGGCGGCGAGCCTCTCCAGCACCCCGGCCCGGCCGGACGAGGACTGGTACCTGCTCTTCGGCGACTCCCCGCGCGCGGTCGACGTGACCGTGAGCGGCATCGCGGGGACGGTGCTGCTCCTCGAGGCCTACGACGAGACGCGCACCCGGCTTTCTGCGGTGACCGCCGAGGGAGAGGGCCAGCCGGTCCGGTTCCCGAATCTCACCGTGCGCGGGAAGCTGCTCCTCCGCGTGTCCGCCGCGCGCAAGGGCGGCGGTGGCGCCTACACCCTGGCGGTCCGGTACGGCGAGCCGAGGCCCGGGATGGAGCTCGAGCCCAACGACCGGCACGCCGACGCCACCGAGCTCCAGCCGCAGAACGACGTCTGGACCGTCCAGGGCCTCTACGGCTCGCCGGGGGACGAGGATCACTTCCGGATCGTCCTCGAGACCGCGCCCGACGCGGGTCCAGCCGAGGCGGCCGTCGCCGACGCCGGCACGGGAAGCACCGCCGCGGCCCCACCCCCTCCGCCCGAGCCGCCCCGCGCGGAGGGATTCCCCACCCAGCCTCCGCCGCTCGGGGGTGCACGGGCCGAGGTGGACGCGGGGACCGTGGCGCCCGAGCCGCCGCGTGTCACGCTGCGCATCGAGGTGAGCGGAGTCGCAGGCGTGCGACCCGAGGTCCAGGTGCTCTCCGAGGCCGAGGCGGTGCTCTTCACCACCCGGGGCACGGAGGGACAGCCGCTCTCGCAACGCAACGTGGCGGTGCGTGCGACGGACCGGGTCATCGACGTGGTGGTGAAGAGCGCCTGGACCGGCACGGGCAAGGAGGCCCGGCGGGTCTTCGACGCCGAGCACCCCTACACCCTCACCGTGTCCCGCGAGGCCGCGGGGGCAAACGCCGAGTACGAGCCGAACGACGACCTCGCCCACGCGACACCGCTGCCGCTCGACGGCTACCGCGAGGGCTTCCTCACTCCCAAGACCGACGTCGACTACTACGTCGTCCGCCCCCCCCAGCCGTCGCTGGTGCGCTTCGAGCTGAGCGGGGTGGAGAAGCTCGATCTCCAGCTCTCGGTGGTCGAGCCGGGCGCCAAGCCCGGGACCGACAAGGTGCTCCAGCGCTCCAATGACGGGGCGGTCAAGGAGCCCGAGCGGCTGAACAGCGTCGCCTGCGCGAAGGAGTGCTTCGTGAAGGTGGAGGGAGCGCTCCGCAAGGTGGACGGAAAGTGGGTGCGCGAGTTCGAGAATCCCGACCAGCCCTACCGGCTCACGGCCCGGGCCATCCCCGACGACGGGAGCGAGGAGCGCGAGCCGAACGACACCGTCGACAAGGCCTCGCCGCTCACCCTCGGCCGTCCGGTCCGCGGGACGGTGTACCCGAAGAAGGACGTCGACTACTTCCGGCTGGATCTCTCGGAGCGGCCGGTGAAGACGGCGCTGAAGGCGACGCTCATCGGAATCCTGAAGGTGGACGTGGCACTGTTTCTCTACCAGCAGGCGGAGGATGGCTCGCTGTCGCTGGTGCAGACCTCGGACCGGGGGAAGGGCGACGCGGCCGAGGTCATCCGCTACGCCGCCGACCCGGGCGTCTACGTCTTCAAGGTGCAGGACTCGAAGAACCGGGAATCCAACTTCCAGGACAGCTACCAGCTCACCGTGGAAGAGGACGCCCAGTGAGGCCCGTCGGAAGGAGGACCGTCCCCGTTCATCCTGAATGGCCGTGCTCGCCCGGCGCCGCTGGAGCTGGAATTCCTTGATGATTGGTTCGGCAATCATCACACATTGACGTTTGATCGCGGACCGAACCAGATTGGTCTCATGATGGACCTCAGACGATTGCTTCGCGATCTCGGCCGGGAGATCGACCGCCTCGCTCAGCGCAACGAATTCCTCGAGCGGCGGCTGGAGAGCATCACCGGCGCGCTGCAGGGCGCTGTTCGGGTCGGAGCCGGCCGCCGGAAGCCGGGGCGGGGCGCGCGCACCGGAGCCAGGCGGGGCGCTCCCCCCAAGTTCAACGACGCCCAGGCGGTGCAGCTCCGCAAGGAGTACGAGAAGGGCGCCACCAGCGCCCAGCTCGCGCGGCGACACAAGGCGGCGCTGCCGACGATCCTCAGCACCCTGCGCCGGGCCGGGGCCAAGCTCCGGCGCGGGCGACCAAGCAAGAAGCGCTAGTCCTCGCCGCTCAGGGCGCCTCGTTCAGCGCCCCGCAGTGGGGACAGGGAAACGAATGCTCCAGGGCGAACTTCGGCGCCACGCGCGCGAGGACCACCCGGTCGCACGCTCCGCACAGGAAGTCGATGCCGGCGCTCGGAGCGAACGCCGCAGCCTCCAGCTCCCCGCGAGAGGTGAACCGCGGCCGGCTCGACTGGGCGACGACATTCATCTGGATGCTGGCCACGGCACCGCTCCGCTCCTGGGCGGTACCATTGCCCCTCGCCCCTCTGACATGGGACTGCCCGGCGCGGCACACTTGTTCTCCTTCCGCAGGGTTCCGCGGCTTCCTGCACCTGCGTCGTCGCCCGGCGTCTGCGTGAGGCGTGACATTCACCTACATGCCCCGGCTGGGGGGCCCTGGAGCCGAGTACCGTGCGTCCCGTGAGAACGATTTTCTTCCTGACCCTCCTCACCGCCGGCACGGCCCTGGCCAGCACCGCCGTCCGGCTGGATACCCCCGCCCTCACCGCCGCGGCCACCGACGTGGTCGACGGGAACGTCGTCTCCTCGTCGTCGGTGTGGACCGCGGACCACCGGCGGATCGTCACCCACGTGGTGATCGAGGTGCGTGACACCTGGAAGGGTGCCGCGCACGGCCGGGTCACCGTCGTGCAGCCCGGCGGCGAGCGCGACGGCATCGGTCAGCGGGTCTCCGGCGTCGCGCCGCTGCAGCTCGGCGAGCGGGTGGTGCTCTTCCTCGAGCGCTCCGGGCCGTACCACCGGGTCGTGGGCCTGGCGCAGGGGGTGTACCGGGTCGTTCCGGTCGAGGGCAGCACCGAGCTCCGGGCGGTGCCGGCCGCGCTGGAGGGGCTGGAGCTGGTTGCGCCGCCCGGACAGACGCCGGCGGCTCGCACCCCGGTGCCCCTCTCCGAGCTCCGCACCTCGGTCCAGGCGGCGCGATGAGGGCATCGGTCGCGGTGCTCCTCTCCGGGCTCCTGCTCGGTCAGTCCGTGCCGTACGTGCGAACGAAGACCGACGACGGATCCCATTGTCTCCGCTGGCCGGTGAGCTCCGGCATACGGCGGACCCTCTCCTTCGTGCAGAGCGCCCCCGGCGATCCCGCCCTCGGCCAGGGAGCGTTCGACGCAGTCTCCCGGTCCGCGCAGACATGGGAGGCGCAGCTGCAGGCCTGCGGCAGTCTCGATCTGGCGGAGGGCGCCCATTCGGCCTCGCGCTTCGTGGGCTACACCCAGAGCGGGCAGAACGAGAACCTGGTCCTCTTCCGGACCGAGCTGTGCTCGGACGTGGTGCCGCCCGGAGACCCCTGCCACACGGGCGCCACGTGCGGGAACTCCTACGACTGCTGGGACCATGGAGCCACCATCGTCGGCCTCACCACCTCGAGTTACGTGATCGCCACGGGTGAGGTGCTCGACGCCGACGTGGAGCTGAACGCCGCCACCGCCACCCCCACCATCGTCGACTCTCCGCCCTGCAGCCCGGGGGCGATCTCCACCAGCTGCGTCGCCAACGACGTGCAGAACGCCACCACCCACGAGCTCGGACACTTCCTCGGCCTCGACCATTCGCCCGACCCGTCGTCCACCATGTACGCGACCGAGCCTCTCGGCGAGACGTCCAAGCGGGTGCTGGATTCGGGGAGCAAGCAGTTCGTCTGCGACGTGTACCCGGCCGGCCAGGCATCGCGGGACTGCACCTCGAGCGGCGGCGGGAACGGGAACGGAAGCGGCGGCTGCAGCAGCGCCGGAGGCGCGGTCGCGGTCGGCCCTGGCCTCCTCCTCCTCCTGCTCGCGCTCGTCACCCGAAGGTCGCGGCCGACCGGGCGCGCCCGCGCCTGAGGCCGGCGAACGGGGCGCCTCCATGACCCTCCCGCTCCTCCTTGCAGCGCGACTCCTGCTGGGAGAGGCGGACGCCGGCTACGTCCGCGAGCGAACCTCGGACGGAGCGCACTGTCTGCGCTGGCCGGTGCAGGCCGGGGCGAGCTCGGCGATCAGCTTCGTCCAGAGCTCGGCGGGGGACTTCCAGCTGGGGCCGGGCCTGTTCGACGCCGTCTCCCGCTCCGAGGCGAGCTGGGCCTCGCAGGCGAGCGCCTGCAGCAGCCTCGTCCTCCTCGAGGGGACGCGCTCCCCCTCCCGGTCCGTGGGCTACGTCCAGAGCGGGCCCAACGAGAATGTGGTGCTGGTCCGCACCACGGACTGCTCCCGCGTCGTCGGGGCTGGCGAGCCGTGCCGGACGAGTCATACCTGCGGGAACCTCCACGATTGCTGGGATCATGGGGCGTCGCTGCTCGCGGTCACCCTGCTGACCTACGACGCGAACGGCGGCGCCCTGCTCGACGCCGACGTGGAGATCAACGGCGCCATCTCCTACCTGAGCCTCGTCGACTCTCCGCCCTGCACGGCGGGGAACGTCCCTCCGAGCTGCGTGGGCAACGACGTGCAAGCCATCGTCACCCACGAGCTCGGGCATGCGCTCGGCCTCGACCACTCCCCCGACCCGTCGTCCACCATGTACGCGGTCGCTCCCCTGGGAGAGACCTCGAAGCGGATCCTGGATCCGGCGAGCAAGCAGTTCCTCTGCGACGTGTACCCGCCCGGGCTCGCCTCCCGGGACTGCTCGCTCCCCGACGGGGGCACCGAGCCCGCCGCCGACGCTGGTGATCCGGGCGGCGGCGGACCGTCGGTGGGGCCCGGACCGGGCGGACCCGGCGTCGCGCGGACCGCCGGAAGCTGCGCCTCGGCCGGCGGGCACGGCACCTCGGGCACGGCGCTCGTCTGGGCGCTAGTCGCGGCGGCCGCCTGGAGACGCAAGACCCTCCGCTGACTCACCGCGCACGGACGCGGCGCTCTGCCGCGTGAGCCCGGGAACACGCACCCCTGCGGCGCCGCCCCGCCCGCTGCGCCCATGCGCGCGGGATGCGGGACGCTCCTCGTCGAGCCTTCGTCGGATGCGAGGAAATGCGCGTGTCCGCTTTTGGGATCGGCCGTGCCGCGCGCGCCTCCCCTCACCCCCGCCGAAGGTGCCAGACACCTTCGAAAGCGCAACGATTCCGCGTGCCTGGACGCACGATGGGAGGGTGGCACGCGCCTCGCTAAGGGTCCCCCCGACAAACGCCGTGGACATCCCTCGCGAAAGAGTTCGAAACCTCCGCCCGGTCTACCTGGCCGGCGGGGGCACGCTCCTGGTGGCGCTGCTCGCCTTCGGAGTCACCCGGGTCAAGCCGGCCGCCCCGTCGGTGGAAGAGAGCGGCGTGTGGATCGACACCGTCCGCCGCGGGGCGATGCTCCGCGCGGTGAAGGGCCCGGGCACGCTGGTTCCCGAGCACATCCGGTGGATCACCGCCGACACCGCGGGCCGGGTGGAGCGGATTCATCTCCGCCCCGGCGCGCCGGTGAAGGCGGACACACTCCTGCTCGAGCTCTCCAACCCCGACGTGATGCTCCAGTCGCTCGAGGCCGAGCGTCAGGTGTCCTCCGCCGAGGCAGATCTCCTGGCGCTGAAGAGCAATCTCGCGACCGACCGGCTCCGGCAGGAGTCGAGCGTGGCCCAGCTCGAGACCGACGCGGCCGACGCACGCCGCCGCGCCGAGGCGGACAGGAAGCTCCACAGCAAGGCGATGCTCTCGGACATCGACACCGGGCTCAGCAGCGATCGGGCGAACGACCTCCAGGAGCGGCTCCGGCTGGGGAAGAACCAGGTCCAGGTGATCCAGAAGAGCCTCGGGGAGCGCACCCGGGCCGTCAGCGACCAGCTGGAGAAGCTCCGGGCGGTGGCTCGCTTCCGCAAGCAGCTGGTGGATTCGATGAAGGTGAAGGCCGGAGACGACGGCATCCTCCAGGATCTGCCGCTCGAGCTCGGGCAGTGGGTCACCCCCGGCACCCTGCTGGCCAAGGTGGTGCAGCCCGGCGAGCTGAAGGCCGAGCTGCGCATCCCCGAGACCCAGGCCCGCGACGTCGCGCTGGGGCAGAAGGTCGAGGTGGACACCCGGAACGGCATCGTCTCCGGCAAGGTGCGCCGGGTGAACCCCGCCGCGTCGCAGGGCACGGTGCTGGTGGAGGTGGAGCTCGAGGGTGAGCTGCCCAAGGGCGCTCGCCCCGACCTCACCGTCGAGGGCACCATCGAGATCGAGAAGCTCCCCGACGTGCTCTACGTGGGCCGACCCGCCGGCGCGCAACCGGAGAGCACGGTGGAGCTCTACCGGCTCGCCCCGGGGAGCGACACCGCCCAGCGCACCCGCGTGGCGCTGGGGCGAAGCAGCGTGAACACCATCGAGGTGAAGGGCGGACTGTCCGAGGGGGACCGGGTGGTGCTCTCGGACATGTCCGCGTGGGACACGAGCGAGACCGTGAGGCTCCGATGAACGACCCTGCAGTCCAGGCAGTCACCCGAGACGCTCGTCCCGCCGCCGGACAGCGGTTGCTCCACCTCGAGGGCGTGACCAAGGTCTTCCTCACCGACGAGGTGGAGACCCACGCGCTGTCCAACGTGCACATGACCGTGCACCAGGGCGAGTGGATGGCCATCGTCGGGCCCTCCGGCTCGGGCAAGACGACGCTCCTGGCCATCCTCGGCCTGCTCGACACCCCCACCTCGGGCAGCTACGTCCTCGGCGACCGACCGGTGGCGGGCCTGAGCGCGTCCCAGCGGGCCTGGGTCCGGAATCGCCAGATCGGCTTCATCTTCCAGAGCTTCAACCTCATCGGCGACCTGACGGTCTTCGAGAACGTGGAGCTCCCGCTCACCTACCGCGGCATGCCCGCCGCCGAGCGGAAGCGCCGCGTGGAGAGCGCGCTGGAGCGGGTGGGCATGGCCCACCGCCGGAAGCACCTCCCCGGTCAGCTCTCCGGCGGCCAGCAGCAGCGCGTCGCAGTGGCCCGGGCCGTGGCCGGTGACCCGCTGCTCCTGCTCGCCGACGAGCCCACCGGGAACCTCGACTCGAAGAACGGCCAGGCGGTGATGGAGCTGCTGCGCGAGCTGCACGCCGGCGGCGCCACCCTCTGCATGGTGACCCACGACCTCGGTCATTCCAAGCTGGCCACCCGGTCGGTGAGCCTCTTCGACGGCCGGGTGGTCGAAGACGGCACCGCGGGCGTTCTGGGGTGACGGCGTGGCCGGGTCCGCGCGAGAGCATCGGAGCGCGCTGGTGCTGCTGCTGGCCACCGTTCTGCTGGCCGCGGGCGTGCGACTCTCCGAGGACCCGGCCGTGGCCGCCGCCGCGCGCACCGTGCGAACCCGGCCGCTCGACCACGCCGCCGCCGCGGCCGGCTGGGTGGCCCATGCGCTGTGGAGCGCGCCCGGGCCCGAGCGGATGGCGCGGAGGGGCTGCGACCGCGACGGGAGACGATGGCAATGATCCGGATCCGGAACCTCGAGAAGTCGGTGCGCTCCGGGACCGGGCAGCTGTTCCTGCTCCGGAACGTGAACCTCGCCGTGGAGAAGGGCGACTTCCTCACCCTCATGGGTCCCTCCGGCGCGGGGAAGAGCACACTGCTCGCGGTGATGGGGATGCTCGACGCCGACTGGACCGGTGAGTACGAGCTGGACGGAAATCAGGTTCACCGGATGCCGCCGCGGGACCGGCAGGCGCTCGCCCGCCGCCACGTGGGCTTCGTCTTCCAGAAGTACCACCTCCTGGACGATCTGACCGTCGCCGAGAACCTCGAGGTGCCGCTGGGCTACCGGGGCTTCCCCCGGAAGGAGATCCAGGCCCGGGTGGCGGACACGCTCGACCGCTTCCACATCGTGGGAAGGAAGGACCTCTACCCCGCCCAGCTCTCGGGCGGGCAGCAGCAGCTCGTGGGGGTGGCCCGGGCCATCATTCACGAGCCGAGCCTGCTCCTGGCCGACGAGCCCACCGGCAACCTGCACTCGGAGCAGGCGGCGGAAATCATGTCCCTCTTCCGCCGTCTCAATGGCGAAGGCACCACCATCGTCCAGGTGACGCACAGTGCAGACAACGCCTCCTACGGAAGACGCACCCTCCACATGGCCGACGGCTGGCTCCGGGACTAGGAGGAGGCGCACCGTGTCGCTCGCCCAGCCCCGGATCCTCGTCGCGGACGATCAGCCGGACGTCGTGGAGGCCCTCCGGCTCCTCCTGAAGGCCAACGGCTTCAGCGTGGTGCCCACCAGCTCGCCCGCCGGGGTGCTCGGCGCGGTGGAGACCGACGACGTGGACGTCGTCCTCATGGACCTCAACTACACCCGCGACACCACCTCGGGCCGCGAGGGGCTGGAGCTGCTGGCCAAGCTGCAGCAGCTGGACCCCCAGCTCCCGGTGGTGGTGATGACCGCCTGGGGGAGCGTCGAGGGCGCGGTCGATGCGATGCGCAGCGGGGCCCGGGACTACGTCACCAAGCCCTGGGACAACACCCGGCTGGTCACCACGCTGAGGAGCCACGTCGAGCTGGCGGACGCGCTGCGGAAGAGCCGGCGGCTTTCGGCGGAGAACGAGCGGCTCCAGACGCGCGCGCCAGGGATGGTGGCGGAGTCGCGGGCAATGAAGGCGGTGCTGGAGCTGGTGGACCGGATCGCCCCCTCTGACGCGAACGTGCTCATCACCGGCGAGCACGGGACGGGCAAGGAGGTCGTCGCCCGGCGCATCCACGCCATGAGCCACCGGGCCGGAAAGCCGTTCGTCCCGGTGAACGCTGGCGCGCTCAGCGAGGGCGTGTTCGAGAGCGAGCTGTTCGGCCACGTCAAGGGCGCCTTCACCGACGCCAAGGCGGATCGCACCGGCTGCTTCGAGCTGGGCGACCAGGGCACGCTTTTCATGGACGAGGTGGCGAACATGCCCCTCGGCCAGCAGGCGAAGCTCCTGCGCGTCCTCCAGACCGGCGAGTTCCATCCGGTGGGGAGCAGCCGGGTGCGCCGGGCCGACACCCGCGTGCTCGCCGCGACCAACGCCGACCTGCATGCCGCGGTGAAGGCCGGCGCCTTCCGCGAGGACCTCCTCTACCGGCTGAACACGGTGGAGGTGGCGCTCCCGCCCCTGCGCGACCGACGTGAGGACGTTCCGGCGCTGGC
Organism: Myxococcaceae bacterium; assembly: GCA_003818285.1. Classification (GTDB taxonomy): domain Bacteria; phylum Myxococcota; class Myxococcia; order Myxococcales; family Myxococcaceae; genus RPRB01. The sequence goes on from RPRB01000039.1 coordinate 28,857, forward strand.
CAGCGCCTTCCTCGCCACCCAGGCCGCGCGCTACCGCAAGCCGGTGCAGCGCTTCGGGGCGGCGGCGCTCAAGGCGCTCCTCGAGTACCCGTGGCCGGGCAACGTGCGCGAGCTGGAGCACTGCGTGGAGCGGGCGGTCCTGATGGCCCGCGGAACCGAGCTCACCCCGGAGGACCTGGTGCTCCGTCCGAGGGACGGCGGAGCGCGGGTCGAGGACATGACCCTCGAGGATGCCGAGCGCTACCTCATCCAGCGGGCGCTCGGGCGCACCGACGGCAGCGTGAGCGACGCGGCGAAGATCCTCGGCCTGTCCCGGAGCGCGCTGTACCGCCGGCTCCAGCAGTACGGGCTGAAGGCCAGCTGACCTGGCATTCTCCCGGGCCCAGGGCGACATGGGTCGATTCCTCACCTTCGAGCGGAGGCTCGCGCTGGGCGCGCTCCTGGCCACCTTGCCCGGGCTCGCCCTCGCCGCGGTGCTGGCCTGGCGCGATCTTCCCGCGGGGCCGCTTCCCTGGGTCCTGGTCGCCACGGCGGTGGCGGCCTCGGCGGCGGTGATCGCCCGGCTCCGCAGCCGGATGGTGCTGCGGCTGAAGACGCTGAGCAACCTGGTCTCGGCGCTGCGGGAGGGCGACTACTCGGTCCGGGGGCGCGACGCGGATCGCGACGACCCGGTGGGCGAGGTCGCCTGGGAGGTGAACGCGCTCGGCGACCAGCTCCGCTCCGGCCGGCTGGGCGAGCTCGAGGCCAGCGCGCTGCTGGGGCAGGTGATGGAGGAGATCGACGTGGCGATCTTCGCCTTCGACGGCGCCGGTCTGCTCCGGCTGCTCAACCGCGCCGGGGCGAGGCTGCTCCAGCACGCGCCCTCCCAGCTCCTCGGCCGCGACGCGGAGTCGCTGGGCATGGCGGAGCTGCTCGAGGGCGAGACGCCGCGGCGCGTGGACGGCGGATTCGGCGGCCAGGGCGGGCCCTACGAGCTGCGGCGGTCTCAGTTCCGGCGCGAGGGGCTGCCGCACACGCTGCTGGTCCTCGCCGACCTCCGCCGGGTGGTGCGCGAGGAGGAGCGCGCCGCGTGGCAGCGCATCGTCCGGGTGCTGAGCCACGAGATCAACAACTCGCTCGCGCCGATCCAGAGCATCGCCGCCAGCCTGCAGGCGGTGCTCGGCCGGGGCGACCCCTCGGAGTGGGTGGAGGACGTGCGCTCCGGGTTGACGGTGGTCGCCCGGCGGAGCGAGGCGCTGTCGCGGTTCCTCGCCGCCTACGCGCGCCTGGCGAAGCTACCGTCGCCCACCCTCGCCCCGGTGAGCGTGCCGGCGCTGGTGCAGCGGGTGACGGCGCTGGACCGGACACAGGGGGTGCGGGTGGTTCCCGGGCCGCCGGCGTGGGTCCGCGGGGATGCGGACCAGCTGGAGCAGCTCCTGATCAATCTGCTGAAGAACGCGGTCGAGGCGGCCGGCGCGACCGGCGGCGGGGTCACCATCGGCTGGGAGGAGGCCCCGGGGGAGGTGGAGCTGGTGGTGTCCG
>RPRB01000040.1 GCA_003818285.1 Myxococcaceae bacterium
CGTGGGGCGGATGGTCCGGGCAGTCGCCTCCGGACGGCAGGTGCTGTGCATCACCCACCTGCCTCAGGTCGCTGCGCACGCCGATGCACACCTGGTCGTGGGGAAGACGTCTGCCCGCGGGCGCACCTGGTCCAGCGTTCGGGTGCTGGACGAGGGCGCTCCGCGGACCCGGGAGCTGGCCCGCATGATGTCAGGGGCCATTGTCACGGCCGAGGCTCAGGCAGCCGCCGAGGCGCTGGTCCGCGCGGCGAGACAACCGGGCACGCCGGTCGGCGTCCGCCAGGCCTCGCGCGCGCGACGGGTGGCCTGAGCCGTGGACCGCCCCTCTTTTCGAGGGGCGTTCGAGACGGTGCAGTCTCCTTGCCCGTCCCGCAGCGCCGCCTGTACCATCGCCGGTCAGCGTGTCCCCACCCGAGCCACCCCCGGTCCGGTTGAAGATCGTCTCCTCTGGGCTGACCGATGTGGGCAAGAAGCGCGACCACAACGAGGACAGCTTCCTCATCGACGAAGATCTGAAGCTCTTCGTGGTCGCCGATGGGATGGGTGGGCACGCCGGCGGGGGCACCGCCTCCCGCATCGCGGTGGAGACCATCGACCGCGAGCTGCGCCAGGCCCGGACCACACAGGGCTCGGCCCTGGAGGCGAGGACCGCGCTCCAGGACTCGCCCGTTCCGGAGGCGATCCGCGCGGCGGTCGAGCGCGCCTGCATCGCCATCTACAGCAAGGCCCAGGAGGACCCGCGGCTGGCGGGGATGGGCACCACGGTCATCTCCCTCCTGCTGAAGGACGACCAGGCGTTCTTCGCCCACGTCGGCGACAGCCGCGCGTACCTCGTGCGCGGGGACCTCATCCAGCAGATCAGCGAGGACCACAGCTTGGTCAACGAGCAGATCAAGGCCGGGATGATCACCCCCGAGGAGGCGAAGCACTCCCGGTACAAGAACATCATCACCCGCTCGGTGGGCTTCGAGGAGGAGGTCCAGGTGGACGTGATGGGCCTGCTCTCCGAGCCGGGGGACGTCTTCATTCTCTGCTCGGACGGCATGGCGAACATGGTGGAGGACCCGGAGATCCTCCAGGTGGTCCGCCACTTCCCGCTGGCCGAGGTGCCGCAGAAGCTGATCGACCTGGCCAACGAGCGCGGGGGCGACGACAACATCACCGTCATCGCCGTGCAGGTGCAGGCCGAGACCATCGTGCCCAGGCCGGCGGAGACCGGCGAGCACGCGTCGGTGTAGGTGCGCCTTTCACCTCTGTTGCGCCCGGACCGGCGGAATCTCCTCTCTTGACAGTGTTTTCTTTGCCGACCTACGAGCCACGGCTCGGACGGATGGGGGGCAACCGTGCTGGAATACGGCTTGCTTGGGTACCTGGACTGCCTGGAAGCGCGCTGTCACGAGAGCGGCCCCACCGTTGGCGAAGAAGACCGTCACACTCATCGTCGTCCCCGACCATGACGCGCCGGTCCGCCGCTTCCAGCTCGAGCGGAGTTTCCTGCGTCACGCGGCCCTGGGGGCCGGTGCGGCCGGGGTGCTCCTCCTCGCGGCCGTCGTCCACTATTTCGCCCTCGTGCGTGAGGCCTCGGAGAACCGGCTCCTCCGCGACGAGAACCTCACGCTCCGCACCCAGCTGAAGAGCATCCGCGAGCGCATGGAGCACATCGGCGCGACGCTCGAGCGCGTCGAGCGGTTCGACCAGAAGCTCCGCGCGGTCACGCTCCTGTCCGACCCGCAGCGGAACCTGGCGCTGGGGCCCACCGCCGGCGAGCCCGGGGTCACGCCCGCCCCCAGCGCGGAAACCGAGTTCACCCGGCCCGGGTCGGCGAGCGAGACGCCGAGAAACCTCGCCTCCAAGCTGGACAAGCTGAGCGAGTCCGCAACCCGGCAGGAAAAGAGCCTCCAGGAGCTCCAGTCGTACTTCCTGGACCAGAAGAGTCGGCTGGCCTCGACGCCGTCGGTCTGGCCCGCCCGGGGCTGGGTCACCTCGGACTTCGGGCAGCGTCTCGACCCGTATACGGCAGAGCGCGTGATGCACGAAGGTCTGGACATCGCCGCACCTCACGGCAAGGACGTGCTCGCTCCATCGGACGGGACGGTGATCTTCGCGGGACTCGAGGGTGGGTACGGCAACGTCCTGGTCATCGACCACGGCTACGGGGTGAAGACCCGCTACGGCCACCTGAGCAAGCTCGAGGTGAAGACCGGCGACCGGGTGAAGCGCGGACAGCTGGTCGGCGCGGTGGGAAACACCGGCCGGTCCACGGGTCCCCACCTGCACTACGAGGTGCGGGTGGGCGGGATTCCGGAGAACCCGCGGAAGTTCATTCTCGAGGAGTAGAGGGGGCGGGCGGAACCCGCGCATCCATCCGGAGCTCCCGCTCCTGGATGCCGCTGGCGAGTCCCCGGCGGGCCAGGAGGTGGGCCCGCTCGATCTCGGCGATCAGCAGCGGTCCGAGGACTATCCAGTGCGGCGGGTCCAGGACCCGGAGGCGCAGCGCCGAGAGAGTCCACTGCAGCGGTCTGTCGGAGCCGATGCGGGACCGGAGATCCGGCGCCATGTCCCTGAGCTCCCTGTTCGCGCGCTCGAGGTGTTCCGGCTCGAGCTCGAGGCCCGTCGAGGGAAGGAACAGGGCGGCGAAGCAGTCTCCGTGCACGCGCAGGAGGCGCGTGCCGGGGAGGGCACGGACGAGGGCGGAGGCCGTCGCCTTGAGCACCTCCTCACCGCCGACGAAGCGACACACCTCGTTGATGTGGATCAGCTCCCTCACGTCCGCGATGACCGCTCCGGTCTGCCAACCGGTGTGGGCGTGCACCGAGAGGTCGAGCTCCGACCTGAGAAGATGCCCCTGGGTGAGGGCCAGCGGATGAATCGCTCCGGTCAGCGGCTCTGGCGCACCACGCCGGAACTGCTCGAGGCGGACCAGCGCCTCGAGAGCAGTCTTCAGGTCACCGGACCTGCCCCGAGAGAGCGGGTCCATCATCTCGATCGCCGCTTGCGCCAACGCCTTGTCGAGCAGCTCGGGCATGGTGGGCGCCGCTGTAGCACCTCCGGAACCCCGGCCACCGTCGGCTGCTGGCATCCCGGGAAAGGCTCCGCTAGAGGAGGTGTTTCCTCCTGCCGGCAACCTCCCCAGCGGGGCCTTGGCAGCGCCGCCTGGCTGGTTACATCGGCACTGGAACGTCAATGATTGAGTGGACGCTGAAGAAGATCATCGGGACCAAGAACGAGCGCGAGCTCAAGCGGGCCTGGCCCAAGGTCGCCCGCGTCAACGCGCTCGAGTCCCGGATGCGAGAGCTCCGTGACGAGGCCTTTTCGTCGGAGACGGCCCGGCTGAAGCAGGAGGTGGCGAACGGCCGTTCCCTGGATGACGTGCTGTTCGAGGCCTTCGCGCTCACCCGCGAGGCGGCGCGGAGGACCATCGGCCAGCGGCACTTCGACGTCCAGCTCATCGGCGGGATGTTCCTCCACCAGGGGTGCATCGCCGAGATGCGCACCGGCGAGGGCAAGACCCTCACCGCCACACTGCCCAGCTACCTCAACGCGCTGAGCGGCCGGGGCGTCCACGTGGTCACGGTGAACGACTACCTCGCCCGCCGCGACGCCGAGTGGATGGGGCGGATCCACAACTTCCTCGGCCTCACCGTGGGCTGCATCGTCCACGACCTCGACGACTCCGAGCGCCAGGCGGCGTACCGGAGCGACATCACCTACGGCCAGAACAACGAGTTCGGATTCGACTACCTCCGGGACAACATGAAGTTCCGGCTCTCGGACTACGTCCAGCGCGAGCTGAACTTCGCCATCGTCGACGAGGTGGACAGCATCCTCATCGACGAGGCGCGGACCCCGCTCATCATCTCCGGGCCGACCGAGGACAACACCGACGAGTACTACAAGATCGACCGGGTCATCCCCGGGCTGATCCCGGACCAGGATTACGCCCTGGACGAGAAGACCAAGAGCGTGAACCTCACCGACGATGGTGTGGAGAAGGTCCAGAAGCGGCTGGGGATCTCCAACCTCTACGACCCGAGCGAGGTGGAGACGCTGCACCACGTGGAGCAGGGACTGCGGTCGCACACCCTCTACAAGCGCGACCGGGACTACGTGGTGAAGGACGGCGAGGTGATCATCGTCGACGAGTTCACCGGCCGCCTGATGCCGGGCCGCCGGTGGAGCGACGGGCTCCACCAGGCAGTGGAGGCCAAGGAAGGGGTCAAGATCGAGAACGAGACCCAGACCCTGGCGACCATCTCCTTCCAGAACTACTTCCGCATGTACTCGAAGCTCTCGGGCATGACCGGCACCGCCGACACCGAGGCCGAGGAGTTCGCGAAGATCTACAACCTCGACGTCCGGGTCGTTCCCACCAACCGGCCGATGGTCCGGCGGGACCATGACGACGTGGTCTACAAGACCGAGCGCGAGAAGTTCGAGGCGGTGGTGCAGGAGATCAAGGAGCTCCACGAGAAGGGCCAGCCGGTCCTGGTGGGCACGGTCTCCATCGCCAAGAGCGAGGTGGTGTCCACCTTCCTCAAGAAGAAGGGTGTTCCGCACCACGTGCTGAACGCCAAGCAGCACCAGCGTGAGGCGGAGATCGTCGCCCAGGCCGGCCGGAAGGGCGCGGTCACCATCTCCACCAACATGGCCGGCCGCGGGACGGACATCCTCCTGGGCGGCAACCCCGAGGCGCTGGCCCGGGCCGAAGTGGGGCCGCCCCCCGAACTGCCTCCGAGCGTGGACGGCGTGCCCGCCGACCCGGCGGCTCACCGGGCGGCGGTGGTCGAGTGGGAGAAGGGGCTGGAGAAGGCGGTGGAGAAGCACCGGGAGCAGACCGCCCGGGAGAAGGAGGAGGTGCTCGCCGCCGGAGGCCTGTTCATCCTCGGCACCGAGCGCCACGAATCACGCCGGATCGACAACCAGCTGCGCGGTCGCTCCGGGCGTCAGGGCGACCCCGGGATGAGCAAGTTCTTCCTCTCGCTCGAGGACGACCTGATGCGGATCTTCGGGTCGGAGCGCATCTCCGGCCTGATGGAGCGCATGGGGATGCAGGAGGGGGAGGTCATCGAGCACCGGTACCTGAGCAAGGCGATCGAGAGCGCTCAGAAGCGGGTCGAGGGCCACAACTTCGACATCCGGAAGAACCTGCTCGAGTACGACGACGTGATGAACCAGCAGCGGCGCACCATCTACAAGCTGCGCCGCCGGGTGCTGGCCGCGGGCGCGGGCGTGGCGCTGGTCGAGTACGACGAGGACAAGAAGACCAAGGCCAAGATCCGCAGCGAGCACACCATCACCTGGGACGACTTCCGGGAGATGCTGCTCGACGCGCTCGAGGACGTGGTGCTGTCCATCACCGGGACCTGGGCGGGAGCCAAGAACCCGGACACCTGGGACATCCCGGACCTGACCAAGGCAGTGAAGGAGAACCTGAACCTCGAGATGGGGTTCGGGGGCTCGGGCAGCCAGGAGGAGCTGCAGCAGCAGATCTACCAGGCGGCGGAGAAGGTCCTGCGGGCCCGCGAGGAGGAGTTCGGGGACGACTTCCGCGTCTTCGCCCGGAACCGCTACCTCGCCACCATCGACCAGCTGTGGAAGGACCACCTGCTGGCGATGGACCACCTGCGCCAGGGCATCGGGCTCCGGGCGTACGGCCAGCGCGACCCGAAGCAGGCCTACAAGAAGGAAGGCTACGAGGGCTTCCTCCAGATGCTCTCCGCCATCAACCACCAGCTGATCAGCCAGCTGATGCGGGTGCAGGGCAGGGCGCAGGCGGAGGAGGCGGCGCGGCTGCAGCGGCAGATGCAGGCGAAGGCGCGCCAGTACGTGGAGGGACGGGCCGATCCCGAGGGCCGGCCGGAGAGGGCCGCGGCGGCCGCGCGCACTCCCGCGAAGGCGGCGGCGAAGGTCGGACGCAACGACCCGTGCCCCTGCGGCAGCGGCAAGAAGTACAAGAAGTGCCACGGCGCGAGCGAGGACCGGCCGAACTGAGGTCGGTCAGCACCGCTGAACTTCGTGACAGGAATCAAGCGGCAGGTCACGCCGACCCCGTTGCCGGCGCAACGGTCCAGTTGTGTCCGGTGGCAGACTGGCGCGCTGCGCCGCGGATCGATCGGGTCCTCCTGAAACATTCCGAATTTCAGCCCCTCGGGAAACCACGCCCACCCACATCCAGACACGCGGACGAAGGCACACAGAAGGGGCCGCTCTCCCACAAAAGAGCCGAGCGCATGCTTGCCTGCGCTCTGGCAACATCCCGCGCGCGTGGTCAGCCTGCGAGACATCGCCGGGAAGGTCGGAGCGTGGTTCGCGACCGAGCCCGATCATGCGCTCGTCCGTGCTCGCGCTGCGAGCGAGCGGCTCGTCGCGATGGTGCGGCTCGCGATCATCATCGCTCTGGTCGCGTCGAGCATCTCCTTCGCGATCCGATCGGGGGCGCTGCTTCTCTACTCGCTCGTGACCGGAACCGTGGCGATCGGTTACGGGCTGTTGCTCCTGAGAATCGCCACGCGGGTGACGGCGACCTGGGTGCCCTGGGTGACCAGCGCGCTCGACGTGACCTTCGCCAGCCTCAGCATTGGCTCCTTCGTGCTGCTCGATGCACCGCTCCTCGTCATCAACAACCGCGTGAGCTTCGAGGCGTACTTCGTCGCGATCACCATCTCGGCGCTCCGCTACGACTGGCGCCTCTCGGCATTCACGACACTGCTGGCGCTCGCGGAATATGGCGGCCTTGCGGGGTACGTCGCTCTGCACTGGGACCTCTCGTCCCTGGTCGTCGAAGGGCAGGGAAAGTTCTCCCCGGCGCCGTTCGTGAATCGACTCCTGATTCTCCTCGGACACGGGGCCGGCGTCGTGGCAGTCGCACAGTGGGCGCGACATCTTCGTCTGATGATCGGCACCGATCATCTCACCGGCCTGCTCCAGCGGCGTCCATTTCTGGAAAGGGTCGACGAGGAGCTCGGCCGCGCGGATCCAGCGCGCAGCGTTCTCAGTGTCGCCATCTTCGACGTCGACGAGTTCAAGCGTTTCAACGACAGCTTCGGGCACCTCGCCGGCGATCACGCGCTCGAGGGAATCGCTGCGCAGCTCCGGCTCGCCGTGCGGACCACGGATCTCGTGGCCCGCTACGGAGGCGAGGAGTTCGTGATCGCCTTCCCGCGAATGGACGTCCAGCTCGCCTTGGAGCGCGTGACCGATCTCTGCAAGCGCGTCGCCGACGTTGGCCTCGGTCCCGGAGGCGAGCGGATGACGCTCAGCGCCGGCGTTGCGAGCTGGCCCGCTGACGGCGCGAGCTTCGAGGCTGTCCTCAACGCTGCAGACCAGCGCCTGTACACGGCCAAGCGCTCTGGACGAAACCTGGTCGTCGGGCCGCTGCCGGTCCCGCTTCCGTCCCGGGCCACCCTCTAGAGCCACTCGGCGATCGAGCCACTCAGCGACCGAGAGTGTGGGCTTTTTTCCACATCTTTCGCACAGTTTACCCACATGGTTGCCTGTTTGGCTTCCTTGTGGTCGTCTAGCCACCTTCTCCCACGGGTGTACGGGGACACAGGGGGCAGGCCTTGGATCGGATCCTTCGTCGGTTGTTCGCGTGGCAGATCGGGAATCAGCACCTCTTCACCTTGGCGCTGGCGCTCTTCGTCATCATCAACCCCTGCGAATGCGGGGGGTCGTGACGACGAGCTGAGGCAGTCCCGATCAAGCGCGTTTGCCTGAGGCAACGCGCTCTGTTAGAGGCCTGCACCTCCGTGCTCTGGGCGTTGCCCGGGGCGCGGAGGTGTCGCTGTTTTCAGTCGCCGTACCACCTCACACACGTGCTCGAGGTCGGTCTCAGGTGCTCCGGGGCGACAGGTTCGCTTCCCGGGGTGGGGCCGCTCCGTTGACGGCGCGTGGCGGACAACAACCTAATTCGAAGAAGGAATCAGTTTGGACACCCAGGAAAACGTCGAGACACAGGCGCAGGCCATCGCCGCCCCGGGCGGCATCACCATGAAGCAGCTGCTGGAGGCCGGCGTTCACTTCGGCCACCAGACCAAGCGCTGGAACCCGAAGATGAAGCCGTACATCTTCGGCGCCCGCAACGGCATCTACATCATCGATCTGCAGAAGACCGTCACCCTCGCCCGGGCGGCCTTCCGCTTCGTGGCCGACGTGACCGCGCGTGGCTCGAGCGTGCTCCTCGTCGGCACCAAGAAGCAGGCCCAGGACGTCATCCGCGAGGAGGCCGTCCGCGCCGGTCAGTTCTACGTCACCAGCCGCTGGCTGGGCGGCACCCTCACCAACTTCCGCACCATCAAGCAGGGCATCGACCGGCTCAAGGCGCTGGAGAAGATGGCCGAGGACGGCACCTACGACCGGCTTCCCAAGAAGGAGGTCGCCTCCCTGGACCGCGAGCGCGAGAAGCTCGAGCGCAACCTGGGCGGGGTCAAGGACATGAGCCGGCTCCCGGGCTGCGTCTTCGTCATCGACCCGAAGAAGGAGCACATCGCGGTGCACGAGGCCAGCCGCCTCGGCATCCCGGTCATCGGGGTGGTGGACACCAACTGCGATCCCGACGGGATCGACTTCGTCATCCCCGGGAACGACGACGCCATCCGCTCGATCAAGCTCTTCACCTCGAAGATCGCCGACGCCTGCATCGAGGGCTCCGCCCGCTACCGGGCCTCGGGCGCCAGCGAGCGTGACGAGCAGGACAGCCAGCAGGCCGACAGGAGCACCGGGCGCGAGGAGCGCCGCTTCGGCCGCCGTCCGGATCGTGACCGCGGCCCGCGGGGCATGGCCTCCGGTGGCGAGCGCCGTGGCCCCACGGTCGAGATCAAGGGCCAGACGGTGGCGCCGGTGGAGGCCGCTCCCGAGGCCAGCCCGGCAACCGAAGGCGAGCCGCCCGCCGTCGAGGGCGCGGCCCCGCCCACCGAGTAGCGATACCGGGCCGCGGACCGGGTCTCGAACCTGACCCCGGCGTCCGCCGACGACACATTGAATCCGGTCGAGCCGATGCCGGGGCTTCGGGACTCCCGGGACCCACGGCCGGCCGGCCCACAGCTGGAGAACGAGCGATGGCCGAGGTGTCAGCCGCGATGGTGAAGGAGCTCCGGGAGAAGACCGGGGCGGGGATGATGGACTGCAAGAAGGCGCTGGCGGAGAACGCCGGCGACTTCGCCAAGGCCGAGGAGTGGCTGCGGAAGAAGGGCATCACCGGTGCGGCCAAGCTCGCCGGCAAGACCGCCGCCGAGGGGCTGGTGGGCGCCTACGTCCACAACGGGAAGGTCGGCGCGATGGTCGAGGTGAACTGCCAGACCGACTTCGTGGCCCGGAACGAGGACTTCCAGGCCCTGGTCCGCGACATCGCCCTCCACATCGCCGCGATGAACCCGCAGTACGTTCGCCGTGAGGAGATCCCCGCCGCGGTGCTGGAGAAGGAGAAGGAGATCGAGCGGGTCAAGCTCCGGGAGCAGAAGAAGCCCGAGGCGATGGTCGAGAAGATCCTCACCGGCAAGATCGAGAAGTTCTACGAGACCGTCTGCCTGCTCGACCAGCCCTTCGTGAAGGACGACAAGAAGAAGGTCTCCGACGTCGTGACCGAGGCCGCGGCCAAGATCGGCGAGAACATCCTCATCCGCCGTTTCACCCGGTACCAGGTGGGCGAGGGCATCGAGAAGAAGAAGGAGGACCTCGCCGCCGAGGTGGCCAAGACCATCGGCCAGACGGGCGCCGGGTCCGGCTCGACCGGCCGCTGAGCGACACCCGCGTCCGGGCGGCAACGCTCGCGTTGCTGCCCCCGGCAGGCGCAGGGTAGAAGCGGTCGTACGTGACCGCGCCCAGCTCCCTCCGGTACCGCCGCATCCTCCTCAAGCTCTCGGGCGAGGCCCTGATGGGGGAGGGGAGGTACGGCATCCATCCCCCGACACTGGTGCGCATCGCCGGAGAGGTCGGCGAGGTGGTCAAGGCCGGGGTGCAGATCGCGATCGTCATCGGCGGAGGGAACATCTTCCGCGGCGTCTCCGCCTCCACCGCCGGGATGGACCGCGCCAACGCCGACTACATGGGGATGCTGGCTACGGTGATCAACGGCATGGCTCTCCAGGACGCGCTGGAGAAGACCGGGGTCTTCACCCGCGTGCAGTCGGCGATCAAGATGGAGCAGATCGCCGAGCCCTACATCCGCCGCCGGGCGGTGAGACATCTGGAAAAAGGCCGGGTGGTCATCTTCGCCGCGGGCACCGGGAACCCCTTCTTCACCACCGACACCGCTGCCTCGCTCCGGGCGATGGAGATCGGCGCGGAGGTCATCTTCAAGGCCACCAAGGTGGACGGGGTCTACGACTCGGACCCGAAGAAGAACAAGACTGCGCGCCGCTACCGGACGCTCACCTACATGGACGTGCTCCGGCAGAACCTCCATGTGATGGACTCCACGGCGATCTCGCTGTGCATGGACAACAAGCTGCCCATCGTCGTCTTCGACCTCAACGCGCACGGGAACATCTGCCGGGCCATCACCGGTTCCGGGGAGCTGGGAACGCTGGTGGGCGCACCGGAGACGAGCTGGGCGTGAGGATGCCTCGGCAGGAGGGCAGGACATGGCGGTGACGGATGACGTGGTGAAGGACCTCAAGGGGCGCATCGACCGGGCGCTCGAGGACCTCAAGCGCGAGCTGGCCAAGATCCGCACCGGACGGGCCTCGCTCAGCCTGCTGGAGGGGGTCCGGGTCAACTACTACGGCACGCCCACCCCGCTCAGCGGCGTGGCCAGCCTCGCCGTCCCCGAGCCGCGGCTCATCACCGTGAAGCCCTGGGAGAAGGGCCTCCTCAAGGACGTGGAGAAGGCGCTCCGAGAAGCGAACCTGGGGCTCACCCCCATGAACGACGGCGAGATCATCCGTCTCCCCATCCCCCCGCTCACCGAGGAGCGGCGCAAGGAGATCGCCAAGCAGGTCAAGACCAAGGGCGAGGAGCACAAGGTCGCGATCCGGAACGAGCGGCGCGATGCCAACGAGAAGTTGAAGGCCCTGCTCAAGGACAAGAAGATCACCGAGGACGAGAACAAGCGCACCGGCGACCGGGTCCAGAAGGAGACCGACGCCGGGGTCACCCAGGTCGACCAGATCGTCTCCAAGAAGGAGAAAGAGGTGATGGAGGTCTGATGGTGCGGTCTCCGCCATGAGCCGGATCGTCGTCGCCGATGCGAGCCCCGCCGTGGCCGGCGCCCTCCGGGGTTTCCTGGAGGGCAAGTACGAGGTCCGCGCTGCGCGGGACGAGGACGAGACCCTCGAGGCGGTCAGGAGCTTCGGGGCTGACCTCCTCATCGCCTCCGAGTCCGACCGCTTCGACGCCGAGGCGGTGTGCGCGGCGCTCAAGGCCCGGGACCCGGACTTCCCGGTCATCCTGGTGTACGCGCCCGAGGAGGGAGACCCCGATGGGCGGGCGCTCCGCGCGGGCGCCGAGGCCTGCCTGCAGGGGCCGCTGAAGCAGGGGACGGTGCTCAGCTGCGTGCGCAACGTGCTCGCGCTCACCGAGCTCCGCGGGAAGGCCCGGCTGGTGCGTCGCGCTCCCGCGCTGCCGGAGGGTGACGAGGGCCTCGAGCCGCACGGGGACGACGAGCCGATTACGCTGCCCGACCCGGGCGTGGGACCCACCCAGGCGGCGGACTTCGGGGCGTTCCGCTCGCTGCTCGCCCGGGAAGTGAAGCGCTCGCGGCGCTACCGCTACCCAGTGGCCTTCATCGTCCTGGCCTACGACGCGTTCGCCACCGGGATGCCCGAGCTCGAGACCACCGACGTCCAGGCGCTGCTCGCCGGCGCGAAGGGCGTGCTCGCCCGCCATCTCCGGGAGACGGACCTGGTCTCCGCCTTCCATCCCGGCAGCTGGGTGGTGTTCCTCCCGCATACCCCGGCGGAGGGCGCCATGGTGGTGGCCGAGCGCCTGCGCGAGAGGCTCACCGGCCTCGACCGGACGTACCTCATGGCCTCGGCCGGGGTCTCCGTCCACGTTCCCACCGAGAGCGGCGGGGATCTGAGCTTCGGGAAGCTTTTCCGGGACGCGACGGACGCCCTCGCGCAGGCCCGGGTCGAGGGCGGGGGTCGCACGCTCATGGCCGCAGGTGGTGGCCCCGAGACCGGCAAGGGACGCCGGAAGAACCGGCTGTTCATCGCCTGACGCGCCAGCGTCTTTGCTCAGTACCGGAGGGGCTCGCCGGTGAGCGCCGCGACGCACTCGGAGATCCAGGCCAGGAGCTCGAGGCCCTTGCTCTTGTCGTCCATCCACCGGCCGTCGTCGGTGAGTGAGAAGTGGATTCCCATGCCCTTGCCCGCCACCCAGATCTGCCGAACCGCGCGCTGGGTGTTGATGACCACCTTCTCGCCCGAGGCCGAGGTGAGCGTCACCATGTCGCCGGTGGCGACCGCGTCGAGCACGTCCGGGTCCACCTGGTCCACCGCGGCGAGGATGCGCTTCCACAGCCCGGCCACCAGCCCGTTGTAGGGGGCCTCGTCCATCATGGCTTGAGCTCCTCCTGGACCTCCTCGCCCGGCGCAGCGAAGAAGAGGAGCCGGGCCGGCTCGTCGGGCGCATCGAGCTCCAGCGCGATGACCGAGCCGGTGGGTACCGACCGCGGGAACTGGGCGAGCGCCATGAGATGCGCGGCCATGGCCGGGATGGAGGGGTTGTGTCCCACCAGGACCAGGTCGTCGTCCCGGTGCTCCTTCAGGAGCCGCTCCTGGCTGCCCACCGGCAGGTCGGGCAGGAGGGCCCGGTGCACTCGGACGGGGACGTCCAATTCTTGGGCAAGGGCGAGGATCTGCGCGGTCTGCACGGCGCGCACCAGCGGGCTCGTCAGCACCAGATCCACCCCGTGCATCCGCTTGTGGAGCGCGCGGAAGTGCTTCTCGGCCGCGTGACGCCCCTTGCCGGTGAGGGGGCGGGCTCCGTCGTCGAGGCCTTCCGGGACGTCGGAGTCGGCTTGCGCATGGCGCACCAGGTACACCTTCACGACGAGAGCCTCCCTGCAGCGCCTTCCCCGCCCACGGGTCGTACACGAGCGTGCCCGAGACGGTCAAAGGGTATGGCAGAAGGGAGGTCCATGCGTGGACCCTGGTGCGTGACGGTGGCGCTGCTGCTCCTGGCGGCAGGCGCGTGTCGGCGGAGCACGCCGCAGCCGGCCGCGCCGGATGCCGGCCCTGCGGCCGCCGGCCCCGGCGGGCCCGCCGACGCCGGGCTGCAGCTCACGGTGGCCAAGCTCGATGGTTTCCTGGCCTACGAGCGCCTCCTCCGGGGCGAGTCTGTCCCCTCGGCCCGGGAGGTCCGCCGGCTGTCGCAGGCCGCCGATGGGGGTGAGCGGGCGGTCGAGGAGGCGTACGCGGGCCTGCACCGGCGGACCGAGCGGGCGCAGGCGGTGCGGGTCGATGCCGGGCTGACCGCCGCCGAGGTCCAGGCGCTGGAGGCGCTAACCGCCGAGGTGGCGCTGGCCCGGGCGGGCGCCGGGGGGCCGGAGCTGGAGGACGCGCTCCGTGCGCTGGAGGCGGCGAAGGATCAGCTCCCCCCGGAGCAGCGGGCGGGCGTGGAGCGCACGGTGGCCCGGCTCAGGGAGCAGCAGGAGAGGGCGCGGAGCCTATCCGAGGTTCGTGCCCGCTGGGGTGACGCCGCGGTGGACGTGGTCCTGGCCCGGGAGAAGGCAGTCCTCGAGCTCTGGGGCGTGCAGCGCTGACGGCTCAGGGGCTCGGTGCTGCACCCGGCAGCAGCTGGATCCGCCCGTCGACGGGGCCGTCCGTGCGGTACACCAGCCGGAGCGGCTCGGCGGGGAGCGGTGGCTCGGTGGCGGGGTAGAGGTTTCGCAGCACTCCGAGGGCGATCGGGAACCGGGCGACGTTGATCACCTGGGTCTGCACCGTGGTTCCGGGGGCGCGCCGGTTCAGCTCGCGGGCGACCTCGATCTGATTGGCGAGCGTCGCGCCGTACGGGGTCCGGGCGGGCCCGGTGTGGTGGATCCGGACCAGGAGGTAGAGGACGACCGTCAGCGTGGAGGCGGCGAGCACGCCCGCCACGGCTCCGCGGAGCAACCGCGCGGGCAGCGCGTCCACGGCGAGCCAGGCCAGGAAAGTGAAGGCGATCCAGGTGGCGCTGAAGTAGTGGGTGAAGCCGGACTTGGCCGTGAGCCCATCGAGCAGGACCTGGCCGAGGACGATCAGCAGGGCGAGCAGGGCCGCGTCCGCGCGGGGGCGGGGAGCACTGTCCTCCGGCGGCCTCCGGACCCCCTTCCAGGCGGTGACCGCCGCCACGCCCATCCCGGCCCACACCAGCGGGATCGCGATCAGCGAGACGGCCGTCGCGACCGTGGCGAGCTTCGCCCAGAAGCTCGTGTCGTGGGCCAGCCAGGCAGCGCCGAAGATGTCCTCGATCCGCTGGGCCGAGAGGATGCGTCCGCCGAGGAAGGGGAAGAGCCAGTCGGCGATCGCCCCGACGGGCGCGCTCTCGCCGGAGGCCGACCGCCGCAGGGACGAGAGGTAGGGGAACGCGACCGCCGCCCCAGCTCCGGCGAGGAGGACCAGCCGCCAGAAGAGGCGCCGCAGCTCGCGGCGGGCACGGAACAGCAGGAAGGCGGTGACCGGGATCACGAAGGCCACGGCCATGAGATGGGTGAGCATCATCGCCAGGCAACAGGCCAGCGAGAGCAGCAGCGTCCAGGCGCGACCCCGGGCCAAGAAGCTGACCGCCGAGGCGAAGGCGAGCGCGGAGAGGGGAAGGTTGAAGGAGTTGTCCCAGATCGCCCGCGCGTAGAACCACAGGTAGGGCGAGCACAGCAGCGGGGGGACGAACCACGGCCAGAGGTCCAGCGTCCGGCAGAGCCAGAGGAGGGCGAGCGCGATCACCGCGGTCATCAGAACGGCCCGGATGGCGACGAGGAGCACCAGGTCGGAGGAGACGAGCAGGTACGCCTGGTACACCCAGGTGGGGAACGGACCGTAGGCCGCGCCGGCGGTCCCGGTGAGGCCGTGCATGGCAACCGCGTGCTGCCGGTTCGCGCGGAGCGCGCCGGCGATGAGCATCGGCTCGTCCCCGACCCACTGGATGTCCCCGGGATGCACCGCCGGGAGGAGGCAGAGGACGGCCACGCAGGCGACGAGCGCGCGGTGGCGGCGAAGCCAGTCCGCGACCGGGATGTGCGGGGCGGCGTCGATGGCCGGGGTCCTCAGACGGGCTCGTGGGTCCGGGTGAGCCGCATCAGGATGAGATTGCCGAAGGGCATGAACCAGCGCGAGTGCGGTACCGAGGATCCGACGCGGCAGGCGCGCTCGACGCCGAAGATCGCCGCGGCGAAGGGCGTGAGCAGGTGCGTGGTCGTGACCAGGTCCCAGCGGAACCAGCGGCCCAGCTCGGGGACGATGCGCCCGAGCCGCGACTTCACGGTGAGCCGGTCGAACCGGGTGATGTGCTGCTCGGAGTAGTCCACGTCCGAGAACCGGTTGAGGCCCAGCTCCAGCAGCGGCCAGGTGCTGAGGTAGTTCGGGGTGGAGAGGATGAACGCGCCGGTGCCCGGGACGAGCAGCGTCGCGACGCCGCGGAAGAGTGTCCGGATCTCCGCGGGGGTGACGTGCTCGATGAGCTCGATGGCGCTCACGCAGTCGAACGGGCCGGGCAGCGAGGGAAGGTCGTCGAGGGACCGGATGGTCTGGAACCGCCGTCGCTCGGTTCCGAAGTGCTCGGTGGCGTACTGGATCTGCTCGGGAAGGATGTCCACCCCGAGCTGCCGGCTGAAGCGGGCCTCGTCGGCGAGGGAGAGCAGGCTTCCGGCGAAGCAGCCGACGTCCAGCAAGGACAGGCCCGGGCCCGGAGGAAACGCGTCCAGCACACGGCTGAACTTGAGCAGGTGCCAGGCCCGGCGGATGGGGTTTCCGGTCTCCATCACCCGGTGGTAGTGCCCCACCGGGATCGTGGTGAGCTCCTTGCTCGAGTCGCTCATGGTTTCACCCGGCGGAAGATCCAGGTCGACTCTCGCGGGTTGGGCGGCGGCGCCTGGAACCGGTGCCAGAACAGCTCGGGCCGGGTGGCGTCGGGTCCTGGCACGTGGAGGTCCACCGCCTCGTAGCGAATCCCCTGGCGCTCGAGCTGCTGGACGAGCCCCCGCGCCGGCCACACCTCGCCTCCGAAGGCGACGACGGCGTCGGGAATCTCCAGGAAGCGGAAGTTGAAGGTCTGGAGCATCGGGTAGTCGGCCCGCTGGTTCAGCGAGAACTGCCACATGTAGTGATGCTCTGGCGCGTGAAACATCAGCGAGTACAGGGAGAAGTCCGGGAGCGAGAACACGTTGCTCCCCGGTGGCAGGTTCCGGGTGAGCCAGGCGGAGGCGGCGGCGTAGGACGAGGGTGGCGGTGACCGGAGCTCTCCCAGCCAGGCGAGCAGGGTGGAGCGGACGGCGAGCGGCCCCGGCCCGCCGATGAGCCGCTCGGCCCCCTTGTGGGCCACGTTGGTGAACGCCAGGAACGCGGCGAGGGCCAGGGCCAGGCCCATGCGCAGGGGGGATGCCTCCCGATCCAGGCCGAGCAGGAGCCACACCGTCCGCGCCGAGAGGAAGATGCCCAGCGGCAGGGTGGTGGACATGTACCGGATGTCCGCAAAAGTGGCCCAGCCCACGGGCTGCGGGGAGAGGACCGCGGCCACGAAGGCGAAGAGCACGAGACAGAGGACGCCGCGGACCAGCCACAGATCCCGACGGACGGCGGCCACCGCCAGGGCGAGCGGCAGGATGGGGAGCCACAGGCACTCGGTGGCGTTGAGGTCCCGGAGGTTCCACCGGAAGAGCAGGAGCTTGTCGTGCCACCAGCTGGCCGGGACGTAGGGCGTCACCTTCCTGCCGAAGGGGTAGAAGACGCCCACCACGACGACGAGCCCCACCACCTGGGTGAGGAGGAACAGCGCGACCCGCCGCCAGGAGTCCCGCTGCCTCCGGCGCTCGAAAAGGAGGTAGTCGGCGGCGAGGCAGACCATCCCCGCGCCGTAGGTGAGGTAGTGGCAGGCGAGCAGCGCGATGCCGCTCAGGGACAAGAGAATTCGGTTTCGCCGGGAGCGGTCGCGGTGGAGGTAGAGGTAGACGAAGGCCAGCGCCAGGGCGAACGCCAGGCCGTAGTACCGGCTCTGGCGCAGGTAGAGGAACAGGGAGACGTTCCCCAAGGTGAAGACTCCGGTGAGGGCGAGCAGCGAGCGTGGTGCCTCGCGGAGCATCCACCAGGCCCAGAGGAAGAAGCCGGCCAGACCGGCGAGGACGAAGGGCAGCCGGGCGGCGAACGCGTTGCGGCCGAGGAGCCCGACGAACGGGGCGGCGTAGAAGTACTGGAGCGGGGGGTAGGCGCGGTTCTGGATCCCGGCGAGCTCCAGGCCCCCCCGGAAGGCGATGATGTTGGTGCCGTCGAACGCGGTGGTGTCACCGGTCTTCCAGACGTTGGCGGCGAAGATGGCGGTGTTGGCCTCGTCGTCCCACAGGGCAGGGGTGCCGAGGTGGATCAGGAGGAGCGGGGCGACGGCGAGCGTGACGAGCAGCGCGCCCGTCCGCGGCTGGAGGGCAAGGCGGGTCACGTAGCTCGCGACCGAGGCATCCTCGGCATTGCCGAGTTGATGGGCGAGCGCTCTTGCCCTTCTCGGGCGCGGGCCATCACGCCCATGCCGCTACCATCGCTCTTCGCCCCCTCACAAACTGCTCGTACCCGTCCTCTGGCGGGCGTAACACCTGCACCCGAGAGAATCCGACGGACTTCAGAATTCGCAATAGACCCTGAAGATCCGGCACGAGAGACAACGGACGCGTATTTGCCTCACGGTTCCTGCTCCGAACCTCATCCGTTTCGTCCACGACGACGAAGCTAGCGATGACCTCCTTCTGCGCCTTGGCGGTCCCCCACTCGATCGAACCACCGAGCTCTGGCCCGAGCTGCGTCTCGATCACGGCAACCTCCCGGCACATTGCGCGAGTCCGGTGCAGTGCGCCGATCGGATCCTCGAGGTGGTACAGCAGCCCAAGCATCAGAACAATGTCGAACCTTCCTAGCGACGCGGGATCCAAGCTGCTCACGTCAGCCTGACGAAACTCGAGGTTCTCGAGGCGGAGCGCATCGCGCATGAGCTCCGCGCGGGTGAGATTCTCGGGACGGGCGTCGATGCCGAGCACGCGACAGCCGCGCTGGGCGAACAAGGATCCGAAGTAGCCCTCGTGACAGGCGATATCCAGACAATCGGTCTTCTTCCAGCGGTCTCCGAAGATCGGATCGAGCAGATCGAGCAGCATCCGCTCTCTCGTTTCATGGATGGGAAAGACCTCGGGTGGAAGCACGCTCTCGGTGCGGGCCCCACTGGGAAGTCGAAAGCGGTAGAACCACTTCATCTGCAGGACCGTCTCTTCCGAGACCGAACCGCGCGCTGGCGGACGCGTCGGTGGCTGGTCGTCGACGCCGCGGCGCGCGACAAACGCCATCGTGCTTGGTCCTTCGTATGCGACGATGCGACACTCTGCGAACCCTGCCGCCACGACCTGCCCCCAGGCATCCGCGCCGTATTCGGTCCGAACGGCCAGGGCGGGATCGGTCACCGCGGCATTGCCATGAAAGCTGAGCGGCATGCCTTCTCTCGAGAGGGTCAGACGACCTATCACCACCGGGATGGTGAACGCACAGAATCCTCCTGCGACGAGCACGCGCTTGCATTCCTCGAGCGCGCGAACCGGGCGCTCCACGTGCTCGAGCGTGTCGGAATGGACGACCAGGTCGAAGGTTCCGTCCGGGAAGGGCAGAGCGTGAAGGTCGACCTCAGGAAACCGCACCAGCCGATGCCCGGGGGCACGAGACAGGAACGGCGTGAGGGTACCGGCCTCGTTGACTTCCAGGATCCGTAGCCGTGCCCCCGGCCCGGACATGAAATCGTCGAGTGTGCCTGCGCCCTGGAACGTGCTCACCAGGGACCTGGCGAGCGCCATCGAACGAAGACTCGCACCGCAGGCGCCGCACCGAACTCCTTCCCGACGGTCGATGGCGTCTGCCTCCTCTTGGGAGAGACGCCACTCGGAGATCAGCTCCTTCCAGAGGACCGGCTCGCGGACTCGTCCTGTGCCGCCGCAGCATGGGCAGCGGGAACCGTCGGCTGGGGCCGAGGGCGGAGGACCCTGCTGGGTCATGTTCATCGGGTCACGCTATCATTCATCTCCGAGAGGCTGCGGGACTGATGTCTCGCGCTTGCGTGAGCTGCGATGGCCCCGCATCTCTCGTCGGCGGCCGGCTGCCGAAACGATCAGAGGATCGGCCGGAACGCGCCGATCGTCTGCCAGCCGAGCCGGGTATGAGCGGTGTTGAGGTGGAACAGCCCGTCAAAGAGCTGCATCGCCAGCTTCGAACCGGGCGAGAGCCGCTGCTTCTGGTCCAGGTCGCGAACCAGCCGCTCTCCCCTGAGGACGACCGCGAGCCGATAGAGATTGAAGAACGGAAACCCGGATCCACGGACGAAGAGGGGCGAGAAGCCCGCCGACCGCATCAGGATCTCGAGCTCGCGTGGTGAATAGTGCCGGCGGTGTCCGATGTGCCGGTCGAATGCGGATCTCGGGCCGCCCGGGACCGTCACCACCAGCGCGGCGGTCGCAGAGAGCACGGATCGCGCGCTGCGGAGAAGCAGACCGGGGTCATCGAGATGCTCCAGGACCTCGGAGCAGACTGCGTGCGTCGCGAAGCTCTTGAGCTCGGAAGGAAGCGAGTCCGCTCTCGAGAAGTCCGCCTGGAAGAAGCGAGCACCGGGGACGCGGGTGCGTGCGAGCGCGAGCCCCGCCTCGCTGAAGTCGATGCCCACGAGCTCGGCGTGCGCGAAGCGCATCCGTGCTTCCTCGAGGAAGTCGCCCTGACCGCACCCGACGTCGATCAGGCGCATCGGACTCGTGCCTTGTTGCTCCAGGGCCTCGAAGATCAGGGCGCGGCGATACCGGTGCGCGGGGTTCAGCTTCGTCGCGGCCTCGTACGCGACCCAGTGGGAATCCCACTCCCCGGCTTGCTCTGGGTGAGCGCTCGCTGTCTCGCTCACTGGTCTTCCTTGTCGCAGACGGCGAAGGTGTTCAGGCTGAGCTTGTGGGCGAAGCACCTGACTCGGCTCGGACGGAAGCCTGCCGCGACCAGCAGTGGCCAGAGATCCCTCACATCGTAGTACATCTTGTGGTCATCCATCTCTGATGCGGGGCTCATGCCCAGCTTGAATGCCGAGAACTCCAGGAACCACTTTCCGCGCCAGGAGGGCACGTTGATCAGCGCTCGCCCGCCGGGCTTCAGGATCCGGTGGATCTCCCGAAGCATTCCCGGTGCATCCCCGACGTGCTCGAGCACCGAGACGCAGAGCACGAGGTCGAGCGAGCCGGTCGGAATGCGTTCGAGGCTCCCGGGCAATGTACCCTGGATGGCCCGCACCTTCGGATTGGCCACCACCTCCGGGGCGAGCGAGACGTCCGCGACGTACGCCAGGGCGACCCGATCGAGTAATGCACCGGTGAGCTGGGCTCGATAGCCCGCGCCGAGATCACCGATGGTCTTCCCACTGGGGTCCCCCGCCCACCGGAGGACCTGCCGGACCGAGAGCCAGATGCCCAGCCGGTCGACCACCGTGAACCGGAAAGTCTCCCCGTACGCGTGGACCCTGCTCGCGTCTGCCGAGGACAGCTCTTCCGTCGACGCCTTGGTGCCGGGATCGCGGGTCGTGGCCACGTCAGGTGGTACCATCCAGGGGGATGGGCATGTGAAGCACGAGTCCGTTCAGGTGTCCAGGCGGTGTGGTGACCGGGCGAGGGGACCGCGCGATCGCCGCCACGAGAGGTTTGACCTTCGTTTTCCCGGAGACGTAGACGACCCCTCCGAGGTCCTCGAGAGCCATCCATGCTGATCACGCGAACGCCGCTTCGAATCTCCATCGGAGGTGGCGGCACAGACCTTCCCTCGTACTACGAGCGCTTCGGCGGGTTTGTCATTGCCGGCGCGATCAACCGTTACATCTATGTCAGCATCAACCGGACGTTCACCGACGACTACTTCCTCAAGTACTCGGCCCTCGAGCGCGTGAGGTCAGTGGACGAGATCCAGCACGCGATCATCCGGCAAGCCCTGAAGGCGCATCCGGTCGGACCCGGGATCGAAGTGGTCAGCATGGCCGACATCCCGTCCGGGACGGGGCTCGGCTCGTCCGGAGCATTCACCGTCGGCCTGCTCCGCGCGCTGCATGCCTTCCAGCTCCAGCACGTCTCCGCGGAGGCGGTGGCCGAGGAGGCGTGCCGGATCGAGATCGAGGAGCTCAACCGTGCCGTGGGCAAGCAGGACCAGTACATCGCCGCGCACGGGGGCCTGGCGTGCTTCTACTTTACCCGCGAGGGCGTGCGGGTCGAGCCGCTGCGGGTTCCCACCCCGGCGCTCCAGGACCTCGAGGAGCACCTGCTGATGTTTTTCACCGGGTACTCGCGCGATGCCGATCAGGTGCTGCTCGAGCAGAAGGAGCAGTCCGAGAAGGGTCAGTCCTCGATGATCGACAACCTGCACTTTGTGAAGGAGCTTGGATTCTCGATCAGGACCGCCCTCGAGGCAGGCGACTCGGTGAAGTTCGGCCGGCTCATGCACGAGCACTGGCTCCACAAGACCAAGCGTTCGTCGAAGATGAGCAACGATCGCATCAACCGATGGTACCAGGTGGGGGTGGACAACGGTGCGGTCGGGGGAAAGCTGGTCGGGGCCGGGGGCGGAGGGTTCCTGCTCTTCTACGCGGCCGACCGACTGGCGCTGCGCCAGGCCATGGCGCGGGAGGGGCTCACCGAGGTCCGGTTCACCTTCGACCACGACGGCGCGGTGGTCATCGCTCGGAACTGACCCATGCAGTGCGTGATCCTCGCCGGAGGGATGGGGACGAGAGTGGCCGCGATTGCGCCGTCCGTCCCGAAGGCGCTGATCACCCTCGCCGGAGAACCCTTCGCCGCCCATCAGCTCTCGCTGCTCGCGCGCGCCGGAATCCGCCGGGTCGTCTACTGCATCGGGCACCGTGGCGATGCGATCCGGAGCTTCGTCGGCTCAGGGGAGCGGTGGGGCCTCGCGGTCGCCTATGTCGAGGACGGTAAGACGCTGGTAGGAACCGGCGGTGCGCTCAGGCGCGCGCTCGACACCGGTGCGCTCGACCCGGCGTTCTTTGTTCTCTACGGCGACTCGTATCTGCCCATCGACTACCGGGCGGTCTGGGAGGCATTCACCGCCGCCCGCACGCCCGCGCTGCTCACCGTGTTTCGCAACGATGGCCGGTGGGACACGAGCAACGTGCTCTTCGAGAACGGTCGGGTGGTGCTCTACGACAAGCGACGTGAGGATCCTCGCTCGGTCCGCATGGTGCACATCGACTACGGCCTTTCGGTGCTGACCGGGGAGGTGCTGGAGAGGCTCGTTCCGCCCGGAGCACGCGTCGACCTTGCCGGCGTGTACCGGACGCTGAGCCTCGAGGGGCAGCTCGCGGGGCACGAGGTACACCAGCGGTTCTACGAGGCAGGCTCACCCTCCGGCTTGCACGACCTCGAGGCTTATCTCCGCGCCGGACCGGAGAGGCCGCCTGGCTGACGGGCGGCGCAACGCCTTGATCGAGATCTCCATTGTTGGTAGTCGTCCGCAGTCCCGGCGCGCGGGACGCCCGTGAACGCCGGGACGCGCACCCGGGGGGCCATGCGAGCCTTGGAAGCTCCACTCCAGATCGAACCTCACCCTCAGCAGGCGCCCGGCGCCGACCCGGAGCTGCGCCTTCTCGTGCCCGAGCGGGACGTCGATCGTCCCGAGGTCTCGGTGGTGATCCCCGCGTTGAACGAGGAGCTGACTGTCGGGGAGTTCGTGGATTGGTGCCAGGAGGGCTTCCGCCGCGCCGGGGTTCGCGGGGAGGTGCTGATCATCGACAGCGGGACCGACCGGACCGCGGAGATCGCGCTCGCTCACGGAGCACGGGTGCTGAAGTCGCCCAAGCGTGGGCTCGGGCGGGCATACATCGACGCCGTCCCGTTCATCCGCGGACCGTTCGTGGTGATGGGTGACGCGGACTGCACGTACGACTTCCGCGACCTCGGGCTGTTCGTGGAGAAGTTCCGGCAGGGATACGAGTACGTCATGGGGTCGAGGTTCCGCGGCTCCATCGAGCCTGGCGCGATGCCTCCTCTGCACCGCTACCTCGGCACTCCGGTCACGACCTGGATCCTGAACCGGCTCTACTCGAGCCACTTCTCCGACATCCACTGCGGGATGCGGGGCATCTCCACCGAGGCGCTCCGCCGTCTTCAGCTCGAGTCGCAATCCTGGGAATACGCGTCGGAGATGGTCCTCAAGTCGGTGCACCTGCGGCTTCGCACCGCAGAGGTGCCGGTGAAGTTCTACAAGGACCGGGAGGGCCGGCTGAGCCACCACAAGCGTTCCGGCTGGCTCTCGCCGTGGAAGGCGGCGTGGATCAACTTGCGCGCGATGTTCGTGTACGGCGCCGACTTCTTCGTGCTCCGGCCAGGCTGGGTGTTGCTGGTGCTCGGGCTCCTGCTGACCCTTCCCTTGACCTTCGGGCCGATCAGCGTCGGGCCGGTCACCTTCTCGCTCTACTGGATGCTGGCCGGATTCGCCGCCACCCTGCTCGGGATCCAGGGCGTGTACATGGGGTGGATCGCTCGGATCTTCTACGACTTTACCGGGTCTGCCAGACGGCGCCTGCTCGCGCTGTTCCCCTACACCCGGACCGTGCTGCTGAGCGCGGTGCTCTTCCTTGCGGGGGTGGGCCTCACGGTCCCGCTGATCTCCCTCTACATTCGGGGTGGGCTCCGCCTTCCGGTCGATGTCGGCATCGCCTCTCACATGGCGGTGACTGGCCTGCTCCTGTGCCTCTGCGGCTTCATCACCTTCGTCTTCATGCTCCTGGTCCACGCCGCCAGCAGGCTCTCCAATCTCGTTTACGGCGCATCCGGCCCCTCGCCCCGCGCGAATCTCGGGAGGACCTCTTGAGCAGCTTCAGTGCTTCCTACCTCGCTGAGACCAAGGCCATCCTCGACGCGCTGGACGTCTCCCAGCTCGATCGCATCGCGGAGGGACTGGCGGCGGTGCGGTCTTCCGGTGGGCGACTGTTCATCCTCGGGGTGGGCGGCTCGGCCGGACACGCGAGCCATGCGGTCAACGACTTCCGGAAGATCTGCGGGTTCGAGGCCTACACGCCGACGGACAACGTCTCCGAGCTCACCGCCCGGGTGAACGACGAGGGGTGGGACACCACTTTCGTGCACTGGCTGCAGGGCTCGCGGCTGCGCGCCGGGGACGGTCTCCTGGTCTTCTCCGTGGGGGGAGGAAACCGCGAGAAGCGAGTCTCCAACAACCTCGTGCTCGCGCTGGAGCACGGGAAGAAGGTGGGCGCGCGCATCTACGGAATCGTCGGCCGGGATGGTGGCTACACCCGGGAGGCCGCGGACGCCTGCGTGGTGATCCCTCCGCTCAACCCGGAGCGCGTCACGCCGCACACCGAGGGCCTGGCTGCGGTGCTGTGGCACCTGCTGGTCACACACCCGGCGCTGAAGATGCAGGCGACGAAGTGGGAGTCGGTTCGCTAGCGTGAGCCAGGGTCGAGGAGAGAGCGTCTTCGTCGTCGGCGGGGCCGGCTTCATCGGGAGTCACTTCGTGGACCGGCTTCTCTCCGAGGCCGCCACCCGCCGGGTGACCATCTTCGACAACTTCTCGTCCGGTCGGGAATGGCATTTCGCCCACCACCGGGCCGATCCCCGGTTCAGCGTGGTGCGCGGTAACGTGAAGGACCTCGGCGCCCTCCGGACCGCCATGGATGGGCACGACGTGGTCATCCACCTCGCCTCGAATCCGGATATCGCCCGGGCCGCCACCGAGCCGGACATCGACTTCCGCGAGGGGACCTACCTCACCCAGAACGTGGTCGAGGCGATGCGGCAGAGCTCGGCGAAGCGCATCCTCTACGCATCCGGGAGCGGGGTGTACGGAGACCTCGGAGAGCTCGAGGCCGGCGAGGACCACGGGGCACTCGCGCCAATCTCCACCTACGGCGCCAGCAAGCTCGCGGGGGAGGCGTTGATCACCTCGTACGTTCACATGTTCGGGCTGAGCGGGTGCAGCTTCCGCTTCGGGAATGTCGTTGGGTCACGCCAGACGCACGGAGTGGGCTTCGACTTCCTCCGTCGGCTGCTCAAGGACCCAAGCGAGCTCCCGATCCTCGGGGATGGGACCCAGAGCAAGTCCTACATCCACGTGACCGACGTGGTGGACGCCGTGCTCCTCGCCCATCGTCGGTCGACGAAGCCGGTTGACGTCTTCAACGTTGCGACCGGCGATTACATCACCGTCCGGGAGATCGCCGAGCTCGCCTGCGAGTGCCTGGGCCTCTGGCCGGGGAAGACGCGGTTGTCGTTCGGCACCGGAAACAGGGGCTGGAGGGGAGACGTCCCGGTCGTGCGACTGGCGACGGAGCGGATCCGGGGCCTCGGCTGGCGGTGCCGGCGCAGCACGCGCGAGGCGCTGAAGGCCTCCCTGCTGGAGATGCTGCCGGATCTGCGGGCTGGGCGGGCATGAGCGGAGAGGCCGCGGCACGTTCCCGGAGAGTGGCGGTCTTCCTCGACCGGGACGGGGTCCTGAACCAGGCGCTCGTGCGAGACGGGTTGCCCCATCCGCCCGACGACCTGGCCTCGCTCCAGGTCCTGCCGGGGGCAGCCGAGGCCTGTGCCACGCTCCGCGGGGCTGGGTTCCTTCTCATCGTGGTCACCAACCAGCCGGACATCGCCCGCGGTACCCGTACCTGGGAGGACGTCGAGGCACTCAACCGCCGGCTCTCCGAGTTGCTCCCCCTGGACGAGATCCGGGTGTGCCCTCACGACGACCGGGACGGGTGCGACTGCCGGAAGCCCTCGCCGGGCCTGTTGCTGGCGGCCGCGCGCGACCGCAGCATAGACCTGGGGCGCAGCGTGATGGTCGGCGACCGCTGGCGCGACATCGAGAGCGGCCAGCGCGCAGGCTGCTGGACGGTCTTCGTGGATCATGGGTACTCCGAGCGTCGGCCAGAGCGGCCGGATCTCACGGTGCGATCGCTCGGCGAGGCGGTGCCATGGATACTGGCCACCGCGTCAAAGGAAAGGGTCAGGGCATGACAGTCAGTGTGGGCTCGTTGCGGATCAAGGTCTTCGCGGACGGGGCGGACCGGAAGGCCATCCTGGACCTCTACGCCAATCCACTGATCAAGGGCTTCACCACCAACCCGACGCTCATGCGCCAGGCGGGGGTAAAGGACTACGAGGTGTTCGCTCGCGAGATCCTCGCGGAGATAAAGGATCGGCCCTTCTCGCTCGAGGTCTTCTCCGACGAGTTCCCCGAGATGGAGCGCCAGGCGATGAAGCTCGCCGCCCTCGGTGACAACGTCTACGTGAAGATCCCAGTCACCAATACCCGCCGCGAGGGCTCGGCCCCTCTCATCCAGCGGCTGGCCCGCCGTGGGGTGAAGGTGAACGCCACGGCCCTGCTGACGCTCGAGCAGGTGCGGGACATCCGGGACCAGCTCGCCGGCGGCCCGCCGTCGATCATCTCGGTGTTCGCGGGGCGCATCGCCGACACCGGGGTCGACCCCGTCCCGTTGATGCGGTCGGCCCTGGAGACCGTGGGCGGGTACAGGAACATCGAGATCATCTGGGCCAGCCCGCGCGAGGTGTTCAACATCGTTCAGGCGGACCAGATCGGCTGCCACATCATCACCGTCACCCCGGAGTTGCTGAAGAAGCTGCCGATGCTCGGGACAGACCTGGCCGATCTCTCCCTGGAGACCGTCAAGATGTTCCACCGGGATGCCACGGCGGCCGGTTACAAGCTCTAGACCGCCGATGCTCGCCTCCGAAGTTCCCCTCCGGAACGAAGGGGCGCCGCAACCGTCCGGGGGGAGTCGCCTGCGCTCGACCTGCCGCTTCGTGGTCTCGGTGATCGTGTCGGCCGGACTGTCGTGGGGTCTCGCTCTCGCGCTCCGGCGGCCGCTGGAAGTCCGCACGGACATCGTCGGGTACCCCATCTTCGCCAACTTCAACGTCTTCAACTACTTCACCCAGTACTACGTCGCGATCCTCTGCTTTCCTCTTGGAGCGCTCCTTCTCTACGAGCTGATCGGGCGCCTATGGCCCGGCAGTGGTTGGCCCGGAGGAACGCTCGGCTCCGCCGAGGTCGAGCTTCCTCGGCCGACGCGCCCCGTGCTCCGTGTCCTGCCCTCGATTGCGATCGGGGCGAGCCTCGGAACCGCCTGGCTGCTGTCCTCGGAGTCGGCAGCGGAGTGGCTGCTCCTGGTTCCCGTCGCGACCGCGCTCGTCTACGCGGGTGTGGTGTCGACCGCCGGGCTGCTCGCCGCTCGCCTCCGGGGTCGACAAGGGATCGCTCTTCCTTCACGGATTAATCTTGCGCTCGCGCCCTTCACTCTGCTCCTGCTCGAGCTCCTCTCCCGGGAAACCTGGGTCGCCGTTCAGCAGCCCCCGATGATCGAGCGCTACGCACCGGTGCCTCGGGTCGTGATCGCGGGTCTGCTGGGGACGGCTCTGCTCTGGACCATCCTGCGTCTCGAACGCGGGCGTTCGGTCTCCGACCTCGTCCGGTTCGAGGCGCAGAGCACGCTGCTGATCGTGGTCCCGGTCCTGCTCTTCACGTACACGGCTGCCATTCCCCCGCCGCTGGACACCATCGACCTCTTCCACCAAGGGGAGCTCGTCGGAGGAGCCCAACTCGTCTCGCGTGGGGCCTTCCCATGGAGGGACGCGTTCTTCATCCACGGGCTGCTCCAGGACGTCCTCGTCCCCTGGCTCGGATTCTCGACCTTCGGCAGGACGATCTGGGGGGCGAAGGCCGGATTCGAGTTCTTTGCCACGCCCGTCTGGTGGCTGGCCTACTACGCGCTCCTCGTCTACCTGTTGAGAAGGCGCCCGCTCCTGCTGCTGGCCGCAGTAGCCGTCCCCTTCTTCGGGGCGTATCTGATTCCCCATCACCGCTTCGCGTTGTATCCGGTGGTCCTTCTTGCCCTAGCCGCTGTTCTTCGAAGGCCGGGCTGGTTACAGGCATTCGGCCTCGCTGCCGTACTGGTGATCGCCAACCTGCTGGTGCCTGAGCTCGCGTACGCGGCGCTCGCCGCCGGCGCGGTGCTGCTCTTTTACGAGGCGTCGCGCAAGGACCGAGGCGACCGCCTTCGAGACCGTTTCGCCGGAACATGGCGATCCGCCATGGCAGGGGGTGTCCTCGTCCTGCTCTGGTCTGCGTTCCTGCAGCGTCACGCCGCCCTGGGCGGCTTCCTGGACTATTACCGGACCTTCGCCTCCGGGCATCAGCTCACGGGTGGGATTCCGATCGTCGCCTCGTCTTATGCGGATCCGTACTTCCTCAAGCTGATGGTCCTGCCGCCCCTGACGGTGGTGCTCGTCTTCTGGTGCGTCGTCGCACGCCGGCGACGGAACGTTGCGCTCGAGGAGCGCGACTGGGTGATGGTGGCCGCGACCCTGGTGACGGCGGCGTACTACACCAAGTTTCTCAGCCGGGCGGACTGGCATGTGGCCCACGCCGCGGCTGCGGCCCTACCCGCGGTCTTCTTCCTCGCAGACCGTGGGCTGAACGAGGTGCAGAAGCTGGTTCCGGGACAGGGGCGGTCCTGGATCGCTGTGCTTGGACCGGTGGCGATTCTCGCCTGGGTCGCCCATTCCTCGCCGCCTGGTTTCCTGAGCTCGCAGGGGCAGCTCGGGACCCACTACCACTTCCGCGCGCCGGCGCCGCCGCGAGTCGCCGGCTTCGGCTGGTCGGACGAGACGGTCGCGCCGGTGATGCAGGAGGTATCGACGTTGAAAACCTTCGTCGAGCAGGAGGTGCGACCCCGCGAGCCGATCTTCGACTTCACCAACCAGCCGGCGCTGTACCACTTCCTCCTCGACCTGAAGCCGGCCAGCAGGTTCTTCCACGTCTCGATGGCCATCCGGCAGCGTTCGCAGGGCCAGCTCATCCAGGACCTCGAGCGGACCCGTCCCCGGCTGGTCGTTTACCAGACCGACCATGGTGGGCTTCCCGAGTGGGACGGCGTGCCCAACGTCGTGCGCCACTACGAGGTGAGTCGGTACATCCTGGATCACTACGTACCGTTCAGGAAGGTGGCTGGTCAGACCTTCTACGTCTCACGTGAGCGCCCTGGTTCCGACTTGACGCCGTCCCAGGCCGCAACCGAGACAGGCGGCCAGCGCTGCGACTGGGGCTACGCGGCCTTGCATCTGGAGACGGAGCGGCTGGAGGTCGGTCCCGAAGGACGCATCGTCGGAACGGCGAGCGCGGTGCGCCTCGCGGCGAGCGGCTGGGCGGCCCTCCGCGGTGGCGCGGGGCCGGCCAAGGAAATCATCGCCGTCGCCGAGGGTGTCGTGCGCGGCCGAAGCGCCCCAGAGGATTATCGAGCTGACGTCGCCCGGCACCATGGCGCCGGTGCCGCGAAGTCCGGGTTCCGGATGTTCGCCGAGTGGAACCGGAGGGGTCAGGACCAGCCGCAGGTCGCGCTCCTAGCCGTGAGCGACGCAGGGGAGGCAGGGGTCCTGTACACCCCTGGCGGCGGAACGGGAGCTGGAGTCCAGCAACTGCCGGCGGAGCTCGGGCAGGTGCGCCTGGTGCCCGGCGCCACGATCGGGAACGTCGAATCTCTGGAGGTCTCGAACGAAGCCATCCTCCAGGTGGAGTTCCCACGCGAAGTCCGTCTGAGCGAG
>RPRB01000041.1 GCA_003818285.1 Myxococcaceae bacterium
CTGCAGGCCCGGCAGGACGGACGGGTGCACTCGGTCTCGTCGCTGTACCAGAACGGCGGCGGCATCGATCTCCTGCTCGGCTGGCAGTGGCGGAAGACCGTCACTCAAGAGATCGAGTTCGAGGGCGGGCCCGGCCTCCACGTGAACGTGCTCAACCTGGGCGGAAAGCCCGGGCTCACCAACTTCAACGCCCTCCAGCTCGGCCCGGGCGGAATGACGGTGCTGCGCTGGCGCCCGGGATGGCGGCCCCACAAGGTGGGCTGGACCGTAGGTGCGGTGGGGGCGCTGGGCATCGACCTGTACGACCCGCTGAGGAGCAATGACCTCCGGATCGGGGTGGCGCTCCGGATGGGAGTGCTGCTCGGGGTGGACCTGCCGTGAGACGGCCCGCGCTCGGGGTTGCGGCGCTCCTCGGGGTGGCGCTCCTGGCCTGTCTCGGCCCCTACCCGAACGTGGGGGAGAAGCTGGACGAGGTGGACCTGGTGAATGGCACCTCGTACATCGCGCTCGACGCGGGTGCGGCGCGCATCCTCATCCTCGCGCCGTTCGACGGGGGGGCGGCGGCGCCCTTCACCCGCATCGACGAGCAGCAGCCGCGGGCGGTGCAGACGCTCCAGGGCACCTACTCCGGCGACGCCACGAACACCCTGGCCGTCACCTTCTCCAGCACCACGCTGTTCTCGCTGCCCAACGAGGCCTCGAAGCCGGTGAGCGATCGCATCGGAGCGAAGCGGACGGAGCTCGCGCCGCCGATGGAGAGTGACATTCGGATCGACACCAGGACCGAGGAGGTGCTGGAGCTCTCGGGCTCGCGGGACATGGCGGGGCACTACCTCACCCTGCTCGGACGGACGGCGGTCATCACCGGCACCGAGGCCACCGTGACCGCCTGCGCGTTCCACATGGCGAACCTGGTGGTGGAGTCGTCCGAGGCGCGCATCCCCGGGTTCAACAGCGCCGGGATGACGGAGTACCTGAACCGGGTCGAGCCCTTTCAGGGCATCCTCTCGGGAACCGTCAGCGTGGGCCTGGTGGGGCTCTTCAGCCCGGTCGTGACGACCACCTACAGCAACTACGCCGACTTCGAGGGGGTGGTCCTCGACGGCGTGCAGGTGTCGAGCACCAACGCCAGCGGCGATGGCGCGCTCACGGGTGTCCTCGGATTCCGCATCCAGCGCAAGGGTCTCCCCGACCTGGAAGGGCAGGTGGACTACCGGGCCGTGACCCTCACCGGCGGCAACGAGTCCGGCGACTACCTGGTCCGCCTCGATGGCGGGACCGAGTTCGCCGTGCCCACCGGACGGCGCGTTCCGGGGCTGGAGGAGTGCCTGGGGCTCTGAGCCGCTGTCGGACTAGGCCGCGCCCGGCTTGCTGAACCGGAGCGCGCCCTTGCCCGCGTCCACCAGGACGGTGTCGCCGGCGACGTACGAGCCGGAAAGTACAGACATCGCGAGCGGATCCTGGAGGTACTTCTGGATGGCCCGCTTCAGCGGTCGCGCGCCGTAGGCCGGGTCGTACCCGTGCTCGGCGAGGAAGGCCACCGCCGCCGGAGTGAGATCCAGGGTCAGGCGCCGGTCCTCGAGCAGCTTCCGCAGCCGGGCGAGCTGGATCTCCACGATGCGGTTCATCTGCTCGCGGCGGAGCGGCTCGAAGATGACGATCTCGTCCACCCGGTTCAAGAACTCGGGCCGGAAGTGCTGGCGGAGCGCGTCCATCACCCGCGAGCGCGTCGCCTCGTCGAGGGTGTCCTTCCCCTCGATGCCGATCTGAAGCGCCTGACTGCCGATGTTGGAGGTCATGATCAGCACGGTGTTCTTGAAGTCCACCGTGCGTCCCTGGCTGTCGGTGAGCCGGCCCTCGTCGAGGATCTGCAGCAGCACGTTGAACACGTCGTGGTGCGCCTTCTCGATCTCGTCGAACAGCACCACCGAGTAGGGCCGGCGCCGCACCGCCTCGGTGAGCTGGCCGCCCTCCTCGTAGCCGACGTACCCCGGAGGAGCGCCGATGAGCCGCGCCACCGCGTGCCTCTCCATGTACTCGGACATGTCGATGCGGATCATCGCGTTCTCGTCGTCGAAGAGGAACTCGGCCAGCGCCTTGGCGGTCTCGGTCTTTCCCACGCCGGTGGGCCCGAGGAAGATGAACGAGCCGATGGGCCGGTTGGGGTCCTGGAGCCCGCTCCGCGCTCGACGGATCGCGTTGCTCACCGCCTCGATGGCCTCGCGCTGCCCGATGACCCGCTGTTCCAGCCGCTCCTCCATGTGGACGAGCTTCTGGATCTCTCCCTCCATGAGCCGGCTCACCGGGATGTGAGTCCACTTGGCCACCACCTCGGCGATGTCCTCGGCGTCCACCTCCTCCTTGAGGAAGCGCTGCTTCTTCTGCAGCTCGGCCAGCGCCGCGTTCTGCTGCTCCAGCTCCTTCTGCAGGCTGGGGAGGATGCCGAACTTGATCTCCGCGGCCTTGTTCAGATCGCCCTGGCGCTCGGCGGCGGCCTGATCGCCCCTGGCCTTCTCGATGCGCTCCTTGACCGAACGGATCTTCTGGATCGCGGCCTTCTCGGCCTCC
Source organism: Myxococcaceae bacterium (assembly GCA_003818285.1). Classification (GTDB taxonomy): domain Bacteria; phylum Myxococcota; class Myxococcia; order Myxococcales; family Myxococcaceae; genus RPRB01. The sequence continues at coordinate 2,569 of RPRB01000041.1, forward strand.
CAGTGCGCCTTCAGCTGGCTGAACTGCTCGTTGAGGTCGGCGAGAGAGCGTTCGATCTCCGAGAGACGCTCGCGGGAGTTCGGGTCGGTCTCCTTCCGGAGGCCCTCGCGCTCGATCTCCAGCTGCATGATGCGGCGGCGGACGTCGTCGATCGCCTGGGGCATCGAGTCGATCTCGATGCGCAGCCGGCTCGCCGCTTCGTCGACCAGGTCGATGGCCTTGTCGGGCAGGAACCGGTCGGAGATGTAACGGTTGCTGAGCGTCGCCGCGGCGACCAGCGCCGAGTCCTGGATCCGGACGCCGTGATGCACCTCGTAGCGCTCCCGGAGCCCGCGGAGGATGCTGATGGTATCGGCGACCGAGGGCTCGCCGACCAGCACCGGCTGGAACCGCCGTTCGAGGGCCGCGTCCTTCTCGATGTGCTTGCGGTACTCGTCCAGGGTGGTGGCGCCGATGCAGTGCAGCTCGCCCCGGGCCAGCGCGGGCTTGAGCATGTTGCCGGCGTCCATGGCACCCTCGGCCTTCCCGGCGCCGATGAGGGTGTGGAGCTCGTCGATGAAGACGATGATCTGTCCCTCGGCGGCGGCCACTTCCTGGAGCACGGCCTTCAGCCGCTCCTCGAACTCACCGCGGTACTTGGCTCCGGCGACCATCGCGCCCAGGTCGAGCGCGACCAGCCGCTTGTCCTTGAGGCCCTCGGGCACGTCGCCGTCGACGATGCGGCGGGCGAGGCCCTCCACGATGGCGGTCTTTCCCACGCCGGGGTCACCGATGAGCACCGGGTTGTTCTTCGTCCGCCGGCTGAGCACCTGGATGACGCGGCGAATCTCCTCGTCGCGGCCGATGACCGGATCCAGCTTGCCGGCGCGCGCCGCGGCGGTGAGGTCGCGCCCGTACTTCTCGAGGGCCTGGTAGGTGTCCTCGGCCTCCTGGGTGGTCACCCGCTTGCCGCCCCGGATGTCCTTCAGGACGGTCAGGATGCGGTCGCGGGTGATGCCGGACGACTTCAGCGCCTCGCCGATGTGGCCCTTGTCCTGGGCGAGGGCGAGGAGGAGGTGCTCGCTGGAGACGTACTCGTCCTTGAGCTTCTTGGCCTCGTCCTCCGCCTTGTCCAGATCGCGGAGCAGCCGCTGGCTGAGGCTCGCGCCCGCGCCGCCCTGGATCTTGGGAAGGCGCTCCAGTGCCTCGTCGACGCGGCTCTGAACCAGGCCGGGATCGGCCCCGATGCGACGAAGGAGCGCCTCGGCCACGCCCTGCTCCTGGGTGAGCAGCGCCTTCGCCAGATGCTCGGGCTCGACCTCGGGGGAGCCCATGCGGCGCGCAAGGGTCTGGGCCGCCTGAAGGGCCTCCTGGGCCTTCAGGGTGAACTGTTCGATGCGCATGGAGCTACCGTAAGTCCCGGCACGAAGTTGGCAAGCAGGGCAAGGGCAGGTACAAGCCCTCGGAATGACGCGTGGGGAGGCGCACGGCGGGTATCTCTGCCGGCTCGAGACGCTGGAGGGCGGGGAGCTTCCTCGCCTGGCCCGCGAATCGCTCGAGGAGGACGGCCAGCCGTCCCAGGGCGCGGGACTCCTCGTGTCGGTGGTGAAGAAGGTGGTGCGACTTGCGTACGACGGTCCCCACACCTACGGGCGCCGCGGCGCTCACTGGTACGGCAAGCACCACGCGCTGGCGGCCCGCCTCTCCACCGCGCTCGGGGTGACGGTGCACGCCTACGTGTTCGACCCGGAGGAGCTCGAGCAGGTCGTCACCTACGGCGGGGGGCACCGGGTGGGCGGGGAGACGCTCCTTTACGAGGACGTCGAGGTCGACGCGGACGAGCTCTCCGAGGAGGCGTTCGACAAGCTCCGCGAGCGCTGGCCGATGGGTCACCTGGGGCGTCTTCTCGGGCTGGCCCGGCCGGAGCTGCTCCGGCTGCCCCGCGCCCGGAGCGTGCTCATCCCGCTCGACGTGGATGCGGCGCCGCTGCTCGGACCGCTCTTCGGCGGCCAGGCGGTCGACCCGCGGGGCTGAGCGGACCGCCGTCTCCTCCGCGGCGACAGCCCCCCGGGCTCACCTGGCCGGCGGCGACTCGTCCCCGGTGAGGCCGCTCGCGTCCTGCGTGCCGCCGGGGTTCGGGGGCGTCGGCGCCGCCTCGGCCTCGAACCTCTGGGCCTGAGCGCGCGCGTGCACGACGAGAAACGCGACCACCGCGACGTTGACCACCAGAACCACCAGGCGAGTCCAGCGAAAGCGGTGCACCATCTCGAACACCTCGAACGGCAAGAGCGAGCCGGTCACGCCGACCACCACCCAGGCACCCCAGGGCCGCCGCCGGTGGAGGGCCCAGCCCTCGAAGAGGGTGACGACGCCGTCCACGAGAAGGGCCAGCAAGGTGATGTGGAGACCGCGCGGAGTCGTGGCTTGCTCGAGCGCCCGGCCGAGCAGCACCGCGTAGGCACGGGTGGAGCTGTTCCGGAACTCGTGCGCCCACTCCGCCAGCTCATCCTTCCAGCCGAAGGCGAGGGTGGCCGCCAGCCCGAGGAAGAGCAGGAGCTCCGCCGCGCCCTTCACCCACTTGTAGGTGATGACCGCCCGAAGTGCCGCCTCGTCCACGCCGGCCCGCATCGCTCCGCCATCTTCCTCTGGAACGAAGCGACGCTAGCGCGGTGCCTCGTCCTTCAGCGCCGCCCAGGCCTTCACCCTGGCCGAGCGGAAGTACTGGGCGACAATGGCCAGCGTGCCGGCGACGAGCACGGTCTGGATGATGGAGGTGCCCAGGGTCAACGTCGGGGCGAGGCCCGGATCGGGTGGGACCCGCTCCCCGGGGGGGAGCACCTGGGTGGCGAACCGCGCGAAGCGCAGGGCGAAGGCCGCGTCTGCCGCCCCATCGACGGTCCGCAGCACGGCGGAGACCAGGGCCGCGCCACAGAGGAGACGCCGGATTCCTTCCCGGGAAAGCCCCGCCGGCCGAAGCACCCTTCCCGCGGAGACGAAGGTGAAGAACATGGAGATGGCGACCACCACGAGCAGCGCCGCCCGGGCGTGCCGGTCCGGCTGAGACGCCCGGGCGTGGGCCTCCGCCAGCCGGGCGAAGAGGTCCGTGGTCGGCGTGCCTCGAGGGAGCGACTCGGCGCTCCGGATCCCGCGGTCGGACAGGCCGACGGCCGCGCTGACCGAGGCCGCGCCCGACACGCCGGACACCAGCATGCAGATGATGGCCACGGCCCGCGCCTGCGAGCCGACCGCGGACCGCGGCGCAGTCAACGGGGGAACGCCTCGACGAACTTGAGCCGGAGGTCCGTGAGGAGCGAGTCGAAGAAGCGCTCCTCCTCCATGGTGAGATTCCCCCGGGTCTTCTCCCGGAGCAGGGAGAGGAGATCCAGGACCTCGCGGGCCAACTCCGCGTCCTTGTTCACGGTGCCGGACTCGGGATGCGCCTGCACGCCCATGTGGATGAGCGCCGAGGAGGCGAATCCCAGCAGAACGGTGGTGAAGTCGATGGCCTGGCTGGCGCGCTCGAGCACGAACGTCTCACCGCGTGCGCGCTCGTCGCCGGAGGCCACTGCCGTCACTCCTCGTCGATCTCGTCGTCGAGGAAGTCGTCGGTGTCGGCCATGACGGTCTCCACCTGGGCGGCCTTCTCCGAGACGTCGGGAAGGGATTTGAGGTAGCGCTCCCAGGCCTTTTCGTCGACCTCTCCCTGGGACAGGTAGCGGGCTGCGGTGCGCTTGTCGATGCTCTTCGGGTCGAGCGGCTCGGCCATGGCGGGCGAATTTGACGGGCGGCCCTCCGGTCGTCAACAACCCTCTCCGGGAGAGGGCATCGCGTGAGCGCCGTGAGGTTGCCGAGAGGGCTGTACGCCGTGGTGGACGACGGCGCGCGTGCGGATCTGACGCTGGCCGAGCAGGCGCAGGTGCTGGCCCGCGCGGGGGTCCGCGTCGCGCAAGTCCGGTGCAAGCGCGCCGTGGGCCGGGCGGCGTGGGAGGCGGTGCGCGCGGCGGTGGAAGCGCTGCGGGCGGAGGGCGTGGTGGCGCTGGTGAACGACCGGGTGGACTGGGCGCTCCTCTCCGGAGCCGACGGGGCGCATGTGGGTGACGAGGACCTCCCTCCGTCGGAGGCGCGCCGGCTGCTCGGCCCGGACCGTCTCCTGGGGGTCACGGTCCGCGGGGCGGCGGGGGCCCGCGAGGCGGCCGCGGCGGGGGCGAGCTACGTGGGGCTCGGGCCGGTCTTCGCCACCCGGACGAAGGAGGTCCAGGCTCCGGTGCTCGGCCTGGAGCGGCTCCGGTGCGAGGTGGAGGGGACCCCGCTCCCGGTGGTGGCCATCGGTGGGATCGGGCTCGAGACGGTCACCGCCGTCGCCCGCACGGGGGTTCACGGGGTGGCGGTCGTGTCCGACCTGTGGTCGGGGGGTGACCCGGCCTCACGCGTCCAGGCGCTGCAACGAGCCTTCCTTCTGGGGGAGACTGAGGGCCTCACGTGAAGCCTCACGGACACGTCGTGCGCCGGCCCACCATCGGTCTGACCCCGGACGTCGAGGACGCGGCCGGTGGAGAGGCTCCACCGCGCTACGTGCTGAAGTCCCCTTACGCAGAAGCGGTGTTCCGCGCAGGTGGGCTGCCGATGGTGCTGCCGCTGGCGACCGACCCGGGGATGATCGACGCCTTCCTCGACCGCATCTCCGGGCTGGTGGTGACGGGAGGCGCGTTCGACGTTCCACCCGAGGCGTACGGCGAGGCTCCACGCGAGGGGCTGGGAACGCTCAAGCCGGCGCGGACCCGGTTCGAGACGGCGCTGCTCCAGGCGGCGCTCCGGCGGAACATGCCGGTGCTCGGGGTGTGCGGCGGGATGCAGCTGCTCAACGTGGTGCTGGGCGGCACGCTGCTCCAGGACATCCAGCGCGACCTCCCCGAGGCCCGAAACCACGAGCAGGCGCACGACCGGACCCAGCCCTCGCATCCGGTGGAGGTGCGGGAGGGAACGGTGCTGGCGGAGCTCCTGGGGCGGGGGCAGCTGATGGTGAACTCCACGCACCACCAGGCGGTGTCGCGGCTGGGGGAGGGGCTGGTGTCGAGCGCGGTGGCGCCGGACGGGGTGGTGGAGGCCATCGAATCCAGCAACGGGGCGTTCGCCGTCGGGGTGCAATGGCACCCGGAGCTGCTGCTCCAGTCGATGCCCCTGCAGCTCGGCGTCTATCGAGGGCTGGTCACGCGTGCGCGCGACGCGCGGCGCTGAGCCTGGACGCGCGGCGCTCCTGCGCCGCTCCGCGGGCGTCCCCCTGGTGCGGGGGGCTGAGCCTGGACGCGCGGCGCTCCGGCGACGCGTCCCGCGGGTGCTCCTCGTGGGCGGGCTCGAGCCGTCCGGTCGGGCCGGGCTGCTCGCCGACGCGGAGGCGGTCCGGGCTCGAGGTGGAGCTCCGCTGGTCGTCGCGGCGGCGGTCACGGCGCAGGGGCGCAGGACGTTCGGCTGGAGCGCGGTCTCGCCCGCGCTGCTCGCCTTGCAGCTCCGCGCGCTCCGCGAGCTCGGGCCGATCGACGCGGTGAAGCTCGGGATGCTCCCTGGTCCGGGGCAGCTCCGCGCACTGCGGCGAGCGCTCCGTGGGGTGCGAGTCCCCTGGGTGGTGGATCCCGTCGTCCGGGCCTCGTCAGGCCAGCGCCTCTCGGGACTCGGTCGGCGCGACTACCTGGCCCTCGCGGGGCCCGAGGTGTGGCTCACGCCCAACGCGGTGGAAGCGGCGTGGCTCCTGGGTGTGCGGAAGATCGAGGACGCCCTCGAGGCCCGGCGCGCGGCCGAGGTTCTGGAGGCACTCGGCTTCGGCGGGGTGGTGGTGAAGGGTGGCCATCTCGGAGGACGGACGGTGGTGGACGTGCTCGTCCGCGAGGGCAGGGCCCATGCGTTCCGCGCGACCCGACTGCCGCGCGGCCCCGAGCATCGGGGAACGGGCTGCCGGTTCGCCTCGGCGCTCGCGACCGAGCTCGGGCGCGGCACCGCCGCTCAACGTGCCGTTGCCAGGGCACGGGCGCTCGTCCGTCGCTCACTCCGGCCCGTCGGCGACGCGCGCTCCAGCGCGGCACGGGTGCGCTAGGCTCGGCGGGCGGTGCCGTCCAGGCTCCCCGATCGTCTGCGAGAGCGCCGGGAGCTCGCGCAGGCCGCTCGGCCGGGCACGGCGGCTCGGGCCCGAGTCCGCCCGGTTCACCTCGGGGCACGAGCGGACCCCAGCTGCACCGGTCCCCGGCGGAGCGGAGACCGCGTGGTACGCTCGGGCGAAGAGGTCCGTCGAGCGTGGCAGGTCCCGTCTACAGCTTCGGTCCGTTCCGGCTCGAGGCCCACGAGCGCCGGCTGCTGCGAGACGGCTCCGTCGTCCCGCTCCCGGGGAAGGCCTTCGACACGCTCGTGCTCCTCGTCGAGGGTGCCGGCAGCCTGCAGCGGCAGCAGGACCTGATCGACCGGCTGTGGCCGGACACCTTCGTCGAGCCGAACAACCTCCAGTACAACGTGTCGCTCATTCGCCGCGTCCTCGAGCGCACGGATGGGGTCGAGCTGCAGACCGTCCGCGGCCAGGGCTATCGCCTGGTCGCGGAGGTGGCTCGCGAGGGCGCGCTGGCTCCGGCAAGACCCGTGGATGGTGCGGCCCAGCGCAACTACGTCTGCAAGGCCCAGGACGGCACCCGGCTCGCGTATGCCCGGCTCGGTGACGGTCCGCCCATGGTCAAGGCAGCCAACTGGCTGAGCCACCTCGAGCTGGACTGGCGGTTCGAGGTCTGGAGGCACTGGCTCGACCTCTTCAGCCGGCGACACACGCTGGTGCGCTACGACGCTCGAGGCAACGGCCTCTCCGACTGGGCGCCTCCGGAGCTCAGCTTCGAGCGCTTCGTCTCGGATCTGGGCACCGTGTTCGACGCGGCGGGTGTGCAGCGAGCGCCGCTCGTCGGTCTCTCCCAGGGAGCTTCGGTCGCCGTCGCCTACGCTGCCCGGCATCCGGAGCGGGTGTCGGCGCTGGTTCTCATCGGCGGCTGTGCCCGGGGCTGGCGGGCGAAGAACAAGCCCAAGCTGACCCGTGCCTTCGAGGCGATGATGGTGCTCATGCGCCAGGGGTGGGGCGGCCGCAACGCGGCGTTCCGGCAGATCTTCACCACCACCTTCTTTCCCGAGGCGTCCCAGGAGCTGGCCGAGGAGTTCAACGAGCTGCAGCGGCTCACGACGACTCCGGACAACGCCGCGGATCTGCTCTCCGCGCTCGGCGACATCGACATCCGGGAGGAGCTGGGCCGCGTGAGCGTTCCGACGCTGGTGCTCCACAGCCGGGATGACGCCGTCGTGCCGATGAAGGACGGGCTCGAGCTGGCGAGCGGCATCGCCGGCGCACGCTTCGTCCCCCTGGAGAGCCGCAACCACGTGGTGCTGCCGACCGAGCCGGCGTGGGCGCGATTCTCCCAGGAGATCGAGACGTTCCTCGCTCAGGAAGCCCTCAGCTAGCGCTCAGGGTTCCCAAAAGCTTCGGCGGTGTCCCGCTCCGTAGCGTGGCGGCATGCACCACGAAGCTTCGAGGTTGCCCGTTCGGACCGGGACCACCGGCGCGCTCACCCGCTGGCTCTCGCTGCAGGCCTACGGGCTGGTGACCCGCACGCTCTTTCGGCCCACCACGCCACCGCGGACGATGCGCCGACGCTTCGAGCGCTTCGGCGGGCAGTCGCGGGCCGCGATGCTCGCGCGGCACCCGGCGGTGGTCTTCGGGGACCGAGGAGTGGGGCAGCTCGTCATCGAGAGCGTACGTGCGACGTCGCGTCCGCCTCGCAGGCTGCTCTACCTGCACGGCGGAGCCTTCGTGATGGGCTCGACCGCGTCATACCGAAGTCGGGCCATCCGCTTCAGCTACCGCTGCGATGCCGAGGTGTTCGTTCCCGACTACCGGCTCGCGCCGGAGCACCCGTTCCCCGCCGCGCTCGACGATGCAGTGTCGGCCTGGCGAGCGCTGGCGGCGACCGACGACGGAAGACCGACCCTCGTCGCCGGAGACTCCGCTGGCGGCGGTCTCGCCCTGAGCCTGCTGGTCCGGCTCCGCCAGCTCGGCGAGCCCTTGCCCGGCGGGGCCGTCCTGCTCTCGCCCTGGGCGAACCTCAGCACGGCAGCGGTCACCGGCGATCACCGGGACCTCTGGCTCGGCGACGAGCACCTCCGCCGGTGGGCGCTCCACTACGTGGGCCGTGCCGATCCCCGGGATCCGCTGGTCTCTCCGGCGTATGCCGACCTGAGCGGCCTCCCCCCGATGCTGGTGCTGGTGGGCGAGGACGAGGCGCTCGCGGAGGAGACTCGCCGCCTGACGGCCCGCGCGCGCGATGCCGGGACCGACGCCCGTCTCTCGATCGGCCCGGGCATGCAGCACGACTGGCCGCTCACGCTGCCCTGGCTGTCCGAGAGCCGCCGGGCGTGGGTGGAGATCGCGAGCTTCGTCGCGGAGCGTGCCCCCGACCTTCCCCCGACCGCGAGGGCGGTCCGGGGCTTCACCGAGCAGCGGGTGTGCACGCGCACGCTCGAAGGAGCCGTGACATGAGGCGAGTGGCGTACGTGCTGTATGGCGGTGTCTGTTACGGGGTGTTCCTGGCCACGTCCCTCTACGCGATCGCATTCGTGGAGGGCCTGCCGGTGCCGCGCACGCTGGATGCCGGAGGGCCATCCTCCGCGCCGGCCACCGCGCTGCTCGTCGACGCGCTGCTGCTGACCCTGTTTGCCCTGCAGCACAGCGGGATGGCACGCCGCGGATTCAAGGACGTGTGGACCCGCATCGTCCCGGAGCCGATCGAGCGGAGCACCTACGTGCTCGCCACGAGCAGCTGCCTGATCGCGCTCTTCGCGCTCTGGCGTCCGATCCCCGCGGTGGTGTGGAGCGTCGAGTCCCCCGTGCTCCGCGGGGTGCTCTTCGCCGTCTCCGCACTCGGGTGGTTCATCATGCTGTTCAGCACCTTCCTCATCAACCACTTCGAGCTCTTCGGGCTGCGGCAGGTGTTTCTGGCGGCGCGTCGCAAGGAGCTCCCGGCGCCCCCGTTCCGCACGCCGGTGCTCTACAAGGTCGTCCGCCACCCCATCTACCTGGGATTCGTCCTCGCGTTCTGGGCCGCGCCGACCATGACCGTCGGCCACCTCGTCTTCGCGGTGGCGACGCTGGGGTACATCCTGGTCGGCATCCAGCTCGAGGAGCGGGATCTCATCCGCGAGTACGGAGCGCGCTACCTCTCCTACCGCGAGCAGGTGCGCGGGCTGATCCCCATCCCGCGCCGGCTTCCCGAGGCGTCCGGGGCAACGGTCCAGGCGAAATAGAGCCCACGGCTTCGGGCCTCGCAGCGCCGCACCACGGACAATGGGCGATCACGGACGCCGCCACTCATCCGGGGCGAAGTCACGGCCTCAGTTGCCGCGCGCCCGGCTCTCGAAGCGGGTGAACTCGGAGAGGAATACGAGATCGATGGTCCCGGTGGGTCCGTTTCGCTGCTTGGCGACGATGAGCTCCACCGGCGTCGCGCCCCGCCCGCCAGCGCCGTAGCCCCGGCTCCCGCCGCCGCCGTCCTCGTCGTCGCCCTCGTCGTCGCGGTGGATGAACATCACCACGTCCGCGTCCTGCTCGATGGCGCCGGACTCGCGGAGGTCGGAGAGCATCGGCCGTCCGCCCTTGCGCTCCTCCACCTTCCGGTTCAGCTGGCTCAGGGCGAGGATCGGAACCTCCAGCTCCTTGGCCAGCGCCTTCAGCGAGCGGCTGATCTCGCTCACCTCGAGCTGCCGGCTCTCCACCTTGCCCTTCTGGTGCATCAGCTGGAGGTAGTCCACCACCAGGAGCCCCAGGCCCTGGTTCTTCTGCTTCAGACGGCGGGCCTTGGCCCGCAGGTCGAAGGGGGAGAGGGCGCCGGTGTCGTCGATGAAGAGAGGCGCGTTGAAGAGGCTGCCCGCGACCTCCTGGAACTTCTCCTCGTCGTGCGGCGTCAGCCGCCCGCCTCGGAGCTTCTTCATGTCCACCCGGGCGGCGCTGGCCAGCAGGCGCATGAGCAGCTGATCCGCCGGCATCTCCAGGGAGAAGATGCCCACCGGCCGCTCCTCCTTGAGCGCCACGTGAATCGCCACGTTCATCGCCAGCGACGTCTTTCCCACTCCGGGCCGCGCGGCGAGGATGAGGAGCTCGCCGGGGTGCAGCCCGGTGAGCTGCAGGTCGAGGTCGACGAAGCCGGTGGAGAGCCCGGTCACGCCGCTCGACGACATCTTCATCCGGTCGAGCAGGTCGAGCGTGCGCTCCATCAGCTCGCGGACCGGCTTCAGCTCGCCCTCGCGCTTGCGCTCCGCCAGCTGGAACACGCGGCGCTCGGCCTCGTCGAGGATGGCCTCCAGCTCGCCGGTGTCCTGGCTCGCCAGCTCGAGGATCTCCCGCCCCACGTTGGCCAGCCGGCGCCGGACCGACTGGTCCTTGACGATCCGCGCGTACTCGACCGCGCTGGAGGCCAGGGGGACCACCTGGTCCAGCGTCATGAGGTACGCCGGACCGCCGACGCCCGCGAGCTGGCCGCGGGTCTTCAGCTCCTCGGAGAGGGTGAGGTGGTCGACCGGGCGCTGGGTTCCATCGAGGGCCAGCATCGCGGCGAAGATCTGCGCGTGCGCGGGGTGGGAGAAGTCATCGGCGTGGACGACCTCGGCCACCGAGGCCACCACCGTGTTGTCCCCCAGGACCGCGCCGAGCACCGCCCGCTCGGCGGCCAGGTCCTCGGTATGTGGACGCAGCGGCTGGACGACGGCCATCGATCACCACTCCCGGAGCAGCACAGGATCCCTCCGCTCCCTGACAGCAAGCAACGACAAACCGGCCCGGGGCGCGATTCTCCCGGGACGGCCTGGGAGAGGCTCAGGCCTCGGGAACGACCTCGACCTTGATCTTCGCCGCGACGTCCCGGTGGAGGCGAATCTCCACCTCGTGGACGCCCACGGTCTTGATCGGCTCGGGGAGGTGGATATGGCGGCGGTCCACCTTCTGCCCCTTGGCCGCCAACGCCTCGGCGATGTCCAGCGCGGTGACCGAGCCGAAGAGCTTGTCCTGCTCGCCGACCTTCCGGGCCACGGTGATCGACACCGCGTTGATCCGCTTGGCCTGCTCCTCGGCGTTGCCGCGAAGCTTCGCCTGGCGCGCGGAGATGACCGCGCGGTCATGCTCGAGCTGGGCGACGTTGGCCTCGTTGGCCAGCACCGCCAGCTTCCGGGGCAGCAGGTAGTTGCGGCCGAAGCCGGGCTTCACGTTCACCAGCTCGCCGGACTTGCCCAGGTTGGGGACGTCCTCGCGGAGGATGACCTTCATCGGCATGGCAAGAGTCCTCCTCAGCCCACCAGCGCGTTGTAGGGAATGAGTGCCAGACCACGGGCGCGCTTGATGGCCACTGCCACCTGGCGCTGATGCTTGGCGCAGTTCCCCGAGATCCGCCGGGGGATGATCTTCCCCCGCTCGGTCACGAAGTACTTCAGCATCGCCTGGTCCTTGAAGTCGGGGTGGCTGCCCTTCTCGGCGCAGAAGCGGCAGACCTTCTTGCGGCCGAAGCCGCCCCGTCCGCCGCGCTTCTCGTCGTCACCGCCGGGACCGCCGGCGCCGCCACCACCACCGAAGCCGCCGCCACCACCGCCGCCGAAGCGACCGCCGCCACCGCTGCGCGGCCCGTCGTTCCGTGACCCGTTTCCGTTTCCGTACTGTCCGGTCATGTCGTGCTCCCGCCTGTGGAGGCCTAGGCCTCCTCCGGCGCCTCCTCGTCCAGGCCCTCGACCTCGATACCCTCGCGCGGGGGACCCGCACGCTCGGGCGCGGGGCCACCACGGGCCTCGTCCACGTCACCCGCCAGCTTCACGTCCTCCTGGACCGGCCGGCTCTCGGGGTCGACGTGGTCGGCCACTTTCACGCTGAGCCAGCGGGTGACCTCGTCGAGGTTCCGGAGGTTGCGCTCCACCTCCGCCACCAGGCCGTGGCCGCCGAGATAGGAGGCGTGGACGTAGATGGCCCGGGGCTGCTTGGCCACCGGGAACATGGTCTTCTTCTTGCCCCACACCGTGAAGCGGATCAGCTTGCCGCCTTCGCGGTTCACGATGCCGCGGACGCGGTCCTTGATCCGGTCCACACCGTCGTCGGTGAGGTCGGGCTTGACCAGGAAGATGGTTTCGTACTCGCGCAGGTGATGCGCGGTGCTCTGCTCTGTCATGTGTTCCTTCCCCTCGGGTTGTGCCCCGGGTCCAGTGCCCGGAGCGGGGATGCGGTCAGCGGCCGAGTGCCGGCACGCCCACCGGGGACGGGAACACCGCGCGCCCGTCGCCCTCGCGCTGCTTCCAAAGAACGAGCCGGCCTGACTATCGGGCAGGGCCCCCGGCGTCAAGTCCCAGCGGGGAGCTAGCGCCGGTTGTGCCGGTTCATCGCTTCGGCCAGCCCGAGCGACAGCCACGCGCGCGCCATGTCCACCGCCCGGTCGAGCAGCGGTGGGAGCGCCTCCTTCTCCTCGGAGGAGAAGTCGTGAAGGACGTGTCCCACCACCCGCTCCTTGGCGTTCGGCCCCTGCGGCTTGCCGATGCCGAACCGCAGGCGGGCGAAGTCGGGCGTCCCGAGCTGCTCGACGATGGACTCGAGGCCGTTGTGGCCGCCGGTCCCGCCACCCTTCTTGAGCTGCAGCCTCCCGAAGGAGAGGTCGAGCTCGTCGTGGATGACCAGCAGATCCTCGGGCGCCACCTTGTAGAAGCGCGCCGCCGCGGACACCGCCTCGCCCGAGACGTTCATGAACGTCTCGGGCAGGAGGAGCAACACCCGAGTGCGGCCGACGTCGCCCTGCCCGAAGCGGCCCTGGAACCTCGACTGGCCGAGCGGGATGCCCACCGCGCCGGCCAGCCGTTCCGCCACCCTGAAGCCCACGTTGTGCCGGTGCCCGGCGTACTCCCGGCCCGGATTCCCGAGCCCGACGACGAGCCTGGCCCCGTGCACGGACGGCTACTTCTTCTTCTCGTCCTTCTTGGACGGGGCGCCTTCCTTGGCCGCCGCCGGAGCCGCAGCGCCGCCCTTGCCCTCGGCCGCCTTGGCGTCTGCCGCTGCCGGGGCTGCACCCGCCGCACCGGCCGCCGGAGCGCCCGCCGCCGGAACCGCTGCCGCCACCACCGGAGCGACCTCCTCCTTCTCCGGCACCGAGACGACCGCGAGGGTGTAGTTGACGTGGCTCTTCACCCGGACGCCCTCTGGCAGTTTCACCTCGTTGATGTGGAAGGACTGGGCGATCTTGAGGTGGCTCACGTCCGCCTCGATCTTCTCCGGGATGGCCGAAGGCAGGGCGTAGACCTCGATCTCCCGCCGGCTCTGGGACAGGATGCCGCCCTCGGTGACGCCCACCGGCTTGCCGGTGAGGACCACCGGGACGTTCACCTTGATCTGCTCGTTCTCCCGCACGTCGATGAAGTCGGCGTGGAGCATCTCCCGGCTGACCGGGTCCTGCTGGTAGTCCTTGAGCAGCACCAGCCGCTCCGGCTGCCCGTCGAGCGTGAGGCTGAGCAGGGTGTTGAGCTTGTGGGGCGTGGCGATCGCCTTCTTCACCTCGACCGGGTCCACCGCGATGTGGACCGGATGCTCGAGGTGCCGTCCATAGACGACGGCGGGGACCAGCCCCTCGGCGCGGAGCCGCCGCGCAGAGCCCTTGCCCGCGCCATCGCGCACGCGTGCCGCCAGGGTGTTCCGGGTGACTGCCATGGGTTCTTCCTCTTCCAGCGTCGGTGCCTGGACCGGCATCCCACCCCCTGGTGGGCCCCGGGTCCGGGCGAAGGGCGCTCTACTTGCCAACCTCGGGCCCGGGGGTCAAGTCCGGGGCCCGGGCCTCACCACGGGTGAAGCGCGCGAGACGACGAGGCATTACCTCATGCGGGCCCCGGTGCTGCCCATGTTCCCCACGCGTTTCGTGCACCTCGAGGAGGCCCGCCGCCGGTTCGGTTCCCGGGTGGAACGGATGGGAGCGCTCCTCGGCGCGGGGGATCCGCTGGCCGACGCCGCGGTGGAGTGCCTCTCCGACCGGCCGGCCGACGAGCGCGAGCGGTGGGTCGATCAGGCGCTCCACGGCGATCCCCGCTCCCTTCCGGCGGAGCTTCGCTCCTTCCGGCAGACGCTCTCCGCCCTTCCATTCTGGGCTGACCTCGACCGCGCGCGCCGGGGAGGCGAGGTGCTGCTCAGGACGGGCTTCTTCGGCGGCATCGTCCTCGGCTTCCGCTCCCTGGTCGCGGGGTACTGCAGCCCGGCGGGGAACAAGCCGCTCGCCTTCTCCGGGCGACTGCGCGAGGCCGCGCCCCGGCGCCTCTCCGAGACCAGCCGCTTCGTGAGCCTGGTCTACCAGCCGGGCTCCTTCGCGCCCGGCGCACCCGGATGGGTGGCCGCGGCGCGGGTGCGGCTCATGCACGCCCAGATCCGGCGGTTGCTCCGGCAATCCCCCCGCTGGGACGCCTCTGCCTGGGGAGAGCCGATCAACCAGGTGGACATGGCCGGGACGACGCTCCTCTTCTCCCTGGCGCTGGTGGACGGGCTGCGCATGCTCGGCTTCCGCATCGAGCAGCAGGAGTGCGAGGAGGTGTTGCACCTCTGGCGCATCGGGGGCTGGGTCCTGGGCGTCGACCCCGAGCTGCTCTGCGCCACCGAGCCCGAGGCCCGCGTACTCTGGGAGCTGCTCGAGGCGACCCAGGAGCTGCCCGACGCCGATTCGGCCGCGCTGGCCACGGCGCTGCTCGAGTCTCCCCTGCACGAGGCGCGCTCGGCGGAGGAGCGCGCGCGGGCCGAGCGCTTCCTCCCGGTGGCGTACGGCATCGGTCGCTACCTCATCGGCGATCGCCACGCGGACGCGCTCGGTTACCCGCGGACCCCCTGGCGATTCGCCGCACCCGCGCTCCGCACCTTCATCTCCGGGACCGGGCGGCTCGTCGGGCGGCTGCCCGGGGTGGACCGCCTCGCGCTCGAGGCAGGCATCCGGTACTGGCGTCGCACCGTCGAGGTCGGGCTCGCCGGCCGGGAGGCACGGTTCGAGCTTCCCCGGCGCGTCAGCCACGGCTGAGACGCGGCGCGGGCAGTCGTTGTGCCCAGAAAACCTCGCCTCGGCGATCGGCCGGGGGCGCAGGAGGCCCGAGACTTCCGCACAGCGCCCCACGCCGGAGCCACCAAGCGAGCGTAGTACCGTTCTCCTCCACGTGAGCTCGAACGGAAACGCGCTGGAGGGGTGGACCGCCGGTCGCTGGCAGGTGGAGCGGCGACTGCGGAGGGGGCGAGTGGCGGACGCGTTCCAGGTGCGCGGGCCGGAGGGTGAGGGCCGCGTGCTGAGGCTGCTCCACCCGGTGCACGTGGTGGATGCTCGTGCGATCGCCCGGTGCCTCGACGAGGCGCGTGCCCTCCTCTATCCACCTCACCCGGGCATCGTCCCGGTGGAGGATGCCGGTCAGCTGCCCGACGGGCGGGTGTACCTGGTGGGCGAGGACTCGGAGCTGCCGCTCTCGCTGGAGGCGCATCCGGGGCTCGGATCCGACACGCTGGTCTCCATCGCCGAGCAGCTCGCCCCGGCGCTGGACGCGCTGCACGCCCGCGGGCTCCTGCACGGCCAGCTCGACGTGGATTCGATGGTGGGCGACCCCCCGCGGCTCTCTGGCGTGGGCTTCGGCGTCTTCCAGGGCGGCACCACCCAGGAATGGACCGGCGGACGCGACCCGGGCCGCCGCGTCGACCAGGGCCTCCTGGGGCGGCTGCTCCTGGCGCTGGCCGGAACGGGCCCGGAGTGGGCCGGGATCCGCGCCATCCTCGAGCGCTGCACCTCGGTGGACGACGCGCTGCCCTTCCCCAGCGTGAGCGTGCTCGCCCGGGCGCTTCGCGGTGCCTGTGCCCCGGACCCGATGGCCGAGACCCGTCACGTGCCCGGCCCTCCTCCGAGCGTGACGCTCGGCGTCCGGGAGAGCGTGCCGACCTCGGTGGGGCCGTACCGCGTGCTGGGGCTTCTGGGCGAGGGCGCGATGGGGCGGGTGTTCCGTGCCGAGCGCGACGGCAGGCAGGTGGCGGTCAAGCTGCTCCGGCGCGAGCACCTCCGCTCGCGTCTGCTCCTGGATCGTTTCTTCCGCGAGGCCCGCGCGGTGAGCCGCAGCCGCCATCCGCACATCGTCGAGGTGCTGGAGGTGGGCGAGGAGCGGGGACCGGAGGGGCTCGAGCGCGCCTGGTGCGTGATGGAGCTCCTGGAGGGCAAGACGCTGGGAGCGCTCTTCCGCGAGCGCGCGCTGGACGTCGGGCGCACCGTGGAGATCGCGGCGCAGGTGTGCGAGGCGCTCGAGGCGGCCCATGCCATGGGGGTGGTGCACCGGGACGTGAAGCCGGACAACGTCTTCGTGGTGTCACGCCGCGGGGCGGACTGGGTGAAGCTGCTCGACTTCGGCATCGCCAAGCTCCTGCGGGTGGGTCCGGAGATGAGCCGAACGCCGGCCACGGTGATCGGCACGCCGCACTACATGGCCCCGGAGCAGGCGACCGGAGCGCCGGTGGACGGGCGGACGGATCTCTACGCGCTGGGGGTGGTGCTCTACGAGATGCTCGCCGGGCGGCGTCCGGGCCGGGTCCGCGGGGCGCCCGAGCCACTGCCGACGGAAACACCCGCGGGCGAGTCGATCCCCAAGGGCCTGGTCCGTCCGGTCATGGACTGTCTCGCGACCGACCCCGGCTCGCGCCCGGCATCCGCGGCGGCACTTCGCACCGCGCTGCAGGAAGCGGTCACTCGAGATACTTCTCGACCAGCGCCAGGACTTCGTCCAGGTCGAAGGGCTTCTTGACGTAGCCCACCACTCCCGGGAGCTGGGCGGCGCGCTCGACCGTCTCGTTGGCGCTGATGAGCAGCACCTTGTCGCCGGCGCGATCCTTCCTGCGCGCCAGCTCTTCCAGAAAGGCGAAGCCGCTCATCACCGGCATCATGAGGTCGAGCAGCACCAGGGCCGGCGGATCCACCTGCGCCAGCGCGGCGAGGCCCTCGGCGCCGTTGGTCGCGGTCACCACCGCGTGACCGCCGGCGTCGATCATCTCCTCCAGAACCTCGCGGATGTCCGGATCGTCCTCGACGATCAGCACCGTCTTCGATCGGCTCCGGGCAGGCATCCTCTCTCCGCGACCGCCCGCTGTGGTCCACAGACGGAGCGCTCGCACCCCGAGCCCGCGCTCCCCCAGGACCGACCCGGGATCCAGCGGCGTCCGAGTATGACGGAACGTTGCCGCCTCCGCCAACGACCGTCCGCTGCCCCGCCTCCCGAGGTGGGAGCATGCGCGAGAGAGGAGGCGGCGGTGCGACGCCGGCTACACGAAGAGCGAGCTCAGCGAGTCGCCCGAGTAGATGCGCTGGATTGCGTCGGCGAACAGGCGGGCAGTGCTGAGCTGACGGATCTTGGTGCAGGCCGCGGCGGCTGGGCCGAGCGGCACGGTGTCGGTGAACACCGCTTCCTCCAGCACCGACTCCTGGATGCGCTTCACCGCCGGGCCGGAGAGGATCGGATGCACCGCGTAGGCGACCACGCGGCGGGCGCCCTCGGACCTCAGGGCCTGTGCCGCCTGGGTGAGCGTGCCGCCGGTGTCCACCATGTCGTCGATGAGCACCGCGTCCTTGCCGTGGACGTCTCCGATGAGGTTCATCACCTCGGAAACGTTGGCCTGGGTGCGCCGCTTGTCGACGATGGCCAGCGTGGCGTTGAGCCGCTTGGAATAGGCGCGCGCCCGCTCGACACCGCCGGCGTCGGGCGAGACGAGGACCAGCTCGTCGGTCGCGGGGAAGTTGCGGCGGATGTCCTCGAGGAACACCGGCGAGGCGAACAGGTGGTCCGATGGGATGTGGAAGAAGCCCTGGATCTGCGCCACGTGCATGTCCATGGACACGACGCGGGTAGCGCCCGCGGACTCGAGGAGATCGGCCACCAGCTTCGCGGTGATCGGCGTCCGGGGGACCACCTTCCGGTCCTGCCGCGCGTAGCCGAAGTAGGGGATGACCGCGGTGATCGACTGTGCCGAGGCGCGCTTGAGCGCGTCGCACATGATCAGCAGCTCCATGATGTGGTCGTTGGCCGGCGGGCAGGTGGACTGGACGATGAAGGCGTCCTGCCCGCGGACGTTCTCGCCGATCTCGATCTGGATTTCCCCGTCGGAGAACCGGCCCACGCCGGCCTGCCCCAGAGGTCGCTTCAGGTGCTCACAGATCCGGCGGGCGAGCGGGAGGTTGGAGTTTCCAGCGAAGACCTTGAAGTCGCGCGCCGTGGGCATGGATGAGATGTGGCTGTTCACCTAGACCACCGCCGCCCGATGTGGAAGTCCGGCGAGCGGCCGTGAGCCCTACGCCGCGCCGAGCCGGGCCGTGCTCCGCTCGTACTGGTCGAGGATGACGCGCTCCATCCGCGCCCGCATGTCGGTGTTCAGCGGATGGGCAATGTCCTTGTAGGTGCCGTCCTTGCGCTTCTTCGCCGGCATGGCGATGAACAGCCCGGCCGAGCCCTGGATCACCTTGAGGTCGCGGACCACGAAGCAGTCATCCAGCGTGATGGTGACGTAGGCCTTCAGCTTTTCCTCGTCGACCGGAAAAATCTTCACGTCCGTGATGTCCATGGCCGCCCCTCGCTGGGGGGAGCATCCGTTGCGCATCGGACAGAAATCAAGCACCACCGCTTACCCAGCGTGCGAGCAGGCAGAGGTGCATCACGCAGACCCCCGCGTAGAGAGCCAGCCCCCCGGCCAGGGCCCGACGCGCCAGGACGAGCCGCGCCGCGTGGCGCTGGAGGATCACCGCCGAGGTGCCCACCGCCAGCACCTTGCAGACGAAGAACCATC
Organism: Myxococcaceae bacterium; assembly: GCA_003818285.1. GTDB lineage: Bacteria > Myxococcota > Myxococcia > Myxococcales > Myxococcaceae > RPRB01. The sequence goes on from RPRB01000041.1 coordinate 21,398, forward strand.
CCGGGCCGCTCTCGTAGGCCAGCCGCATCAGCGGGTTGAGCTCCTCGGCCACGCCGGCCTGCAGGAACACATGGGTGAAGACCCCATCCACCAGATTGAGCAGCACGAGCATCGCCGCCCCCAGCACGCCTCTCGTCACCGTCGCCTCCGCCGCTGCCCGGGGTTCATGCCCCTGAGACCCCCGCCCCGTCCCTTCGTTTCTCCAAGAACCGCGCCAGCCCCGAACCGCTTGGAATCCCTCGCTGAAGAGCCCCGGGTCCGGGCGGTAGAGTCGCCGCCATGGCTGAAGACTTTCCGGTCTCCTGGGCCCCAGGGGTGCGCGTGCTCTTCGGGCAGGCAACCCTCGCGGCCCGCGTCGCCGAGCTGGGCAGCCGCATCGGCGCCGACTACGCCGGCCAGCCGCTGACCGTGCTCTGCGTCCTCAAGGGGGCCTCGCTCTTCACCGCCGACCTGGTGCGGGCCATCGCCCTGCCGCTGCAGCTGGAGTTCCTCGGGGTGGCCTCCTACGGGAGCGGGACCACCTCCAGCGGCGAGGTGCGGATCACCAGCGACACGGGGACTCCGCTCCATGACCGCGACGTCCTGGTGGTGGAGGACATCGTGGACACGGGCCTGACCCTGCGCTTCCTGCTCCAGGCGCTGGCGGCGCGCGGATGCCGCAGCGTCCGCACCTGCGCGCTCCTGGACAAGCCGTCACGGCGCGTGGAGCCGGTGACGGTCGACTACACGGGCTTCGTGGTCGAGGACCGCTTCCTGGTGGGCTACGGGCTCGACCTCGACGAGCAGTGGCGAAACCTGCCGTTCGTCGGCGTGCTGGAGAGCGCGCCGCCGAGCTGACTGCGGCCGCCCTGACCAAGCTGACTGCGGCCGCCTGGACCTCGCCGACTGCAGCCCGAGGGAATCACTCGCCCCGGACCTCGACTGCGGCCGCCCTGACCAAGCTGACCGCGGCCGCCTGGACCTCGCCGACTGCAGCCCGCCTGGGGACTCCCTGACCCGGACCTCGACTGCGGCCGCCCTGACCTAGATGAAGGCCCCGATCATCGCCAGCGCGAACGCCGGGGTGGGCGGGGCCTGCTGGGCCTCCCCCTCGAGCTTCATGGACTGAGAGCCGCCGTACTCCCCCGGTCCGGCGAGCTTCACGAAATTTTCGGACCGAGTGCCGGTCCGGACGCGGATCTCGGTCGCGGTGACCTCGACCCGAACGATGCGGTCGAGCACCGAGCCGACGATCGTGGTCTGTCGGGCGTCCCGGCTGATCGACAGCCGGATGTTCGCTCCGACGAACTGGCCGCCCTCGAAGGTCGCATCGATGGGGGTGGGTGTCGAACCGCCGGCGTTGATGGTCCCGCCCCAGCTCCCGTCGGATCGCTGCTTGATGTGAACTTTCGGGCCCACGACCTGATTGGCGTTGAAGCGCGCGCCGTTGCCCGAGGCGACCACGATCCCACCCGTGGGCTGGAAGTCGGGCGCGCCTTCCGAGCCACCGGCTCCGGCGCAGGCGAGCGCGACCATCGCGAGCGACAGGAGTGTGGTTCGGATCTTCATGACGGACATTCCCCCTCTTTGGCGTCCTTCGGGCGGACGTTTGCCGTGGGCGGCCGAGCATCGCCGAGCGCCCGGGGGGGCCACAAGCTTTCCGTGGCTCCCTAGATGAACGCGCCCACCACCGCCAGGGCGAAGGCGGGGGTCGGAGGCATCTGCTGCGCCTCGCCCTCGAGCGTCAGCGACTGAGGGCCGCCGTACTCACCCTGACCGGCGAGCTTCACGTAGGTCTCGGAGCGGCCAGTGCGGGTGCTGGAGCTGGTGAAGACCCGGATCTGCGTGGGGCTCAGCTCGAAGCGGACGATCCGGTCCTGGACCGAGCCGAAGATCTGGGTCTGCCCGCCCTCACGGGTGATGGTGAGCCGGATGTTGGCGCCCACGAACTCGCCGCCCTGGAAGGTGGCGTCGATGGGGGTGGGGGTGCGGGAATTGCCGTAAAGCGTCCCGCCCCAGGTGCCGTCGGAGCGCTGGTTGAGCTGGACCTTCGGGCCGACCACGCGGTTGGCGTTGAAGCGGGCGCCGTTGCCGGAGGCCACCCGGATGCCCCCGGTGGGCGCGAAGTCGGGCGTGGCGCCGTAGCCGGAGGCGCCTTCGGCGCAGGCGAGGGCGAGCATTGAGAGCGAGAGGAGTGTGGTGCGGATTCTCATGACGGAGATTCCCCCTTCTTTGACGTCGGTTCCCCTCGGCGGCGGAGCATCGCCGAGCGCTCGGGCCGGCGACAAGCGCTAGCGTGCCCCGCCGTCCGGTGTCGCGCGGCCGGCGGGGGTCCCGGAGCCGGGAGCGGGGCCGGGTCCGGTCGGGACTGCGGGCGTTGACCCGTCCGCGGCGTCGGAGTCCAGCGTGTAGACCGCACGACGTAACGCCTCCTCCAGGGCGGCGGTCGGGGGCTCCACCGCCCCGAGCATCCGGTGCGCCGCGCGGGCGTGGCGGCCACCGCTGTCGGCGGCGAGCCGTAGCTGGGTCACGGCCTCGGCGATGTCCCGCCTCGCCTGGTCCAGCCGGGTGCGGGCCTGGAAGAACGCCACCTCGGCCTCCAGTGACCTCAGGGTCTTGCGCTGCTCGTCGGTGATCCCCGCCAGCTTCTGCATCCGCCCGAGCGCCACCAGCCCCTGGGACAGGACCGCCGGGTCGTCGGAGACCAGGCGGGGGCGGGCCAGGCCCTCGAGCAGCTGGAACAGCGCGCGGTCCATCGCGTCGCGCTCGTCGAAGCGGGCTCCGTCGAGCCCGGCGGGGCTGCCCCCGAACAGGTCGATGGGCGCGTAGGCGGCGGCGACCGCCGGGTCCGACGGGCGGTACGGGTCGGACCCCACCGGGAGCATCCGCCCCTTCATCACCAGGAGCTTCCCGTCCTGCTGCTGCAGGGTGAAGGTGCGGGCATTGAGCTGGGCCAGGAGGAACCCCACCGCCCCGAGGAGCGCGAAGACGATGAGCGTCACCACCAGGCGGGTGAAGGCGCGCCCCGCGCGGCGGCCGAACGAATCCGAGGTCGAGGACATGAGGGTCTCCTGAACGCCGGTATACTCCCGAGTCGAGAACGTCGGCCTTGAACCTGACCTTCCGCCGCCTAGGCGTCAGTGAGCTGCTTCCGCGCTACATCTTCGCCGAGAGCCTCTTCGTGCGCCGGCGCGTGCTCGAGGTGGGGGCGGTGGCCGCGACCGGGGGAGCGTCGGCCGAGTTCCTCGTGTCCCGCGGCGCGCGGCTGGTGGTGGCCTGCGATGACGACCTCACCGCCGTCGAGGCCGCCCAGGCGCGCTCGGGAAGCGAGCGGCTGCGGTTCCGGCCCGCGGTGTTCGATGACCTGCCCCCCGGCGGGTTCGACCTGGTCCTGGTCGCCGACCTCGCCCCGTACGTGCGCGCCCCGGCGCTGCTCGCACAGCTCGCCGAGCAGGTGTCCGGGACCGGCGTGCTGGTGGGTGGGGTGCGCAATCCGGCGGGCCTCGCGCTCGCCCAGCTGATGGAGCCGGACGGCGACGGCGCGCCGCCCACCTACGGGCAGCTGCTGGACGTGCTCGCCGCGCACTTTCCCCACGTGGAGACCGCCACCCAGAGCACGCTCCTCGGCTACCAGCTGGCCTTCGAGCGGAGCGAGGGCCTCCAGGTCGACGGCTCGCTGGCCGGGTCGGGGGAGGCGGCGTACTACGTCGTCCTCGCCAGCCGCGAGCGGCTCCGCGCGGTCGACCCCACCTGGGTCCAGCTGCCCCCCGCGCCTCTGGCCTTCACCGGCGGGCGGCTCGACGAGGCTTCCACCCGGGCGAGGGAGTGGGAGGAGCGGGCGCGCCGGCTCAAGACCGCCCTCGGCGAGGCGCGCGAGGAGCTGGGGCAGGCCAGGGCGGACCTCGAGGCCACCCAGGGAGCCCTGGAACGCGCCCGCGACGAGGCGGCCCGGGCGCAGGCCGAGGCCGAGGTGCGCGGAGCGGCCGCGCTCCACCCGGTGGTGCAGGATGAGCTGGCCGCCCGCATCCGGCGGCTGGAGGCGGAGCTGCAGCTCGCCGGCGACCGGGCGGTCGAGGCGGAGCGGCGGCTGGCGGCGCGGGCCGCGGAGTCCGAGGCGGCGCGGGTCCAGGAGCGCCAGCAGCAGGCGGAGGTGCTGGCGGCTCAGGAGTCGGTGCGCCTGGAGCGCGCCCGCCGCGAGGAGCTGCAGCGGCAGGTGGACGACGCGCGGACCAAGCTGACCACGGCCTACGACGAGCTCCGGGGGGTGCGCGAGGAGCTCACCCGCACCCGGACCGACGGGGAGCGGGGACGTCTCACGCTCGAGGCACGCGGCTCGGAGCTCGCCACGCTCGAGGAGCGGCTGGCCCAGGGCCGCGAGCGGGAGCTGCGGCTCGCCGAGCAGCACTCGCTGGTCCTCACCGCGCTCGAGGGAAGCCAGAGCGAGCTGGCGCAGGCGAGGAGCCGGGCCGAGGCGCTGGAGCAGCGCTCGAGCTGGCTCGAGGCCGAACGGGCGCGCGAGCAGCGGGCCGCGGAGGCAGACCGGCAACGCTTCGAGGAGGAGCTGACCCAGGCCCGTGCCGTGCCGGCCGGACCCTCGCCGCAGGAGATGGAGGCCCTCCGGACCGAGCTGCTCGCCGTCTCGGGCGAGCGCGAGCGGCTCGTGGATCGGCTGGCGGTGCTGGAGAAGCAGGAGGCCTCGGCGCGGGCGACCGCAGCGGCGCTGGAGGAGCGCCTGGCGAGCACCGAGGCCGCGCTGGCTCAGGCCAACTTCCAGGCTCCCGAGGACGCGGCCATCACCCAGGAGCTGGCCATGGCCCGCCAGGCGCTGGAGGAGGCCCAGGCCGCGGCGCAGGCAGCACGGGCGGAGCGTGACCGGGACATCGCGGCGATCGGCGCCGAGCGGGACGACGCGCGGGATGCGCTGGCCCGGGTCGAGGAGCGCGCCTCGAGCACCGCGGTGTTCGCCCGCGACGCAGTAGCCCGGGCCGAGCGCGCCGAGGAGGACCGCCGCGCCCAGGCCCAGCGCGTCGAGGCCCTGGAGCGGACCATCGGCCAGCTCGAGCTCCAGATCAGCCGCACCGAGGACCTCGACACCCAGCTCCAGTCGATGCGCGCCCGGGCCGAGGCGGAGGCGCAGGCCGAGGCCGCGCGACAGGCCGAGCTCTCCGAGCTGAACGAGGCGCATCTGGTATTGCAGGCGCGGGTGGCCGGCCTTGAGTCGGAGGCGGCGCGGCTCGCGGACGACGCGAGGACTCGGCTGGCGGCGACGGAATCCGAGCTCGCCTCCGCGCGCGAGCGGCTCGCCGCGCACGAGGCCGCAGGCTCGCAGCTCGCCGAGGACCGCGCCGCGGCGCTGGCGGCGACGGAATCCGAGCTTGCCTCCGCCCGCGAGCGGCTCGGCGTGCTCCAGGCCGCGGGGGCGCAGCTGACCTCCGAGCGCGACTCGGCCCAGGAGGTGGCCCGGTCCGCCTCCGCCGAGGCGGCTCGGCTCGAGGCACAGCTGGCCTCGCTCGAGCAGCGGGTCACCGAGGCGGACGAGCAGCGCGGTGAGCTCTCCCGGGCGCTGGAGGAGGCGCGCGGCGCGGCCAGCCGCTCGGAGATGGCCTTCGAGGCCCGGGTGGCGGCGCTGGAGGTCGAGCTGCAGCACACCGCCGCGGCGCTGGCGGAGAAGAGCGAGGCGCTCGGCCACGCCGAGCCGGCGGTCCAGGAGCTCGCCGCGCTTCGCGCCCAGCACGCCGAGGCCAGCGCGCGGGCCGAGGCCTTCGGCCGGGCGCTCGACGACGCGAGGATGCAGGTGGAGGCGCTGGAGGCGGCGCTCGTCGGAGTGGACCAGGTCCGCGCCGCGCTCGATGCGGCCGTCCAGCGCGCGGATGCCGCCGAGACCGCGCTCGGGCGGGTGCGAGCGGAGCGAGACCTGTTCGCGAGCGAGCGCGACGCGGCGCTGGCCGCAGGAGAGGAGACCGTCTCCCGTCTGGCCGCGCTCGAAGCCGGTCAGGGCGGCGGCGAGGAGCAGGCGCGCGCCGCGAAGCAGGCGCGCGAACAGGTTCAGGTCGAGCTGGCCCAGGAGCGCGCCCGGGCCCGGATGCGGGACGAGGAGAAGGAGTTCGCCGAGGGCCGGGTGGCGGAGCTGGAGGAACAGCTCGGAAAGCTGGGCGACGAGCTGGCCTCGGTGCAGTTCGAGCGGGACGCGCTGGCCGTCCAGGCCGAGCAGGCCGCGGCCCGGGAGCAGGCGCTCACCGGGGAGCTGGAGGCGGCGCAGGCCGCCGGGGCGGGCCCGGGCGCCGTGCAGCAGATGCTCGCCGACGCGGTCGCGGCGCGGGATGCGCTCGCCGACGAGCGTTCCCGCGAGCGCGAGGAGGCGCGGGCCCTGCTGGAGGCTTCGCAGGCGCAGGCGCAGGAGCTCTCCACCCGCGTGGACCAGCTCCAGCGGAGGCTCGCGGCGCAGGAGGGAGAGCTCCTCACGCTTCGCCGGGCCCTGGCGAGGCCCCCGCCCGGGCGCTCCGGCGAGGGGCAGTCGTGAGCGGGCGGGTGGAACGGGGCTTCAAGTACGAGGGGCTGGGGAACGACTTCGTGGTGCTCGATCGCCGGACGTCGGCGACCGACGTCTCGCCGTCGGCCTCGCGGGCCATCTGTGACCGGCGTCGCGGGGTCGGCGCGGACGGGGTCCTGGTGCTGCTCCCCTCGACCCACGCGGCGGCGCGGATGGTGGTGCACAACGCCGACGGAAGCCTCGCCGAGATGTGCGGGAACGGCCTCCGCTGCGTGGTGAAGCACCTGCTGGATCGCGACCCATCCCGCGACGCGCTGGAGGTGGAGACCGGTGCCGGGGTGCTCCCGGCCCGCGCCCGGCGCGCGGGTGGCGAGGTGGTGGAGGTGGAGATCGAGCTCGGGCCCGCGCGCCTGCAGGCGCCCAACCTGCCCCCGGGACCCGGAGGAGGTCCGTTCGTCGCCGCAGCGGTGCCGGGGGTGGACTGGCCGGGCACGGCGGTCAGCATGGGCAACCCCCACCTGGTCCTCCTCGGGGCACCGGCGGAGGTGGTCCGCGAGCACGGGCCGAGGCTCGAGCACCTCCCCGGCTTTCCCGACCGGACCAACGTCGAGGCGGTGAGCCGCGCGGGAGAGGGGCTCCGGGTTTCGGTCTGGGAACGGGGCTCGGGCTTGACCGACGCCTGCGGCACCGGTGCGGCCGCCTCGGTCGCCGCGGCGGTGGTGGCGGGCTGGGCTCCTCCGGACGCCTTCGTTCCCGTGGAGCTCCCCGGTGGCCGGCTGGCGGTCCGGGTGTCGGCGGATCTGCAGCGCACCACGCTGCGTGGCCCGGCGCGCTTCGTCTTCGCCGCCGAGCTGCCGGAGGCGCTGCTCGACTGACCGGGCCTTCCGCCACGCCCTCGCCGCTGCAGCTCTGGGTGGTGGACGCCCGCGCCCAGGTGCGTGCCTGGCTCCGCACGCGCCTCGCGGAGGCGGGACACACGGTGGCCTGGGCCGGCCCTCCCGAGGAGCTCGAGCAGCAGAAGGGAGCGCCGGAGATCGTGGTCATCGGCGTGCCCGGTGATTTCGCCGCGCTCGAGGTCTTCCGCGGCGGCTGTCCCGATGTCCCGGTGGTGGCCTGGGTCGAGCCTGGCCGGCCGGTCCCGCAGCTCACCGCGCCGTTCGAGTGGGCGTCGTCCGGGGACGGAGGCGGGCTCCTCGCCGCCGTGGAGCGCTCGGTGCCGTGGGTCAACCTTCGCCGGGAGCGCGACGCCGCCCGGGCCGAGTCCGCGGCGGCGCGTCAGGAGGCGGAGCTGCACCGCCGGGCGACGGCGCTCCTCCGCGACCCCGACGCCGAGGGCTTCCACGAGCTGCTCCTGGGTGAGCTGCTCCGGGCGTCGGGCAGCGGTGCCGGCGCGCTGTGGCTGGCCGACGACGCCGGGCGGTTCGTCCTCCGCGCCAGCCTGGGGGGGCAAGGACCCGAGGCGTATGCCGAGCTCCTCGCGCCGGATCCGGACGCGCGGGC
>RPRB01000042.1 GCA_003818285.1 Myxococcaceae bacterium
CCCGCTCCATTCCCCGGCAGAGCCCCTCCAGCCGCTCGAGGTTCGCCAGCCAGGCCAGAAGGTGGCCGTCGGCGACGTAGGAGTGCGTCCCGGCGAAGACCAGGTCCCCCAGGAAGGCCGTCCGCTGCGGCGAGTCGATGCACCAGACCGCGTTCGCATCGGAGTCACCGCCTGCCCCGACATCCAGCACCCGATAGGTCACCCCGTCGAAGGTGAGCCGCTCCCCGGACTCGACGACGACGTTCGGGTACGTCCAGCGCTGTACCCACTCCGCACCGTAGACCGGCGTCCACTGCTTCCGCTTGGGCTCCTCCAGCGTCCGCATCAGCTCGAGCACCGGTCGGGTGGCGACGATGCGAGTGTCCTCCCCCTTCACCAGATTCGTCAGTCCCGCCACGTGGTCGGGGTGGGGATGGGTGACCAGCGCTGCGAGCAGCGGCTTCCGCAGGGACTCCAGCTCCTGGCGAAACGCGCGGCTCTCGGTCTCGGTCAGGGTCGAGTCCACCGCCACCACGCCGCCCCGGGTCTCGACGAGAAAGGCGTTGACGAAGATTCCGCCCTCTCCGCTGGCGTGGACGTGGACGGTGATCCCGGCCCCCAATTCGTGGCGTGTCATGGCGAGGCCAAGTGTGCGAGCCGGGCCGCCGGCGGCGCCATGACTGGACCGCCAATTCTCTTGCTCGAATTCCCGGCTCGGGCGAGCAGCCCGCCCCGTCCGGGCGAAGGCCCGCATTCGGGACCACGCCGGAGTGACCCGCTCGGACCACGCCAGGACGCCGGGAGGTTTTTCCGCGTCACGGCGAGTGCTGGTCGATACACGGTAGGCAGCCATGACCATCGACCCCCCCAGCGCCGCCCGCCCCGACGAGCTCGACGCGATCTGCGGCCTCCTCAGGGCGCAGCTCGAGGAGCACGACATCCCGCTCGAACCCGAGCTCCTCGCCGAGGCAGTCAGGGGCGCGCTCGCCGACGACCGCCAGGCGTTGATCCTCCTCACCCGCCAGGATGGCCGTCCGGTCGGCGTGGCCTATCTCTCGTTCGGATGGATCCTCGAGCGCGGCGGCCTGGCCATGTTCCTGGAAGAGCTCTACGTCATCCCCGAGCTCCGGGGCCGGGGAACCGGGACCGCGCTGCTACGCGCCGCCCTCGACGTCGCCCGGTCCCGGGGATGCCGCTCCGTGGAGCTGGAGGTCGAGGGGAGCCACGCCCACGCGGCGAACCTCTACGCGCGGGCAGGCTTCAGGCCACTGGAGCGAGTGCACTGGATGCTCCCGCTCCGCTGAGGACCTACCAGACCTCGCAGCGGTTCTGCGCCACCATCCGGTCGCCGAGCCTGCATCCAAAGGCCTGCTGGAACTGCGGCAGGTTCGAGAGCGGCCCGTTCACCCGGTACTTCGGAGGTGCGTGCGGATCCACCGTCACCCGGCGGCGCGCCTCCTCGGGCCGCACGTTGGTGCACCAGGACTGCGCGTATCCGAGGAAGAACTGCTGCTCCGGCGTGAACCGGCTCGGCGGGGCTGCCCGGTCGGGGTGTGCCCTGGCGTAGGCCTGCATCGCCGCGAAGGCGAGCTTCAGTCCACCCAGGTCCGCCACGTTCTCCCCCAGGGTCAGCGCCCCGTTCACGTGCAGATCGTCGATGGGCACGTAGCCGTCGAACTGCTTCTTCACGCACGAGACCCGGTCCTCGAACGCCTTGCCCGACTCGGGCGTCCACCAGTCGCTGAGGTTGCCCTTGGCGTCGAACTGCCGCCCCTCGTCGTCGAACCCGTGGGTGAGCTCGTGACCCACGACCATTCCCATGGCGCCGAAGTTCACCGCGTCGGTGGCGTCCTTGTTGAAGAACGGAGGCTGAAGGATGCCGGCCGGGAAGACGATCTCGTTCATCGGCGGCTCGTAGTAGGCGTTCACCGTCGGAGGCGTCATCAGCCAGAGGGCCCGGTCCAGCGGCTTGCCGATCTTCCTTAGGTCGCGAGCGTTCTCGTAGGCGTCCGCCCGCATGTGGTTGCCGAGGAAGGTGCCGCGGTCGGTGACCAGGCCGTCGTAGGTCTTCCACTTGTCCGGGTAACCGATCTTGTCGAACACCGCCTTGGCCTTCTCCCGGGCCCGGGCCTTGGTGGTCGCATCCATCCAGGAGAGCGGCTCGAGGTTCGCCTGGAAGGCCTGCTCGATCTGCTCCACCATCGACTTGGTCACTGCCTTCCCGTCCGCCCCGAACGTCTGGTTGATGAAGGGCACCGCGAGCGCCTCGCCCAGCGCGGCGTCGGTGGAGGCAACGCACTTCTTCCAGCGCGGCCGGTCCTCCTTGGCGCCGGTCAGGTACTTGCTCTGGAAGGCGAACGCCGCATCGGAGAAGGGCCTGGGGAGGGCAATGACCTGCGACGAGATCAGCCTCCACGCGAGGTAGGTCCGGAGCTCGGCCCGAGGAGCGCTCCTCACCAGCCGGCCCACCTCCGTCGCGAACGCCGGATGCGTGACGTTGAGTGCCTGGACCCCCGGCGTCCCCACCGCGGCGAAGTACCTCGCCCAGTCGAAGCCGGGCGCCGTCTTCGCCAGCGCCTTCGGGTCCATCCGGTGGTAGACCTTGTTCGGGTCGCGGCGCGACACGCGGTCCAGGCTCGACTGGGCGAGCCTGGTCTCGAGGGCGAGCACCTGGTCGGCCTTCTTCGCGGCGACGGCCGGCGAGTCTCCGAGGAGCCCGAACATCTGCGCCACGTACGCGCGGTAGCCGTCCCGGATCTCCTTCATCTTCGGCGCGTCGCTCAGGTAGTAGTCGCGATCGGGCAGCCCGAGCCCGCCCTGGTCCACCATGCCGATGACCTGGGTGGCGTCCTTGTAATCCTGGGCCGACCCGTACCCGAACAGCACGTTGGCCCCGGCGTCGTGAAGGCGGGCCACCTCGGCGGCCACCTGCTTCGAGGTGGCGAGCCGGTCGATGCGGCGGAGCGCGGTGCGGATCTCGGGCAGCGCGCTCTCCAGCTTCGACTCGTCCATGCAGGTCGCGTAGTAGTCGCCGAGCTGTGTGGCATAGGGCGTCCCCTGCGGCGCCTTCCCGTCGGCGATGGATTCGAGGATCTCCTTGAGGATCTGCTCGTTCCGCTCCTCGATGACGTTGAACCCCCGGCCCCAGGTGCTTCGGTCCGGGGGAATCGGCGTGGCCTTCAGCCAGCCGCCGCAGGCGAACTGGTAGAAGTCGTCACAGGGGGTGGCGGAGGGGTCCAGCGCCACGGCATCCAGGCCCGCCGGCATCGGCGCCGCAGCGAGCGGAGCCGGCGCGGTCATGGGAGGCGGGGCGGGACGATTCGGCGGCGCGGAGGCGCAGCCCGCGGCGAGCAGGGCGAGGACGAGGTGACGCTTCACGGTGCCTGTCAGCTCCTTGGGGAGGTTCGGGGCCCGGCACCCTAGCAAACGTCAGCCGCCGAGCAGCTTCCTCTTCAGATCGGTGTCCACCGGGTCCGGGCCGAGCCAGACCGAGAACAGCGCATCGGCGAAGTCCTTCCCGGGGATGACCGTCTCCTTCGCCGCGCCGCCCACCACCACGCCCTTCTCCGGGACGTAGGTGAGCGACAGGATGTCCCCCTTCTTGAGGTCCGGGACCGCGGCGGCGAGCTGGTCCAGACGTCCCTGAAGCGCCGGCATCTGCGCCTTGGACTGCTTATCGAAGCCCTCCCGGATCGACTCGATGATCTTGTCCTTCCCCACGTCCCGGAGCAGATGGAGGTCCATCCGCTTCAGCTGCTCGGACTTGATGAGGTTCGCGGCGTTGAAGGTGGGCTTCTCGGCGTAGAGCGCGCCGACGTAGACGTTGAACATCCACTTGCTCCGAACCCCGGCGCCGATGAGGTGCAGGGTCTTCCCGTCCTGGCTCACCGAGTCCGGAACCTGAATCCCCTCCACGTCCTTCGCGGTCACCGGGAACGCCACCAGCGAGCACAGCAGCAGAAGCGCGACGCGCAGCATTGCAGCCATCTCTCTCTCCTGGTTGGGCCTCAGCCGTTGGCCTTGGCGAACGACTCCATGAACGAGACCAGCGTCCGGATATTCTCCGGGCTCACCGCGTTGTAGGCGCTCACCCGGACGCCGCCGGCGCTGCGGTGGCCCTTGAGGCCGACCATCCTCTGCTTCTTCGCCTCGGCGACGAACCGGTCATCCAGCTCCTCGGTGGGGAGCCGGAACACGATGTTCATCGTGCTCCGCGCGGCCTTCTCCACCGGGGCGCGGTAGAAGCCGCTCATCCGGTCGAGGGCGCCGTAGAGGATCTCCGCCTTCTCGTTGTTCCGCCGCTCCATCGCCACCAGCCCCCCCTGCGCCTCGATCCAGGCGAGGACGTTGCGCATCAGGTAGACCGCGAAGGTGGGCGGGGTGTTGTAGAGCGAGTTGTTCTCCGCGTGCGTCGTGTAGCGAAGGATCTTCGGGATGTCCTTCCGCCCGCGGGCCATGAAATCCTTGCGGATGACCACCACCGTGACACCCGAGGGACCGAGGTTCTTCTGCGCGCCGGCGTAGACGAGCCCGAAGCGAGATAAGTCGGTGGGCCGCCACAGGAAGTCCGAGGACATGTCCGCCACCAGCGGGACCGAGCCCACCTGGGGCCAGGCGTGCCACTGGGTGCCGAAGATGGTGTTGTTGCTGGTGATGTGGACGTAGGCGGCCTTCGGGTCCAGCTGGAGCTCGGCCTCTCGGGGGATTCGGGTGTAGCGCTTGTCCGGGCCGATGGTGGTCGCAGCCACCCGGGGGTTGCCCAGGAGCTTCGCCTCGTCGAGCGCCTTCTCGCTCCAGGTGCCGGTGAGCACGTAGTCCGCCGAGCCGTCCCCGGGGAGGAAGTTCATCGGCACCATCGCGAACTGCAGCGATGCCCCGCCCTGGAGGAAGAGGACCTGGTGGGTGTCGGGGATCCCGAGGAGCCGGGTGAGGAGCGCGATCGCCTCGTCGTGGACCGCCTCGTACTCCTTGCCCCGATGACTGTGCTCGAGGATGGACATCCCCGAGCCCTGGAACTCGACGAACTCGTCGCGCGCGCGCTCGAGGGCGGGAAGCGGCAGTCCCGCCGGCCCGGCGTTGAAGTTGATGGCTCGCATGCCGGGCCTTCTACACCCCAGGGCCGGGCGGGTAGAAGCACAGTCCATGGAGCGACCACGAGTCTCCGCATTCCTGGGCGCGAGCCTGGACGGCTTCCTCGCCGAGTCCGATGGAGGGCTCGGGTTCCTGAAGCCCTTCGAGCAGGAGGAGCACGGGTACGCGGCGTTCTACGCGACCGTGGACACGCTCCTGATGGGCCGGAAGACGTACGAGACGGTGCTCGGCTTCGAGGCCTGGCCGTTCGCCGACCGAAGGGTGGCGGTCCTCACCCACACCGCACGGACGCCCCGTTTCGGTGAGCGGTTCCTCTCCGGCGAGCCGACGGAGGTCCTCGATGTCCTGGCCCGGCAGGGCGCGCGCCACGTCTACGCCGACGGAGGCGAGGTGGTGACGCAGTTCCTCGCCGCGGGGTGCCTGGACAGCCTGGTGGTCTCGGTCGTCCCGGTCATCCTCGGGACGGGAATCCGCCTGTTCGCCAGCAGTCCCGGGCGGCACGCTCTGACGCTGGAGTCCGTTCGAACGCTCGCTTCGGGGCTGGTGCAGCTCCGCTACCGCATCGGTTAGTTGCTGCTCCCGTGCGGGCTTTCGAGCTTGCGCATCGCGCCTTCGATCGCCTTCTTCATGCTCAGGGTGTCCGCCCCCTGGCTTGGCGGGAAGTCTGCGATGCTCTTCAGATGGGCGACGATGAACGGGGTCGCCGCCGTCGGTGCCCACAGCTTCTGGGCCAGGAACTTCTTGCCGGCGTAGGCCCACTCTTCCGAGTCGGGGGTCATCTTCTCCATCGGATCCATCAAGAGATTCACCACGTAGGGGACGCTGGGATAGGACTTCGCGTCGAACCAGCTCCCGTGATGCTTCACCCCGATGTGGATCTTCCACCCGTCCACCCGCACGGCCATGAGGTCGGTCTCGTCGTAGTAGAAGATCTCCCGGCGGGCCGACTTCTCGCTCTGCCCGGTCCAGTGGGCGAGGTTGTTGTAGCCGTCGAGGTGCACCTTGTAGGTGGACGCTCCGAGCTTCTTCCCGGCGCGCAGCTCCTGGGGCAGGTTCGGCATCCCGGCCGCAGCCGCGAGGGTGACGTACAGGTCCTCGTGGTTCTGGATTCCGTTGGAGACGCTGCCGGGCTTCACCTTGCCGGGCCACCTGAGGAGCATCGGAACGCGGACTCCGCCTTCCCAGGTCGTGCCCTTCTCCCCTCGGAACGGCGCATACCCGCCATCGGGCCACAGCAGCAGCTCGTTGCCGTTGTCGGTGGTGTAGATGACGATGGTGTTGTCGGCGACGCCGAACTCCTCGAGCTTCTTGAGTAGCGAGCCGACCTGCTCGTCGTGCTCGATCATCCGGGCGCGGACCACGTCCTCCTCCGCGCGGCCCTCGTCCACCGCCCGCTGCACGTACTTCTTGGTGGGGTGCGACCAGATGTGGATGGCGGTCGAGTTGTACCAGCAGAAGAACGGCTTCCCGCCCTTCCCCACCTTGTCCAGCCACTTCAGGGTCTCGTTGGTGACCTCCTGATCGAAGGTCTCCATCCGCTTGCGGGTGAGGGGGCCGGTGTCCTCGATGCGCTGCTTGCCGACGCGGCCAAACTTGGGGTCGGTCGTGGCGTCGTCCTTGTCGGTGGCCCAGGTGTGGAGTGCGCCGCGGGGGCCGAATTTCTTGAGGTACTCGGGGTTCTTCTGGCCCGGGTAGTCCAGCTCCTCCGGCTCCTCCTCGGCGTTCAGGTGGTACAGGTTGCCGAACCACTCGTCGAAGCCGTGGACGGTGGGCAGGAACTCGTTCCTGTCGCCCAGGTGATTCTTCCCGAACTGAGCCGTGGCGTAGCCCTGCGTCTTCAGCGCCTCGGCCAGCGTGGGATCCGACTTCTGGATGCCTCGGGTGGACCCGGGGATCCCGATGGTGGTCATTCCGGTCCGGACGGGGAGCTGGCCCATGATGAAGGCCGCGCGGCCCGCGGTGCAGCTCGGCTGGCCGTAGTGATCGGTGAACAGCATCCCCTCCCTGCCGATGCGATCGAGGCTGGGCGTCCTGCCCATCATCCCGTGCGCGTACGCACCAACGTTCCAGGTCCCGATGTCGTCACCGAAGATGACCAGGATGTTGGGCTTTCTCTCGGCGGCGGATTTCTGCTGCGCGAGCGCCGGGACGGTGACCAGCAGGGCCAGGGCGAAGGAGACACTTCTCGATGCGGCGAGTGTCATGGTGGCAGTTCCCCGAAGGCCTCCTCATGAGGCCCGCGCGGGCCCTTCACCCCAAGCGAGTCCGGAAGGGCGATTGGACGAAGGTCCAATCCGTCCAACCGCACACCGGCAAGACCGGCACGTTCGCCCGTCTAGAACGGGTGCAGGAACAGACCGGACCGGAGCTTGGGCTCGAACCAGGTCGACTTGGGCGGCATGATCTGCCCGGCGTCGCTGATCTCCAGGAGCTCCCGCATGGCGGTGGGCCAGACCGCGAACGCGGCACGCGCCTCGCCCCGGTCCACTCGCGCCTGTAGCTCGGTCGTGCCGCGGACGCCGCCCACGAACTCGATCCGCGGGTCACGCCGTGGGTCGTGGATGCCGAGGAGCGGCCCGAGGACCGCGTCCTGCAGGATCGAGACGTCGAGCGCCCCGTGCGGGTCGGCGGGGATGGTCGCCGGCTTCGCCACCAGCCTCCACCAGCGGCCGTCGAGGTAGAGCCCGAACCGGTGCGGGCCCTCGGGCTCGGGCCGTGGGGCGGGCGAGACCTCGAAGCCCGCCCGTAGACCCTCCAGGAGCGCGCCGCTCCCTCCCGGACCGAGGTCCTTCACCAGCCGGTTGTAGGGGAGAATCTGCAGCGCCTGGTGGGAGAACACGACCGCCAGGAACCAGTCCGTCTCTCCCCCGCCCTGCCCGCGCGAGCGGCGCAGCGCCTGGACCCGTGCGGCCGCCGCGCTCCGGTGGTGCCCGTCGGCGATGTACATCGTGTCCAGCTCCGACAGCACGGCGTCGATGGATGCGTTCTCCGAGGGCGGGAGGGTCCAGACCGTATGCTCCACCCCGTCGCCGCTGGTGAAGCGCACGTCGGGCGGCCGCTCCGACTGCCTCGCCAGCATCGCGTCGACCGACGGCCGGGCGCGATAGGCGAGGAAGACCGGCTCGTCGTTCGCCCCGAGCGCATCGATGTGCCGGGTCCGGTCATCCTCCTTGTCCGGGCGGGTGAGCTCGTGACGCTTGATGTCCCCGCGCGCGTAGGCGTCGAGGCTCGCGCAGGCCACCAGCCCGGTCTGGACGTGCGTCCCCATGCGCTGCCGGTAGAGCGAGAACCGGGGAACGTCGTCCAGCACGAGCCACCCGTTCCGCTGGAACTCCTCCAGCGCCTGCCGGCCCTTCGCATGCACCGGGTCGGAGTGCTCGTCGATGTCCGGGCGCAGGCCCACCTCGGGGCGGCTGATGCGGAAGAAGCTTCGTGGGTTGCCAGAGGCCATGTCCCGGGCCTCGGATGAGCTCACCACGTCGTAGGGAGGAGTGGCGATGACCGGGGCCAGCTCCGGGGGCGGGCGCAGGGCGCGGAAGGGAGCGAGGAGTCGCATGGCGTCGAGGCGCTTCTAGCAGGGCCCGTCCGTCGGCGCGGGATCAGCCGCCGCCAGGCGCGAGGCGGTACAGAGAGACCCGTTCGCCCAGCGACTCTCCGGGAAACGGCGGGAGGGTGAGCACGTCCGGGCGGACCAGGACCAGCGCCGCCCCCCGCTCGACCAGCGCCGGCGGTGCCGCCTCTCCCGGGCGATCCGGCCTCCCGACCAGCACCGGGCGTCCGCTCCGCAGCGCGGCGGCCCAGTCGGGCCGGCGATTCCACTCGCCCTCGCGCGGTACCGGGATGACCGCTCCGGGGCGGAGGAGCGCCGCGAGGGCATACGTCCGCCAGTATCCGAGGGCGAGGACCGCGCCCGGGTAACGGCGGCCGATCTCCTCCACAGCCGGCCGGAGCACCACCTCGCGCGGATCCGGGGCCGCCCGGGGCGCGAGGAGCGCCACCGCCCCGAGACCCACGACCCCCACGACGAGAGACGGCCCTCGCGGGACCAGACGCGCGGCGACCGCGCGGACTGCCACGCCCAGGAGCACCGCCGTGCCGAGCACCGCGAGCGAGACCCCGAGGCCGAGGTAGCGCGGGTGGTAGGCGTTCTCCCGCACGTGCCGGACGGACACCACGACCAGGAGGGCGGTGAAGGAGGCTGCCGCCGCCCCCACCATCGTCCGCGCCTCGGGAGAATCGCGCCAGCGGCGGCTCCCCAGAGCCGCCAGCGCGCCGACCACCGCCACCGCCAGCCACGGGATGGCTCCCGCGTCCCAGGCCGCCGCGGCCACCCTTCCGGCGTTCTCCAGCAGGTGGCCCACGTCCAGCGAGGCCGGTGTCCGGACGTCACGCCAGCCGCGGGCCTGGACCGCGCGGTGCCATGAGGTGCGCACCACCACCTCCACCAGGAGGCCGACGAGCGCCGGGAGCCCCAGCACCGACCGCCGGAACGGGCCGAGCCCTCGTCCCCCTCCCTCGATCAGCGCGAGCACGAGGAGGAGCGGCGCACTGACGAGCGAGGTCCAGGTGGCCAGCGCCGCCCCGGCCGACGCGACGGTGAGCCACCGCCACGGTCGCCGCTCCTCGGCTGCGCGCCGGATCCCCCACCACGCCCAGAGGAGCGCCGGCACCTGCCAGCCGTCGACCGTGCCCAGGTCCAAGAGCACGCGCTGGAGCTGCGGATTCGACGCCGGCAGGAGGAGGAGCCCGGCCGCCGCCACCAGCCCGCTGCGGCCCGCGAGCCCGAGCCACGGGACGAGGGCCCCCACCATCCACAGCGTCCGGAACACGTGCAGCCCGTGGGGCGTCCACGCTCGATCGACGAGCGCCCCCACCGCACGGGCCAGCAGGAACGGCCAGCTCCCGAAACGGTCCTGTCCCCAGTAGAGCCAGTCCACCGGCGCTCCCGTGGCCAGGTTGCACATCAGGACCGGGACGGCGCTGTCCGAGCTGTAGAGCCCCTCCCGGGGCACCGGCCCGAGGAAGGGCAGCGCTCGCCAGAGCACGAGGCCCACCATCGCCCCGAGCAACACAGCCACTGTCGCCCGCTCCGGGGTCAGCGAAACGCGCACGTGCACGGGGTCTGGCCCGGGCTTCTACACCGGCCGCCCGCGCAGGGGCCGCGCCACTCGAGGAACGCACCTCACCTGACTTGTAAATTTTCGACGCAAAGCGGCGTAACCCTGCGGTGTGCCTGCACAATGGTTTGTAAATCCGGCTCTCCACTGCTACAGCCGATCGCAGGCCCTCCGCGTTTTCCAGGGGCCTCCACGGATGAACGAGAGCAGCCTCAACGCCAGCGTCGGCCTCAAGCTCCGGACCGTCCGCCTGCAGCGCCACGTGAAGCAGGCGGACGCGGCCCGGGACCTGGGCGTGTCTCCGGCGTACCTGAACCTCATCGAGAAGGGGAAGCGGGTAATGCCCTTCCCCCTCCTGTGGAAGGCGCTCCGCTACTTCGACCAGGACCCCGAGCAGTTCATGGGCTCGCTCGGTCAGGGGCCGGTCGACGAGACCCTGGCCAAGCTCCTGGACGAGCCGCTTCTCAAGTCGCTGGAGATCGATCCCGAGGACCTCCAGCACCTTTCCGCGGAGCCGAAGCTCGCCGGAACGGTGGCCGCGCTGTTCAACCTGTACAAGAACACCCGGACCCAGCTGGAGAAGGTCGCCTCGCAGCGAGGCGCCGGGACCGGGGCCGGGGGGATGCAGGGTGCGGACGTCCCGCTCGACTACTCGCCCTTCGACGAGGTCTCGGACTTCCTCCAGGCCAAGCGCAATTGGTTCCCGGAGCTGGAGGAGGAGGCCGAGCGGGTCCGGCGGGACTTCGCGCTGGACCGGCAGGTGACGTCGCACCAGCTGGTGAAGCTCCTCGCCGACCGCTTCGGCTACCGGGTGGAGTTCGCGTCCGGGCCGGCGGGCAGCTCGGTGGTGCGTCGGCTCGACCCCGAGACCCAGACGCTCACCCTCTCCCCGACCCTCACCGAGCAGCCGCTGAAGTTCCAGCTCGCGACCTCCCTCGGTCTCCTGGTGATGGACCGGGACCGGCTGCTCGAGTCCATCCTCGGCGGGACCCGGACCCGGCACGCGGAGACTCCGAAGCTCATCAAGGTCAACCTCGCCAACTACTTCGCCGGTGGCCTGCTCCTCAGCTACGGAGACTTCTTCCGCGAGGTCCAGCGCACCCGCTATGACGTGGAGCTGCTGAGCCAGATCTACGGCACCACCTACGAGACGGTGGCCCACCGTCTCTGCAACCTGAGCGACCCGAAGCAGCTGGGCGTGCCCTTCCACTTCCTCCGGGCGGACCTCGCGGGGAACATCAGCAAGCGCTACAGCGGCGACGGGCTCAAGTTCGCCTCCGGCGGCTCATGCGGGAAGTGGGCGGTGCACCTGGCCTTCCTCAACCCGTCGCAGCTCACGCGGCAGTACTCGATGATGCCGGACGGGACGACGTACTTCTGCTTCGCCAAGGTGCAGCTCCAGCCGATCGGCGGCTCCATCGTGCACGGGACCGCGTACAGCATCGGGCTGGGGACGAACGCCGAGAACGCCCAGTTCCTCGCCTACGGCCTGCCCACCACGGACCTGCGACGTGACGCGGTGCCCACCGGAATCGGCTGCCGGTTCTGCGAGCGCACCGACTGCAACCAGCGCGCCGCCGCGAGCTACCGCTTCGCCTTCTCCTTCGACGAGTACACGAAGAAGGACTGCTTCTTCTCCCCGCTCCTGGTGCACGAGGCCGGCAAGGACGCCGGCTCACGCCGCCGCCGCGACGGCGACTGACGAAGACCCATGCCCGACACCTCCCCTCCGCGATTCGCCCTGGCTTCCGGGGCGCCTGCCGGTACCCGCGCCGACGTCCTGGTGCTCTTTGCCGAGGAGGCGCCGCGTCCCAATGGCCAGGTGGCGGAGGTGAACCAGGCCCTGGCGGGGCAGCTGATCCGCGCCGCGACCGAGGAAGGCTTCCGCGGCAAGCCGGAGCAGATCTTCGTCCTCCACACGCACGGACGGCTCCCCGCGTCGCGGGTGGTGCTGGTGGGCACGGGGCCCCGGGAGAAGACCGACGCCGAGGCGCTCCGGCAGGCGGCGGGGCGCGCGGTGAAGGCGGCCCAGCGGCTCCGGGCCCGCTCGGTGGCCCTGGCAGTGCCGGGCAACCCCGGCGACACGCTCGCGCCCGTGGCCCAGGGTGCCGCGCTCGGGGCGTACCGCTTCGACCAGTACCGCACGGAGGGGCGTGAGGAGCGGGTGCCGCTCGAGGCGGTGCGCCTGCTCCTTCCCGACGGTGCGGCGCGCTCGCGGGCGCTGGACGAGGTCCTGGAGCGCGTCCTTCACGTCTCCGAGGCGGCGAACTTCGCCCGGACGCTGGTGAACGAGCCCGCCGGGCACCTCACGCCCGAGGCGCTGGCGGAGGAGGCGTCGCGCGCGGCGAAGGGGCATGGCCTCGAGGTCCGGGTGAGCGGGCCAAAGGAGCTGCAGAAGCTGCGGATGGGGATGTTCTCCGCCGTGGGCCAGGGCAGCCAGAACACGCCGCGGCTCATCGAGATCAGCTACCGGCCGAAGAAGGCCGCGGCGGCGAAGGCGCGGCCGGTGTCGCTGGTCGGGAAGGCCATCACCTTCGACTCCGGCGGCCTGTCGCTGAAGTCTGCCGAGAACATGGCGGACATGAAGTCCGACATGGCGGGGAGCGCCGCGGTGCTGGGAGCGCTCCAGGTGGCGGCGGAGCTCGCCCCACCGTTCCCAGTGCTCGGCTACCTCGGCGCAGCGGAGAACATGCCCAGCGGAGCGGCGTACCGGCCGGGCGACATCCTGGTCTCCCGGCTGGGGAAGACCGTGGAGGTCACCAACACCGACGCCGAGGGACGGCTGGTGCTCGGAGACGTGCTGGCCTACGCGGTGGAGCAGAAGCCGGCGGCGCTGGTCGACTTGGCGACGCTCACCGGCGCCTGCGTCGTGGCGCTGGGGCACTGGGTGGCCGGGCTCTTCTCCAACGACGAGGTGCTGGCCGACCAGCTGCTCTCCGCGGCCGCGCGGGCCGGCGAGTCGTTCTGGCGGCTCCCGCTGGTGGATCTCCAGAAGGAGACGCTCCGCTCGGACGTCGCCGACATGAAGAACCACGGCGAGCGCTGGGGCGGGGCGATCACCGCCGCCATCTTCCTGCGCGAGTTCGTCGGCGATGTGCCCTGGGCGCACCTGGACATCGCCGGTCCGGCGCTCGCTCCGAGGGAGCGAGGGTACCTGGGCAAGGGCGCGACGGGGATCGGCGTGCGGACGATTGCCGAGTTCCTGGAGAAGCGCGCCCGCAGCGGCCGGTAAGAGCGCGCGGGTGCGCCCGGCTCCACGCCAACCGGGCGCCGGAAGCGACCGTCAGCACGTCGACGCGCTGGGATCAGACGTGAGCGAGGACTCTGCGACCTCGTCGTGACGCTCGCGGAGCCACGCCCAGCGCCGCCTCGGGGCCTCGATGAGCCGCTCCCGCGAGGTTTGGCGGCCGAAGCGCACCCGATCCACCCGCGCGAACGGGCGGATGAGCGAGTCGAGACCCTCGATGTCGAAGGCGAGCGTCCGCCGCCAGCGGAGATCCTCGGGCCGTGGATGCTCGAGCGCCTGGCCGATGCGTTCGACCAGGACCTCCTTGAGGACCAGCGTCTCGGGGGTCACCTGGCGAAGGCAGATCCCGTACTCGCCGGAGAGGTAGTCCTCCCAGTCCGACTCCCGGGTGTTCGCGCCCACGTTCAGCATCCGCGCCGCGAGCTCCGTCCGCTGCGCGAAGTGCCGGGGCAGCGGGTCGAGGCCGCCCGCCGAGCGCACCAGCGCGAGCAGGTCCGCGGGGAACACGGGGGTGCCGTCCGGCAGCAGATAGGCGGGACGCGGCAGGCGCCCGGCGTCGATCCAGGCGGCGAGCTCCCCGGCGTCCATCTGCTCGCGACGGGCGATCTCCCGGAGCGGCAGGAAATCGGCACGGACGTAGGCGAGATCGCCATTGGACAGGGGCGGGTGCGGGCGGTGGGGAACGAGTCGCGACATGCAAGGCCCCCTAACAGGCTCGACTCGATGGAGGGTTCGGAGTCCGCCGAAGTGTCCCCAGGTGCCGCGCACGGTTCGGCTCGGGTCTTCGCCGATGCAGCCGTCCCCCCGGGACCGGGCTGGCTCCTGTCATTCCAGCCACCTGCGCAATCCAGCACCTCGGCGATGGCCGAAGCGTCGTCCATCGTCGCTGACCGCACGAGGACCTCGCTCCCGGACACCGGGCACCTCCTCCGGTCACCGGGCGAGCGCCGCGGAGACCTCGTCGTGGAGCGCCTTCGCCGCCGCGGCCGGATCCGCCGCGCCGTGCAGCGCTCGACCGACGACGAGGAGACTCGATCCCGCGGCGATGGCCGCGGCGGCCGTCTCCACCCGAGCCTGGTCCCCCGCGGCGACACCCGCCGGGCGAATGCCGGGCGTGCAGAGGAACAGCCCGGGATGCCGCGCGCCGAGCGCCCGCGCTTCGCGCGCCGAGCAGACCAGGCCCCCCGCGCCGGCCTTCACCGCGGCGTCCGCGAGGCGCGATGCCATCTCCGCGGCCGACGGGCCGAACCCGAGCTCGTTCACCT
Organism: Myxococcaceae bacterium; assembly: GCA_003818285.1. Classification (GTDB taxonomy): domain Bacteria; phylum Myxococcota; class Myxococcia; order Myxococcales; family Myxococcaceae; genus RPRB01. The sequence continues at coordinate 14,700 of RPRB01000042.1, forward strand.
CGGAGTCGGAGAGCGAGGTGAGCGCGGTGACCGCGAGGATGCGCGGAGGCGCCACCCCTGCCCGCCCCGCCCCGCGCGCCGCACCGCGGACGGCGGCCCGGACCATCTCCTCGCCACCCGAGGCATGCACCGTCAGGAAGGACGCCCCGAGGGACCCGGCGGCCGCTGCCGCGTTCTCCACCGTGTTCGGGATGTCATGGAGCTTCAGGTCCAGGAACACCGCCGCGCCCTGCGTCTGGAACGGACGCACCGCGGCCGGGCCGTGCTCGACGAAGAGCGACAGCCCCACCTTCACCACCCCCACCGCGGGAGAGAGCAGAGGCCACAGCCGGAGCGCCTCGTCGAGCGGCACGTCGGCCGCCCAGGCGATGTGCTCGCGGGCCCCGCTCACTTGCTGGCCAGCTCCCCGTCGATCACCTTCTTGAACTCTTCGATCGGCAGCGCGCCGTTGAGGAAGATGCCGTTGATGAAGAAGGCCGGCGTGCCATTCACCCCGGCGGCCATGCCCGCCTGCTGGTCGGCGTCCACCACCTTCTTCTTGTCACCCGACTCGAGGCACTGGCCGAACTTCTGCGGATCCAGCCCAACCTGGGTGGCGTGCGCCTTGAGATCCGCCGGGTCGAGCTTCTTCTGATTCTTGAAGAGCACCTCGTGGTACTCCCAGAACTTCCCCTGGTCGGCGGCGCAGAGCGACGCCTCGGCCGCCTTCGCCGCGTGGGGGTGGAAGCTCAGCGGGAACTGCCGGAACACCAGCCGCACCTTGCCCGCGTAGGTGTTCATCACCTGCTCCACGGTGTCGTGGGCCGCGCCGCAGTACGGGCACTCGAAGTCCGAGAATTCCACGATGGTCACCGGCGCGTCCTTGGGCCCACGGGACGGACCCTCCGCCGCCACCGAGATCCGGGGTTGCGGGAGGTCGAGCTTGAGGTTCGCCTGCTTCTGGAGCTCGGCGACGACCTTCTGCATCTGCCCCTGCCGCTGCTGGTTGATGAGGGCCTGACCGATGCGGTCCTTCAGCGACTCGAAGGTCGCCTCCGGCGGAATCTGCCCGCCGGCCTTCAGCCGATCATAGAACTGACGCTCCTGCGCCTCGGTGGGCTGCTGGACCGGGGCCTCCTCGACGCGCTTGCGGATGTACTCCTGCTCGGTGAGGCCGGCCTTCGCCGCCTCGGCCTTGACGATGCGCTCCATCGCCATCTGCTCGAGGGCCTGCTTGCGAGCCTGGTACATCTTGTTCTCCAGGTCCGCGATCTGCGGCCGGGCCTCCTTCTCCAGCTCGCCGGCGGTGATCTGCCCGCCGTTGAAGGTGGCCACCACCCGGTCCGGCGCCGTCGCTCCGCCGGAGGGGGCGGAGGACGAGGTGCTCGCGGACTTGGAGCAGGCGCAGGCCAGCACGAAGGCGGCGAGCGCCGCAGGGACGAGGAACCGAGAAAGATTCATGGGGTGGCGCACCTTCCAGCATTTGGACACCGCGGCGCAAGGCCGGAAACCGGTGACACCGGTCCGGTCTTCCCGGGCCGGTGGGGCGTGAAGGTGGGACGCGGTGTCGACGCTCAGATCGTGTCGAGCGCCAGCGCCAGGTCGGGGACCCGCAGGTCGAGCCGCTCGAGCTCGCGCCGCCGCGCCCGCACGATGGCGTAAGCCGAGGTGTCGGCCATCACCCGACTCACGAGGCGGTGGTGGAGCGCGTGCCCGCTCTTCTTCACCCGGAGGTGCCCGATGACCGGATGGCCGAAGAGCGCCAGGTCGCCGAGCGCGTCCAGGGTCTTGTGCCGCACGAACTCGTCCGGATAACGCAGCCCCTCGGGGTTGAGGATGCTGAACTCGTCCACGACGATCGCGTTCTCCAGCGACCCGCCGCGAGCGAGCCCCGCGGACTTCATCTGCTCCACGTCCTTGAGGAAGCCGAAGGTCCGGGCGCGGGCGATCTCCCGGGTGAAGCTGCTGCTGGAGAAGTCGATGGAGAGCGCCTGCCCCGGCACCAGCGGGTGGTGGAAGTCGATCGCGCAGTCGACGCGCAGCCGGTCGCAGGGAGAGAGGGACGCCTCGCGGTCGCCCTCCCGCAGCACCACCGGCCGGCGGATGACCACGAACGACTTCGGCTCCTCGAGGATCCGGATCCCCGCCGAGCGCACCAGGTAGAGGAACGGCCCGGAGCTGCCGTCGAGGATCGGCACCTCGGCCCCGTCCACCTCGATGCGAACGTTGTCGATGCCGAGCCCGCTCAGCGCGGCGAGCACGTGCTCGACCGTCCCCACCCGGGCCTCGCCCTTGCCGAGCGTGGTCGCCAGCGCGCTTTCGACCACGTGCGCGGCGGTGGCCGGGATCGGGGGGGAGCCGGGGAGGTCCAGCCGGTGGAAGACGATGCCGTGGCCGGCGGGCGCGGGGCGCAGCGTGAGCGTCACCTGAGCGCCGGAGTGGAGACCCACGCCACGGGTCGTGACCGGCTGCTCGAGGGTCCGCTGATGGAATGACGCGTCGCTCATGCGCTCTGAGACCTGGACACCAATCGGGAACCGAAGTTGTGCACGGCTGGCGACTCCCCCCCGCATGCCGCAACGTGGCAACGGCAGCACACTTAACCGACAGGCGGACGAACACGCAAGTATCCGTCCTGTCGGACTTTTCTGCTGTCCAGCTCAGGACCGGGTACTTTTCTACACCTGCTGAAACTTGGCCAGAACCGCCCGGGCGTGGGCCTCGTCGAACCGACGACCGGCCACGTCGGCGCGACGCCCCACCGCGACGTAGCAACCCTCGGCGGCCTCGGCGAATGCCCGACACTCCTCCGCCAGGCGAGCCCGGGCCATGGGTCCGGCCGGGATGGCCCCGGCCTCCCGGAGGATGGCGGCGAACTCGTCGAAGGCCTGGAGGTCCCCGTACCGGAGCAGCTGGTAGCTGACGTCCTGGAAGTAGGAGAGGAACGAGCCGAGCGCGTCCACCGCGTGCACCGCCTCCTCGGTTCCGGCGGCGAGGGCCTCGTCGGCACCGCGGGCCAGCCGTGCGAACACCCAGAGGTCGTTCCGGAGCCGCTGGGCGAGCACCACCGGAGAGACCAGCCGGGTGAAGCTCTCGTCAGCCGGGAGGCGTGCCTCGACCGCGGCGGCCAGCCGGACGATCTGCGCCCGGAGCTGCTCGGCCGCGGACGCGCCGATGTCCAGCACCCGCTCGGGGTCATCTGCCTCGTGGCGCAGCCGGCGTCCGATCTCGTCCGCCAGCCGGGACAGGTCGCGGGAGGCCCGGAGGGCGGCTCCCTGGTGCCGGCGCAGGGTCACCCGCGGCGCGAGCTCGGTCCGCAGGTAGCCCACGAGGGTCAGCGCCTCGCTCCGCGCCAGCGCGAGCACCACCCGGGACCGCCGCTCCACCCCGCGTGGTGTCGCCCGGACGTAGGCGAGGTAGTGCAGGAGGCGGAACAGCCCGAGGAACACCGTGGTGAAGAGCCGGCGCTCGGGGTCTCCCAGCTTCCGGAGCGCGTCCAGCACCGGCACCGACTTGACCCGGTCGAACTCGAGGCAGAACTCGAGCGGGCGGAAGGGGCGGAAGTACTGGTTGTGCACGATGGCCCGGAGCACGAGGTTCCCCACCTCGTGGAAGACCCGGTAGCTCACGGTCTCCAGCTTGAGCAGCGAGTCCATCACCGTGCGGAGCGACTCGAAGCTCTGGCGGAGGAGGAACAGGCTCTCCTGGGGCGTGTCCTCCTCCAGCTCCTCGTCGAGCAGCGCGCGGCGGGCACGGTCGTCCACCAGCTGGTCCTGCACGTAGCGGCGGAACATCATCCGCTGGTCGTCCCCGGGGTCGAGCAGGCGGCGCGCGAGCTTGATCGCCTGCCCCAGCGCGTCCCGCACGTCCCGCAGCTCCTCGCAGAAATCGCGGGTCACGACCGGGCGAGCCACGGAGTCGATGGGGAGATTGTGGAGCTTGAAGTACCGCTCCATGCCCCGGAGCAGCATCTCGAACTCGAACAGCCGCTCCTCCCGGCCCTCCACCCTGCAGCCGCGGAGCCAGCGTTCGCGCTCGGCGGAGAGCCCGGGATGCGGCTGGCTGTCCCGGACCAGATCGCGGAAGTAGTCGCGCGCGAAGCGCACCTCGCCGCCGGGCCCGATGCGCGGCAACGGGATGGCCAGGCCGCGTGGATCGCCGGGCGGGCTCAGAAGAGGGCTCCCTGCAGGTCCGCCGGCGGCGGCTTGTCGAAGTACCTCCAGCAGCGCGCGGTGGCCATCCGCCCTCGCGGAGTCCGGTGGAGGAAGCCCTCCTGCATCAGGAACGGCTCGTAGACGTCCTCCACCGTCTCGCGCTGCTCGCCCACGCTCGCGGCGATGGTGTCCAGGCCCACCGGGCCGCCGCCGAACTTCTCCAGGATGGTGAGGAGGATCTTCCGATCCATCGGGTCGAGCCCGCTCCGGTCCACCTCCAGCCTCTCGAGCGCGCGCGCCGCCACCTCGCGCCCCACCCGCTTCACCCCGGCCACCTCGGCGAAGTCGCGGATGCGCCGGAGCAGCCGGTTGGCGATGCGCGGCGTCCCCCGGGAGCGGGTGGCGATCTCCCTCGCGCCGTCCTCGGCCAGCTGCACCCCGAGGATCCCCGCGCTCCGGGCCAGGATGGTCTCCAGATCCGAGGGCGCGTAGTAGTCGAGCCGCTCCTGGATCTGGAAACGGTCCCGCAAGGGCGAGGTGAGGAGCCCGGTGCGCGTGGTGGCCCCCACCAGGGTGAAGGACGGCAGGTCGATCTTCATCGCCCGGGCGGCGGGCCCGGAGTCGATGGTGATGTCCAGCCGGAAGTCCTCCATCGCCGGATAGAGGTACTCCTCCACCGGTGCGGGCAGGCGGTGGATCTCGTCGATGAAGAGGAGGTCGCGCGGCTGGAGGTTGATCAGCAGCCCGGTGACGTCGCCCTTGCGTTCCAGCGCCGGCCCGGAGGTCACGTGAAGCCCCACCCCGAGCTCGGCGGCGAGGATGTGGGCCAGCGACGTCTTCCCCAGGCCCGGAGGCCCGGAGAACAGGCAGTGGTCCAGCGCGTCACCCCGCGCCTTCGCCGCCGCCACGTAGACCTTGAGCTTCTCCACCACGGTGGTCTGGCCCACGTACTGCTCGAAGTTGCGCGGCCGGAGCGAGGCCTCGAGGCGCTTCTCGTCGGGGATGGCGACTTCGGGAGGCACGCGGGGCATGTCGGCGACCGGAAGGCTCGAGGGTACCACCGGCTACGTGGCCGTGCGCAGGGCGCGAAGCGCCTCGCGGAGCAGCGCCTCGAGCTCGGCAGCGCCGAGCTTCGCCAGCGCCGCCTCCGCCGCGGCCTCCGCCTGCGCCGGCCGGTAGCCCAGGTTGGCAAGAGCGGAGACCAGGTCCGAACGCGCCCCCTCGTCCGAGGGCCTCGGAGCTGGTGCGGCGCCCGAACGGGGCAGCACCTTCACCTTGTCCTTCAGCTCCAGCACCAGCCGCTCGGCGGTCTTCCTTCCCACGCCGTGGATGCGGGTCAGCCGCGCCACCTCGCCCCGCTCGAGAGCGACCACCAGCTCGTCCACCTCGAGGCCGGAGAGCACCGTCATCGCCAGCCGGGGGCCGACGTGGGACACCGATGTGAGAAGGTTGAACATCGCCTCCTCGACCGGGGTGAGGAACCCGAACAGCTCGAAGGCGTCCTCGCGCACCACGGTGCGCACCCGCACCCGGACCGGCTCTCCCACCGGAGGGAGCCTTCCCAGAGTGAGGACGGAGAACGCCACCCGGTACCCGACGCCGGCCACCTCGATGATGGCCTCGTCCTGGGACTTCTCCAGCACCGTCCCGTGCAGCGAGGCGATCACGCGCCGGACCTAACGCCGAAACCCGTTCGCCGGCCGGACGACCGCCGGACGGAGCCGGTCGCTCAGGTCCGGGCCGGCACGGCGGGCGCGCCGCACGAGGAACGGCGCGCCGGCGCGATGGAGGTGGCACACGGCGACCGCGAGCGCGTCGGTCGCGTCGGCGCGCGGTGCGTCGCCGAGCTCGAGGAAGCCCGTCACGGCGCGGGCCACCGCCGCCTTCGCCCCTGCCCCTCCGGCGCCGACCGACCGCTTCACCATCGCCGGCGCGTACTCGAAGACCGGGACTCCGGCCCGGGCGGCGACGAGGAGCGCCACCCCCCGGGCCTGGCCGAGCACGAGCGCGCTCCGCGCGTTCTTGAAGGTGAAGACCCCCTCCACGGCCACCGCGGCCGGGGCGTGGCGAACGAGCGTCTCCGAGAGCCGGGCGAACAGCTCGACCAGCCGGAGCTCGAGCGGGGCCGAGGCGTCCAGCCGGAGGACCCCGTGCGCCACGTGCCCGAGTCCGCTGCCGCGCCGCTCCACGACGCCCCAGCCCACCACCCGGCTTCCGGGGTCGATGCCGAGGACGCGCGTCGGACCGAGCACGGAACGGATGTGTAGCACTACGCCCCCATCTGCTCCAGTTCGCGATCCGGGATGTCGGCGTTCGCCCAGACGTTCTGCACGTCGTCGTTGTCCTCGAGCAGCTCGAGGAGCTTGACCACCTTCTTCGCCGCGTCGCCCTCGATCTTCACCGTGTTCTGGGGGAGGTAGACCCAGCGCTGCTCGCCCAGCTTCAGCCCGGACTTCTCCAGCGCGCCCGAGACCTGGTGGAGGAGCGCGGGGTCGGTGCGGACCTCGAAGCCGTCGGCGCCCTGGGCCACCACGTCGTCGGCGCCCGCGTCGAGCGCGGCCTCCATGACCCGGTCCTCGGTCGGGCCGGGCTTCACGGTGATGCTGCCCTTGCGGTGGAAGTTCCAGGCGACGGAGCCCTCGGCGGCGAGGTTTCCCCCGCCCTTGCTGAACGTGGCGCGGATGTCCCCCGCCGTCCGGTTCCGGTTGTCGGTGAGGACCTCCACCAGCACCGCCACCCCGCCCGGGGCGTAGCCCTCGTAGGTGACCTCGTCGTAGTGGACGCCCTCGAGCTCGCCGGTGCCCTTCTTCACAGCCCGGGTGATGTTGTCGGAGGGCATGTTGGCCTCGCGCGCGGCGAGCATCGCCGCCCGGAGCCGCGCGTTGCCCGCTGGGTCACCGCCTCCGAGGCGGGCGGCGACGGTGATCTCCTTGATGAGCTTGGTGAAGAGCTTCCCCTTGCTCGCGCCCATCGCCTCTTTCTGGCGCTTGATCTTCGTCCAACGGTTGTGACCGGACATGGCCCTCGCCCTTACGGGAGTGTCGAGAGCAACGCGCGCGCCTGCTCCGCCTGGGGGCCGGAGGCCTGGAGGTCCAGGACCCGGTTCAGCTCGGAACGGGCGCGGTCCACCTTCCCGGTCCGGAGATGAATCCGGCCGAGGAGCAGGACTGCCCGCGGGTCCGAGGGGTCGACGGCTGCCGCTCTCATCGCGGCCTCTTCTGCCCCGCCGTCGTCATGGGCGTCAATGCGCTCCGTCGCCCGGCTGACGAGTCTGTCCACCTCGGTCTCGATCACCTGCCCCGGACTCGCCGGGGCCCGGGCAGCCCTGCCACGGCGAGGCGCGGCGGAGCGGACCCACGCCGTCGTCGCCACGAACGCCAGCACGAGCAGCGTCAGCCCGCCGAGGAGGAGCCGGCGCGACCACCCCGTCCCGGAAGCGCGATGAGTGAGCGTCAACTGCCGCGCCGCGACCGCGAGCGGTGACTCCTCCCCGGCCTCGAGCGCGACCGGCACGCTGGGCGGCGTGGGGGGGCGATGAATCGGCGGGGGCGCGGCGGCGGGCGGTGGAGTCCGCGCCGCCGCGGGCACCGCGGGCGGGGTGGGGACCCGCGGCACGGGGGGCGCCAGAGGCTCGAGCCCGAGCGGGACCGAACGGAGCGCCCGCTCCATCTCACCCACGACGGCCGTGCTGTCCCATCCGGTCACGCCCGGGAGGTCGGCCGGCACCGCCTCGGCGACGGTGGGCGCGAGGGCCGGGTTGGGGGTCGGGGTCTGGCCGGTGGACCAGGGCACTGGCGGGGTCGGGAGCCGGGGCAACGGATCATCCCATCCGCTGCGCACACGGGCGGGCAAGGGTTCGAGCCCCCGCAACCGCGCCACGCGCGCCGGGAGCAGCGCGCCGGAGGCATAGAGGCGGTTGGCGACCTGGAGCACCACCTCCTCCGGGAGGGAGGACTCCAGCACCACCGCGCGCACCGTCCGCTCGCCGTCGAAGAGCCGCACCACCGGCTCGACCTCCGCCGGAAGCTGGGAGATCTGCGCCAGCAGCGCTCGCAGATCAGGGCAGAGCACCGCCTCGAGCGGGATGCTCACCCGGGTCAACGCACGCCAGGCGCCGAGCGCGGCGGCCCACGGTCCGCACAGGGAGCGGAGGTCCACCCCGAAGTCGCCGGCGGTCCGGACCGCTCCGAGGTGAACCGCGTACGCGCCCTCACCGAGGAAGAGAATGCGGCGGAACGCGCGCTCGCCGTGGACGTTGCGAACCTGCGCGGAGAGGACCCGGCCGGCGCGGAAGAGCAGCTCGGCGGTCGTTCCCAGCACCAACCTGCCGCTCCGGGTGCCCGCCAGCAGCGCCCGGAGCGCGGCCGCCACCGGGACCTCGCGGGTGGAGGCGACCAGCGTGGGGCTGCCCGGCGCACGCGACGACTCGAGCCGCGCCAGGGAGACCAGGTCACCCACAAAGAGCGGCTTGGCGAGGACGTCGTGGGCGCCCGCGGACCGGGCCTGGGCGATCGCGGTAGCGGACGGCTGCGCGGTCATGAGGAGGACCGGGACCTCGGCCAGCGCCGAGCGCCGGAGCCGGGCGCAGAAGGTCACCCCGTCGAGGCCGGGCAGCTTCGTCTCGCTCACCACCAGCGCCGGCGCGGGACCCTGACCGAGGACACGCTCGGCCTCTTCCGCGCTCCGGACGGACGTCACCTGGAAACCGGCGCGCACCAGCCCGAACTGGAGGAGGCCTCGGGTGGACGCCTGGGGCTCGACCACCAGGACGCGTCGCGGCTCGGCGGTGGTCCCCCGGGTGCTGGCCGGAGCCTGGACCGGGGTGACTGTCCTCTCTTGCGAGACCGCCATCCGCGCTCGACCCCCGCCTCGAGGACAGCCGTGTGGCGGCGCCGTCCCCCGCGGGGGAGTCTATGCGCCCGCCTCCTTCCTCGGGAAGCGAGCGAAAGGGCTGTCAACGAAGGCCACCGTGGCGCAGCCGAGCGCCGGGAGCGCTCGCTCCGTCGGCGCCTGTGGAAGCGCCTGTGGAAAGCTCAGCCCCCGCACCAGGGGGACGCCTGTGGAAGCGGCGGAAGCGCGCCAGCGACCAGGCTCAGCGCACCTGGCGGAGCGTCTCGGTGAACTTCTCCGGCCCGAGGAAACCGGTCACCCGGGGGTCGTCCAGGACCTTTCCGTCCGACGAGACGAAGGCGACCGTGGGCAGCCCGTTGACCCCGAACCGCTGGTACAGCGCATCCAAGGGGTCCTGGGCGTTGGTGCCGTCCACCTTGATGCGGACGAAGCGCTCGGCCTCCGCGACCACCGCCGGGGCGACGTAGGTCTCGCGGTCCAGTTCCTTGCAGGCCGCGCACCACTCGGCGAAGAAGTCGATCATCACCGGCTTGCCCTCGGCGCGGGCGCGGGCCAGCGCCGCGTCCACCGGCTCGGGCTTCGTCCCCTCTCCGGCGTATCTGAGATTCCAGACCAGTCCGGTGCTCTCCACCCCGACGTTGAGCGCCGAGAGCCGGAGCAGCACCGCCCCGGTGACGAGCACCACCCCGGCGCCCTTCAGCAACGCCTGGCCCGGTCCGGAGTCGAACTTCCGATGGATGGCACCCAGGAGCACGCCGGCCGCGGCCAGCGCGGCGGCGAGCCACACCGCTCCGCCTGGCCCCCAGGCCCGGGCGGCGGAGGCGGCGGCGCCCCGCAGTGCGGGGAACGCGTCACGCACGTAGGTGGCCGCAAGGGCCACCAGGAGGATGCCCAGCGCGCTCTTCACCCAGTCCATCCACGCCCCGCTCTTCGGCAGGCGCACCGCGAAGACACCGATGAGGAAGAACGGCACGCCGATGCCCAGGGCGTAGACGAAGAGCAGCCCCGCTCCGAGCGCCGTGCTCCCGCTCGTGGCCACGTAGGCGAGCAGCCCGGTGAGAACCGGGCCGGTGCACGGCGCGGCGAGGAAGCCGGCCACGCTGCCCATCAGGAACGCGCCCGCGACCCCCGAGCCGCCGACGGAGTTCAGTCGCAGGGCCAGGCTCTGGGGCAGCGCCAGATCGAAGGCGCCGAACATGCTGGCGGCGAGGACGAGGAGGAACACCGCGAGGCCGATGGCCACCGCCGGGTGTCCGAGAACCGTCCCGAAGGCGGCGCCGGTTCGGGCTGCGGCGACGCCGAGCGCGGCGAAGACCACGCCCATCCCCACCACGTAGCTCGAGGTGAGGAGCACGGCCTTGCCGCGGCCCACGCCCGGGCGGGCCCCGAAGACGCCCACGGTGATGGGGATGAGCGGGTACACGCAGGGGGTGAGCGCGGTGAGGAGTCCGCCGAGGAAGACGAGCAGGGCGCCGGCGCCGAGCCTTCCGGCGCCGAGCGCGCCGGCGGCGTCGAGGTTGGCCGAAGGCCCGGTGGGCAGGGCGGCAGGGATGAACGCGAGGCCGAGCGCGGCCACCAGCGCCAGGCCGAGGAGCCACACCATGCGTGTCGATGTCGTCGTCGTCGTCATGAACCGAGATACGCTCCGGGGTTCGCGTAGGAAACGCCCACGCGCGCCGCGGGCTTCCGCCTTGATGTCAGGACCTCCATCGTTATAATGGACCTGACCGGTCCACATTGGTAGGCCAATGTAGGCAAGTGGCCCGAACGACCCGAATGAGCCTCCCTATCTACATGGACAACCATGCCACGACCGCGCTCGACCCGCGCGTGCTCGAGGCCATGCTTCCTTACTTGCGGGAGGACTTCGGGAACGCTGCTTCTCGCAACCATGCGTTCGGCTGGCGGGCCGAGGCGGCGGTCGAGCAGGCGCGTGCTCAGGTGGCGGCCCTCATCGGGGCCCAGCCGAACGAGATCGTCTTCACCAGCGGTGCAACGGAATCGGACAACCTGGCACTGAAGGGCGTGGCCGAGTTCTACCGGTCCAAGGGCGATCACATGATCACCCTGAAGACCGAGCACAAGGCGATCCTCGACTCCGGCAAGCGGCTGGAGCGCATGCGCCAGGAGCGGCTGGAGGAGCTGAAGCTGCTTCGGCTCATCGAGCTGACCGGCGACGAGGTGAAGCCCGAGGACGTCGACGCCCTCTCCGCCCAGTACAAGCTGGACCAGGACGCGGTGCTGCAGCGCTGGACGTCAGTCGTCCGGACCGGCGCGCGGTTCACCTACCTGGACGTGGAGAAGGACGGCCGGGTGGACCTCGCCAAGCTCGCCACGGCCATCACCGACAAGACCATCCTGGTCTCGGTGATGCTCGCCAACAACGAGATCGGCACGGTCCAGCCGCTGGCGGAGATCGGCAAGCTCTGCCGCTCGCGGGGAGTGCTCTTCCACTCCGATGCGGTGCAGGGCGTGGGGAAGGTCCCCTTCGACGTGGAGTCGATGAAGATCGACCTCGCCAGCGTGACCGCGCACAAGATCTACGGTCCCAAGGGGATCGGCGCGCTCTACGTCCGGCGCAAGCCGCGGGTCCGCATCGCCCCGATCATCGACGGCGGCGGGCACGAGCGCGGCATGCGGTCGGGCACGCTCAACGTCGCCGGCATCGTGGGTTTCGGGAAGGCGGCGGAGATCGCCAGGACGGAGATGGCGGCCGAGTCGGCGCGCATCCTTGCCCTCCGCGAGCGGCTCCGGAGCAAGCTCCTGTCCGAGCTGGATATGGTGATCCTCAACGGCTCGCTCGAGCACCGGTTGCCGGGGAACCTGAACGTCTCCTTCGCCTACGTCGAGGGCGAGGCTCTGATGATGGCGATCAAGGACGTGGCGGTGAGCTCGGGGTCGGCCTGCACCTCCGCCTCGCTCGAGCCGTCGTACGTGCTGAGGGCCCTGGGCGTCGAGGAGGACATGGCGCACTCCTCCATCCGCTTCGGGCTCGGCCGCTTCAACACCGAGGCCCAGGTTGACCTGGTGGCGCGGTTGGTGGTGGACAAGGTGAAGAAGCTGCGCGAGATGAGCCCGTTGTATGAGATGGCCCGCGAGGGCGTGGACCTCAAGTCCATCGCCTGGGCGGCCCACTAGGAAGAACTGCCATGGCTTACAGCGACAAGGTCGTCGACCACTACGAGAACCCGCGCAACGTGGGCACGCTCGACAAGAGCGACCCCAACGTGGGCACCGGTCTGGTCGGCGCTCCGGCCTGCGGCGACGTGATGCGCCTGCAGCTGCGGATCTCCGACGAGGGCGTCATCCAAGACGCGAAGTTCAAGACCTTCGGCTGCGGCTCCGCCATCGCCAGCTCGTCGCTGGTCACCGAGTGGGTGAAGGGCAAGACGGTGGACGAGGCGACGACGATCACCAACAAGGAGATCGCCAAGGAGCTGTCGCTCCCGCCGGTGAAGATTCACTGCTCGGTGCTGGCCGAGGACGCGATCAAGGCCGCCGTCGCCGACTTCAAGAAGAAGCGCGCCGAGCGTCAGGGCGCAGCGAAGGCCACCGCGACTTGATGACCGCTCCCGCCAGAGAACGCGGGGAGCCCTCCGCTCCCACCACGCCTCGCCCGGCCCTGAAGACCTTCGGCGTCTCCGACGGCGCGGCCGCGCGGCTCAAGCTCCTGCTCGCCCAGCGCAACACGCCGGCCGCGGGGCTCCGGGTGGCGGTGCGCGGTGGCGGCTGCTCGGGCCTGGCCTACGTCATCGAGTGGGCCGAGGCGCCGAAGGAGCGGGACAAGATCTTCGAGAAGGATGGTGTCCGGGTCTTCGTCGATCCGAAGAGCTACCTGTACCTGTTGGGCTCCGAGCTCCGGTACGAGGAGACGCTGATGGCCTCCGGCTTCAAGCTGGAGAACCCCAACGTGAAGTCCGCCTGCGGGTGCGGCGAGAGCTTCGCCGTCTAGGGGGTTGGCACTTGCGTTGCTGGAGCTGCCAGTCGGAGGTTGGCGCGGCGGACGTCTGCCCGAGCTGCGGGAAGGTGCAGCTGGTCGCTCCGGGGACGACGCTCTTCGACGTGCTGGGCCTCCCCCGCGGCGTGGACGTGGACAAGGCGGAGCTGGAGCGGGCCTACCGCGAGCGGTCGCTTCGGCTGCATCCCGACCGCGCGGGGAAGGACGACCCGCGCGAACGGCGGCTGTCGCTCGAGCGGACCGCCCTCCTGAACGAGGCCTACAAGACGCTGCGCGCCCCGGAGCCGCGGGCCTTCTACCTCCTCAAGCTGCACGGGTTGGATCTCCTCAAGGAGGAAGCCCGGGCGGTGAGCATTCCCCCCAAGGTGCTGGAGGAGGTGCTCCAGCTCCGCGAGCAGCTGGAGTCGGCGCGAGAGTCCGGTGACGACGAGCAGGTCTCGGCGCTCTCCGACCGGGTTCGAGTCCAGTCCGCCACGACGCTGTCCGCGGCCCAGTCCGCGCTCCGGCGGCTGGAGCAGGCCCCGGCCGATGAGGCGGTCCGCGTCGAGGCGGCCCAGGCGCTCGCCCGGCTGCGGTACCACCACCGCTTCCTCGAGGCGGCCGAGGGCTCCGACGAGGAGGACAGCTGACGCCATGGCCGGCGGGCTCCTTCAGATCCACGACCCCCTGAAGCCCCGCGGGCACGCGGTGGGCATCGACCTCGGGACCACGAACTCGCTCGTCGCCGCGGTCATCGAGGGAAAGCCGCGCGCCTTCGCGGTGGACGCGGGCGGCTCGCTGCTCCTTCCCTCCGTCGTCCATTACGCGCAGGACGGGTCGGTCACCGTCGGTGCCCGGGCCCGGGCGCTCGCCGCGACCGAGCCCACCAGCACCATCGCTTCCGTGAAGCGCTTCATGGGCAAGGGTCCGGAGGATTCCGAGACGAAGGCCCTGGGTGCCTACCGCTTCGCGACCGGCGGCGCGGTGGTCCGCTTCGAGGTGAAGGGCGGTCCGCCGGTGACGCCGATCGAGGTCTCGGCGGAGATCCTCCGGACGCTGAAGCGCCGGGCGGAGGCGGCGCTCACCGGGAAGGTCGAGCAGGCGGTCATCACCGTGCCCGCTTACTTTGACGACGCCCAGCGACAGGCCACCCGGGACGCGGGCCGGCTGGCAGGGCTGGAGGTGCTGCGCCTCCTGAACGAGCCCACCGCGGCGGCACTGGCCTACGGGCTGGACAAGGGCAGCCAGGGGCGCTTCGCGGTCTATGACCTCGGCGGCGGCACGTTCGACATCTCCATCCTCGAGCTGGTGGAGGGCGTGTTCCAGGTGAAGTCCACCGGCGGAGACTCCGCGCTCGGCGGGGACGACGTCGACCGGGCGATCGCCGCCCGCTTCCTCGAGACGCACGGGGTCGCAAACCCCGATGCCGCCCAGGTCACGGAGCTGCTCGCCGTGGCGCGGGAGGCCAAGGAGACGCTGACCCGGCAGGAGACGACCGAACTGTCGGCGCTGGGGAAGTCCTTCCGCGTGAGCCGCGCCGAGATGGAGGCCTGGATCTCTCCCCTGCTCCAGCGGACCGGCG
>RPRB01000043.1 GCA_003818285.1 Myxococcaceae bacterium
AACCAGGCTTGGTCGACGTCCCACTCCTGGAAGGTCTTGCCCATGAACCGAGGAGATCACACCACCCATCAGGCGTCGATCCCCTCAGCCCGGCCGAAAGGCCTTACCGAGACAGGCTCCTAGGGCGCGTCGCTCTTCTCGGCCTCGGCCTTGAGCCGCTGGTACTCCTCCCAGTGGCGGCGGGCCTCGTCGAGGAGCCGGCGGATCTCCTTCTCCTCGGCGGTCCCGAGCGCGCTCTGGCGGCCGCCGGGCCCGGGCGTCGAGGTCGCCTTCCCCTCCAGGATGCGCAGCTCGCGGGGCTCGGCCTCGCCGTCCCAGGAGAGCATGAGGTGCAGGTCGCCGCGGTGGCGCTGGAAGAGGGGAGCCAGCAGCCGCAAGGTGAAGGTGGCCTGCGGATCGTCCCGCACCACCAGGCTTTCTGCCTCCAGGCCTTCGGCCACCGCGCGGAAGACGAGGCGCGAGGCGCCGAAGGACACCTCGGCTCCCTGCTGCGTGGTGAGGCGGAGCCCGGGCAGGTTCGCGTCCTCCACCGCCTGGGAGAGCGCGCCCGGGGTGAGGGTGAGCCGGAGGGCGAGCACCTCCGCCGACGACAGCGTGGGCGACGGGCTCAGAGCTCCACCTTCTTCTCGGTCTGGTTCTGACCGTCGAAACGCAGGCAGACGCCCTTGCCCTCCACCTTGGTGACGAGGTTGCAGGGCCGGCGCCAGACGGTCTGGAGGTTCCGGAGCGTCTCGCGGGAGTAGTCCGCCTTGAGATCCTGCCCGTCGTGCTTGTGGGCCAGCAGCAGCTCGCCCCGGTTCTCGAAGTTTCCGTCCACCACCTCGATGATCGGCTGACCGAAGTTGGTGAGCTGGCTGAGGAGCTTGTTCTTCACCTTGCGGAACTCGCGGTCGAGGATCTCCCAGCTGTTCCGCTTCTCGTTGAAGCCGTAGACGAACAGCTTCTGCTCCATCGCGAACTCGGGGGTGAGGAAGGTGTCGATGAAGGTGACGTCGTTGTAGTGCTTCCTCACCTCGAAGATCTTCTCCCTGCCCAGTCCCAGATTCTTGTCCCAGGCGCGGCGGGCCTTGAGGTCGTCACACTCGTCCCACTCCTTGCCGAACCGCCCCTTGTTCCACCGCTCCTCGATGTCGCGGTACAGCTCGATGCCCAGCTTGTACGGGTTCAGCGCCCCGGGCCGCGTGCCCAGGGTGCCCGAGTGGTGGTCCGCGTAGTCGATGATCTCGTCGGCGGTGAGCGCCTTCCGGGTCATGATCGTCGAGTGCCAGTAGCTGGCCCAGCCCTCGTTCATGATCTTGGTCTGGCCCTGGGGCGCGAAGTAGTAGGCCTCCTCGCGGAGGATGGCGAGGACGTCGAACTCCCACGGCTCCAGGGGGGCGTGCTCCAGGAGGAAGAGGAGCACGTCGCGCTGGGGACGCTCGGGGAAGTGCTTCTTCTTCGCCTTCTCGTCCTCGACCTTCTTCCGCTGAGACTCGAGGAACTCGGTGGGGTTCACGTAGCCCCGCATGTACTCGCGGTCGACGCGGAAGCCCTCCACCCGCTCGTTGCTCTGCTCCTCCTGCTCGGCGCGCTTCGGGTCCGGCGAGCGGCGGATGTACGGCGAGTGGTAGTCGATGAGGTTTTCCAGCGACAGCGCGCGATCGATGAAGTCCTCGACCTTCTCGATGCCCACCTTGTCCACCCACCGGCGGACCCGGGTGGCGTGGTTCGCCATCTCGTCCATCATCCGGCGGTTGGTGTGCTGGAAGTAGAAGTTGTTCTTGAAGAAGTCGCAGTGCCCGTAGACGTGGGCCATGACCAGCTTCTGGTCCACCTCGGCGTTGGACTCGAGCAGGTACGCGTAGCAGGGGTCGTTGTTGATCACGAGCTCGTAGATCTTGCTGAGCCCGTACTCGTACCCCTTGCTGAGCTGCTCGTACTCCATGCCCCAGCGCCAGTGCGGATAGCGGTTGGGGAAGCCGCCGTAGGAGGCGACCATGTTCAGCTCGTCGTAGCCGAGCAGCTCGAAGACGGTCTCGAAGTAGTCGAGCCCGAAGCTCCGGGCATGGCCCTCGATCTCGTCCTTCAGCTGGGCCAGGCGGGGCGTGAGGCTCTTCGGCATCAGCGCCCCTTCCCGAGGAAGTCGCGGATCGACTGGTAGATGGCGTCCTTGTCGGCGATCTCCGAGAGCGCCACGTTCTCCGAGTCGCCCACGGTCTCGCGCAGGTCCTTGATGAACTGGCCCGACCCGTAGGGGCTCTCCACCTGGCCGTAGGCGAACTGGTTCACCGCCGGGAGGATGTCGGTCCTCAGCATGTCGATGCAATGCCGGGTGTCGTCGGCGCTCCAGTTGTCGCCGTCGCTGAAGTGGAAGGGGTAGATGTTCCAGCTCCCTGGTGGGTAGTCGGCGCGGATGATGTCTCGGCAGAGCTTGTAGGCGGAGCTGATCATCGTCCCGCCGGACTCGCGGGTGTGGAAGAAGGTCTCCCGGTCCACCTCGCGGGCCACCGCGTCGTGGATGATGTACCGGCACGCCACGCCCTTGTACTGGTGCCGCAGCCAGGTATCGAGCCAGAAGCTCTCGATGCGGACGATCTCCTTCTGCTCGTCACCCATCGAGCCGGACACGTCCATCATGTAGATGATGACCGCGTTGGTCTCCGGCAGACTCTGCAGCCGGTAGCTGCGGTAGCGCCGGTCCTCCCGAGTGGGGATGATGATCGGCATCTTCGGGTCGTAGGTGCCGAGCGCGATCTGCCGCCGCAGCGCCTGCTTGAAGGTGCGCTTGAAGTGGCGGAGCGACTCCGGGCCGGTGGTGTGGACCCCGGTGTACTTGATCTTCTGCGCGACGACCTGCTCCTTGCCCTTCCGCTCGATGTTGGGGAGCTGCAGCTCCTCGCCGAGGATCGACGCCAGCTCGTCGAGGCTCACGTCCACCTCGAGCGCGTGGTCCCCCTCGCCCTGGCCTGCCTTGTGCCCGTCTCCCGGTTGCACCGACCCGGGCGAGAGCTGCTGCCCGATGTCGCCCTCCCCCTGGCCGACGCCACCCTGCTCCTTGTGGCCGTACTTGAAGTGAGGAATGTCGATGAAGGGGATGGGGATGGAGATGGTGTCCTTCCCCTTCTTCCCCAGCATCTCGCCCTTCTGCACGTAGCGGCGGAGGTTCGCTTTGATCTTCCCGCGGACGATCTGTTTGAAGCGCGAATGATCCTGGTGAATCTTCAAGGACACTTCTACTCCTTGGCGTCCCCGCGCGCGAAGATGCTGGCAACGAAGTTGAGGACGTCGGTGGAGCAGATCTCGCAGTACCCGTAGTTCTTCATCAGCCGGTCCTTCACGAGGTCGATCTTCTCCTGCGTCTCCTTGTCGACGACGCTGGAGACCAGATTCTTCAGCTTGATGCTGTCCTTCTGGTCCTCGAAGAGCTTCAGCTCCAGCGCCTTGTGGAGACGCTCGTTGGTCCGGTAGTTGAAGGTTTTCCCGTCCACGGCGAGCGCGCCGATGTAGTTCATGATCTCGCGGCGGAAGTCGTCCTTGCGGCTCTCGGGAATGTCGATCTTCTCCTCGATGCTCCGCATCAGCCGCTCGTCCGGCTCCTCGTAGAGCCCGGTGTACTTGTTCCGGACCTTCTCCTTCTGGGTGTAGGCCTTGATGTTGTCGATGTAGTTGCCGCAGAGCTTGCCGATCGCGTCCTCATCGGCGCTGATCGCTCGCTGGACCTCGTTCTTGACGATGTCCTCGTACTCCTGCTTCACGGTGGTGAGCAGCTCGCGGAAGCGCTTCCGCATCTCGTCGCTGGAGATGAGGCTGTGGCCCTTCAGGCCCGCCTCCAGCTCGTTGAGCACCATGAAGGGATTGATGCAGCCCTCGCCCTTGTCGCTCACCAGGGCGTTGCTGATCTTGTCCTGGACGTAGCGGGGGCTGATGCCCTCCAGACCCTCGCGCGAGGACTCCTTGCGGAGCTCCTTGATGTTGTCCTCGGTGAAGTTGGGCAGCGTCTTGCCGTTGTAGAGCTTGAGCTTCTGGAGCACGGTGAGGTTGTGCTTCTTCGGCTCCTCGAGCCGGGTGAGCACCGCCCACATCGAGGCCATCTCCAGGGTGTGGGGAGCGATGTGCTTCCCCTTGATCGCCCGGGCGTTGAAGTCCTTCTCGTAGATCTTCTGCTCCTCGGCGAGCTTGGTGATGTACGGGATGTCGATCTTGACGGTGCGATCCCGCAGCGCCTCCATGAACTCGTTGTTCTCCAGCTTCTTGTACTCGGGCTCGTTGGTGTGCCCGATGATGACCTCGTCGATGTCGGTCTGCGGGAACTTCTTCGGCTTGATCTTGTGCTCCTGGCTGGCGCCGAGGAGGTCGTAGAGGAACGCGACGTCCAGCTTCAGCACCTCGACGAACTCGATGATGCCGCGGTTGGCGATGTTGAACTCGCCGTCGAAGTTGAAGGCCCGCGGATCCGAGTCGCTGCCGTACTCGGCAATCTTCCGGTAGTTGATGTCGCCGGTCAGCTCGGTGGAGTCCTGGTTCTTCTCGTCCTTGGGCTGGAAGGTGCCGATGCCGACCCGGTCCTTCTCGCTGAAGATCAGCCGGTTGACCCTCACGTGCTGGATGAGCCTGCCGAAGTCACCGCCCTCCTGGGTCATCAGGTCCTTGAAGACGAAGCGGCAGGCAGGGCACAGCTCGTTGCCCTCGGGGATGGTGAAGTCGCCGCCGTCCGTGAGATCGGTGAAGATCTTCGGACGCCACTCGCGGGGGATGAGGTTGAGCGGCTCCTCGTTCATCGGGCACTTCATCCGCTCCTTGTGGACCGAGCCGTCCGCGCCCTTCTTGTCCAGCACCCAGGTGAAGGTGTAGGCGGCGCCCTCTGGCGACTTGCTGTACTCCTCGATGCCCTTCTTGAGCAGCCGCGCAATGGTGCTCTTGCTCGAGCCCACCGGGCCGTGGAGGAGGATGACCCGCTTCTCGGTGCCGTATTGCTGGGCCGCGGACTTGAAGACGTTGACCAGCTTCATCAGCGGCACGTCGAGGCCGAAGATCGCGTCGCGGCCACCGAAGCGCTCGTCGCTGAAGAAGTGGTAGCGGATGAGCTTCTTCTTGTTGTCGATGTACTCCGTCTTCCCGTGGCTGAGGATCATGTCGTAGATCCTCTGGAAGGCGGTCCGGGTCACCCGCGGGTTCTGCCGAATCAGGTTCAGGTACTCCTCGAAGCTCCCCTCCCAGTGCAGCTCGGCGTACGACTTGCTGTCCTGGAGCTTCGCGATGCGCTCGACCCACGAGCCCTGCGCCACGGTCGTCATGTCTCGTCTCATCCTCTGGATGCTCCGCACAGGGCGGGCGCCCACAAACCCCACACCGGCGCGGGGTTGGACCGCGCGAGCGTGTCCGGTGCTGATGGGGCGGACGGCTCCCGGAGCCCGGGGGCTCCCTGGGAGGCGCCGTCCCGCGCGACCGGGACGCGGGGTGGAGACTTCCTGACTCCTGGAAGCTTATTCGTTCCGCTCCAGCGCTTCCAATGCCCCCCGGGTCCCTGCTAGGCGCAGCGGACAGAGCGATGCCCACCCCGTCCGTCGCACCCCGGATCGAGGACTCCTCGGTTGCCGGCTCCCCTCCCCGCGTGTCCAGCGAGGAGGCGAGAGCGCTCTACCGTCTGCTCTTCGCGTGCGCCCTGGTCCTACTTCCGCGGCTGGCCGTGTTCCCGTGGAGCGAGAACCTTTATGGCGACGCGGTGGTCCGGACCGAGCTGGCCCAGCGCTGGCTCCAGAACCCTCACTGGATCGCCCACATGGACGACGGGGCCTTCCAGTACGGGCCGTTGCACGTCTACCTCGTGGCCGGGGCGCTGGCGCTGGGCATCGACCGGGAGGACGCCGGGAGGTGGGTAAGTCTCATCTTCGGGGTGCTGTCGGTATTCCCGCTGTGGTCGCTGTCGCGAAGGCTGGGAGGTCTGCAGGCGGCGTGGTGGGCCACGGCCGGCCTCGCGCTGTGGGGCATGCACATCCAGATGTCCACCACCGCGGGCAGCGAATCGGTGGGCCTGTTCTTCGTGCTCTGGTGCCTGGCGCTCCTGGCCGAGGGGCTGGAGGAGAACCGGTTCGGGCCGCTGTTCGGGAGCGCGCTGGTGCTGAACCTCGCCTGCGCCGTGCGCTACGACTGCTGGCTCCTGATCCCGCTCCTCTCCGTCCTCCTGCTACTCGGGGACAAGGACCGGGTCGCGGCGATCACCCGCTCGGTCTGCTACGGGCTCCTCGCGCTCCCCTTCGTCGCTGCGTGGATGCAGGGGAACGAGCGGGCCAAGGGCGATGCCTTCGCCCCCATCAAGTACATCGAGAGCTTCCACCAGGCCTGGGTGGCGGACGGCGTGGCCCGCTGGAGCTCGATCGGGTACCGGGCGCTGAATCTCTTCTTCTGGCCGGGCGTGGCGCTCTTCACCCTGTCACCGCTCATCGCCTGGTTCGGTGGGCGGGGCATGGTGCGCATCTGGCGGCAGCGGCCCGAGTACCGCTGGTTGATCTGGGTCGTGCTGGTCCCCACCGCGTATTTCACCTTCCGGGCCGTGGTGCTCCTCAACTTCGTGCCGCTGGGGCGGTTCGCGGTCACGCAGGTGGCGTTGCTCCTCCCCTTCGTCGGCGTCGGGTACCTGGCGACGGTCGAGGGCCGCTCGGCCACGGCGCGGCGGCTGTGGGCCGGTGCCGCGGTCGGGCTGGCGGTGCTCTTCCCGGTGGTGCTCGGCGTCCTCACCGCTTACCGGGACGACCAGCTGGCCACCTCGCTCCGTCCGGTGAGCCCGGTGTCCACCAACCCGCCGGCGGTGATGAAGGTCGCCCGCTGGCTGAAGGCCGAGGTCGCGCCGGTGGATGGCGCGGCGGTCCTCGACGTGGACGACCAGTACTGGGACCTGCAGATCGCCTTCTTCAGCGGCCTGCCGGACACCCGCATCTCCCGGATGCGCTGGGACATCTTCCGGAAGCAGCTCGCCGAGCAGCGCCCGGAGGTCCTGGTGCGGCGAGAGGGCGGCGCGCTGGAGAAGGAGCCTGACTTCCTGCTGCAGGGAGATACCATCTCCTTCGACGGCGACGGCTGGGAGGAGATTCCCGGCTTCCAGCGCCCGTGGCACGTGTACCGTCGCGCAGGCACCCGATAGAGGGCCTCACATGACCCCTGCAGCCACCACCGTGACCGGCCCGGACGCGCGCACTCCTCCGAGGTGGGTGTCGTTCACCGTCCTGTTCCTGATCGAGATGTGGGAACGGTTCGGCTACTACGGGATGACGGCGGTCGTCGTCTTGCACATGGTGCGGAAGCTCGGCTACAGCGACGCCGATGCGGTCCTGACGTTCGGTGCTTTCGTCGCCATGGCCTACGCCTCTCCCGCCGTGGGGGGATGGCTCGGTGACAAGGTGCTCGGCACCCGCCGGATGACCGTCATCGGCGCGAGCATCCTCGCGCTCGGCTACGGGATGCTGGCCACGCCCGGAGTGCCGCTCTTCGTCGCACTCGGGGTGGTCGCGGTGGGCAGCGGCCTCTTCAAGCCCAACCCCGCGAACCTCGTCTCGAAGGTGTACGAGGGGGACCCGGCGAAGATCGATTCGGCCTTCACGCTCTACTACATGGCCGTCAACCTCGGCTCGACGCTCTCCACGATCGCCACCCCCCTGATCCAGGAGAAGGTGAGCTCCGAGGCTGCCTTCGCGGTCTGCTCAGGCGGTCTGGTGCTCGGCATCCTGAACTACGTCTTCATGTCGCGCTTCCTGGCCCACGTGGGCTCCCCACCGGACTTCGCGCCTTTCCCCTGGAAGAAGTTCTTTCTGACGCTGGTGGGCTGCGTCGTTGCGGTCGCGTTCGTCGCGATGGTGGTGCGGAACCTGGCCGTGGCCCGGGCGATGGTGTGGCTGGCCAGCCTGGTGATGCTGGGCATCTTCGTGATGCTCATTCGCCGCAGCACGCCGGGGGAGCGGAGCGGCCTCATCGCGGTGATCGTCCTCACCGCGCAGACGATGATCTTCTTCATCTTCTACCAGCAGACCTCGACCTCTCTGACGCTGTTCGCGTACCGCAACGTCGACCTGAACTTCCTGTTCGGGTACCAGGTTCCCGCCGGGCAAGTTCAGGCGCTGAACCCGATCTGGATCTTCATCCTCAGCCCCGGACTCGCCTGGGCCTATACCCGGCTCGGGAAGCGCTCGGGCGGTGACCTGCCGGTCGCTCTGAAGTTCGCCATCGGGTTCGTGGTGCTCGCGCTGGGCTTCTTCGTCTATGGCGGGTCGGGGTACTTCGCCAGTCCAGACGGGAAGGTCTCGCTCTGGTGGATGGTGCTCGGCTACGGACTCACCTGCCTCGGTGAGCTCCTGATCAGCGGCCTCGGGCTCGCGATGGTTGCCCGCTACGTGCGACCGCGGCTGCGTGGGCTGGTGATGGGGACCTGGTTCCTCGCGACTGGGATCTCCCAGTACCTCGGGAGTCAGGTGGCGAAGCTCGCGAGCCCGGTGACCGGGACCGACCCCCTCCAGACGCTCCCGCTCTACATGAATCTCTTCTTCGGTCTCGGAGTGTTCGCGGTTTTCGGCGCGGTGCTGTCGTTCGCGGTCCTTCCGCTGATGAGACGACTCTCCGCCGAGTCGCGCCAGTCGAACGATGCCGACGCCGCCGCAGCTGCAGCCTGAGCGCGAACTGCTGCTGGTCTTCCCCCAGTGGCAGGGGGCGGGCCAGGTCCCGGGCCTGAGAGAGTCGGCGCTCGCGCTCGCGGCCGCCGTCGGCGGACACCGGCGCCGGCGCGAGGTGGAGGTCCCGCCGGGTCATCCGCTCGAGATGGAGGGAGGGATTCACGGCCGCCGGGAGCTGCTGGCGCAGCTCGTCGCGGCGCGGTCGATCCTCGCGGCGGAGCGTCCAGGCCGCGTCTTCGCCGTCGGTGGGGACTGCGGCATCGAGGTGGCCGTCCTGTCGCATCTCGCCGAGCGGTACGACGGCGAGCTGGCGGTGGTGTGGCTCGACGCGCACCCCGACCTGAACACGCCGGAGAGCTCGCCCAGCGGGCATTTCCACGGCATGCCGCTGCGGGTGCTCCTGGGGGACGGCGATCCGCAGTTCACGGCACGCGTGGAGCGGCCGCTGTCGCCGGCGCAGGTCCTGCTGGCAGGTGTGCGAGCGCCGGACCCGGCCGAGCACGCGCTCATGGAGCAGCGCGGCCTCCGGACCCTGTCCGTGAAGGGCCTCGTCACCGGCACTGCCGAGCTCCTGGCGTGGCTGCGGGCGTCCGGGCTCGAGCGCGCCTACGTGCACCTGGACCTCGACGTCTGTGATCCGCGCGAGGTCACGACGGTGGCCTGTCCCACCCGCGGGGGGATCCCGGTTGCGGCGCTCGTCCGGGTGCTCGAGCAGATCTCAGAAGCGATGGAGATCGTCGGCGCGGGAATCACCGAGGCGCTCCTCGGGGATAGTCCGCTTCCACCTGCCCTCGAACCGATCCTGCGGTGGTTCCGAAATGCCTGACGTGGCGGCTCGTCGTCCCTTGGTGTCAGCCGCACGAGCTCGGCTTGCTCACGCCCCTGGGCCGGTTCGCGCCGGCCCGCGCGGTTGCTCGGCGGCAGGGACTCCGGTTGGTTTCGGGAAGGGGCGCCGGTGGATGGCTCGCCAGTGTGCGGCGGGTGTGACGCCGAATTCCCGCAGGAAAGCGCGACAGAGCCCCTGGCGGGTGGCGTAACCACTCGCCTTCGCGATGCGATCGCGGTCGGTCTCTCCTGCGGCCAGCAGGCCCGCGGCGCGTCGGACCCGTTCCCGTCGAAGGAACGCCGAAGGTCGGGTGCCACTGAGCTGCGTGAAGCGCGCGTGCGTCCGCTGGCGCGATCTGCCGACCGCAGCGGCGAATCGGCCACGGTCGTCGTCGGCTTGCTGGCCTCGGAGAGCTGATCCCGCAGAATCGGGTCGGCCAGCATCCGGAACCAGCTCAGCTCGTTCGAGGACAGATCCTCGATGTAGCTCCGGAGTGCCTGCACGAACAGGGTCTCGCAGAGGCGAGCGACGACGGCGGCGCGGCCGATCTTCCGGACCGCGAGCTCTTCCCGGAGCGCATCGACGGATGGCCCGAATGACCGGGGAAGGCGTCCCGGGCTCGCACGGATGAGCGGGGGGAAGGCTTCGAGCATCGGGTGGCCGAGCGGTGGATCGAGGTGGACTCGGGCAGAGACGACCTCCGGCGGTCGGGCCTCCGTCATGGCACGGAGCGCGCGCGTCGCGCCTCCGGCCACCACCAGCACCTCGCCCGAGTGGAGGCGGAACCGCCAGAGCGGGAGGTCGGTGTCGATGAGACAGTCTCCGTCGACGACCACGTGCAGGGAAATCGCGTCGTCGGGAAACGTCCTCGTCCATGGACGCGTGGGCCCAGCGTCGAGCATGAGCACGCAGCGGAGGCTCAGCTCGTCGAGCGCCGCCACCAGGACATCCGTTGTCGGGGTCACGCCGCCCACGAAAGCAAGAAGTGGGCGCGGCGCTCCGCCGCGTGGGACGGGCGAGGGTTCCCGAACCATTTTGGAACGGTGAACCGTGCTGGCGGAAGCACGTGACCACTGAAACGTTCCCTGCGGGTTCCCGAACGGCCTTGCGGAGTCATCTTGGAGCGGTCCGCGGGGGAGGCGGCGCGCCGTGCGCCCGGAGCGTTCCCTCCGGGTTCCGGTGCGCCCTTTGGGAACCCACATGGAACGCTCGGCCGGCCGGAGGCTCCCTCCCGTCGGGAACCTGGCGAGGCGTCCCCCCACTGGATGGTGGGTGCCGCGTTCAAGGTGCTCCCTGGAGAGGAGCCAAACGAGCGGGTCGGCGAGTCAGCGCACCGAACAGTGGGGCCAAACGCACTGGAACTGGTTCCCCGATCGCGTTCGGGAACCTGGAGGGAACGCTTCGCGAGCCTGCGCCGCCCGTCTCCGGCGGACCGCTCCAAGATGGTTCTCCACGCTCGTCCAGGAATCCGTGCGGAACGATTCGTAGCGTCGCTCGAGGTCGCTCGAACCACCCTCCGTTCCAAGATGGTTCCCGAATGGCGACGGGAACCACCTGAGGCTGGCGCTGACCTGGCAGCGGCACCCCCCGATCGTCGGGGTCCGCGCAGGCTGGTCGGAACGAGCACCGTCGTCGCGCGACTCAGTGCGAGGGTCTGCCTCGCCGCCGCTGCTCGGACCAGTAGTCCACCTGCCACTTCTTCACCGCGGCGTTGTGACACTGCAGGGTGGGGCAGAAGACGTGCGTCCCGTCGTTGCGCGAGACGAAGTAGAGATCGCTGCACGTCGCGGGATGGGTCACCGCTTGCAGCGCCGCCCCGCCCGGGCTCGCGATCGGACCCGGCGGGAGACCCTTCACCGTGTAGGTGTTGTACGGGTGGGGCGTGACCAGGTCCTGCCGGCTGATGTTCTTCACGAACTTCCCGCGGATCATCATCATCGCGTAGAGCACCGTGGGGTCGGTCTGCAGCGGCATCCCCAGCCGGAGCCGGTTCAGGAAGAGACACGCGATGCGGGGACGCTCCTCCGGCGCGCCGGTCTCCTTCTCCACGATCGAGGCCAGGGTCACGATCTGCAGCCCGTCGAGCTGGACCGCCGGGTCCTTGCTCGCCTCCGCGGAACGCAGCTCCTCCAGCGTCCGCGAGACCATCTTCCCGAGCACGCTCTCCTCGGTGTAGCCGTGGGTGAAGCTGTAGGTATCCGGGAAGAGGAAGCCCTCCAGTCGCGAGGCGGGGACGCCGAGCTTCCGCACGAACGCCGGATCCGCGGCGAGCGCCTCCAGCCGGTCGAGCCGGAGCTTGAGCGGAGAGGACGCGAGCAGCGGGAGGATCTCGTCGAGCCGCAGGCCCTCGGGAACCGTCACGTGGTACGTCTTCTGCTGTCCGGCGATGATCTTCTGGATGGCCTGCTCGGGGGTCACCGGAAGCGAGAACTCGTACTCGCCGGCCCGGAGCTTCGGTCCCAGCTTCTCGCGGCGGAGCCAGGCGTAGGTGAGATCGGCGTCGGCCACCACGCCCGCCTGAGCCAGGACGTCGGCGACGCGCCGCGGACCGCTCCCCGGAGGAATGGTCACGTCCTTCGTCCCCGGCGCACCGACCGGCGTCAGGGCGAACTCGGAGATGCGCCGGTCGCGCCACCACCAGGCGGCGGCCGCTCCGGCCCCCACGAGCACGGCCAGCAGCAGCAGCCCCAGCGCCCGCTTCACGGCTCGTCCCCGTGTGCTGTGGCGCGGTGGGCGTCGAGCCACCCCTGGAGGATGAGCGCTGCGGCCACCCGGTCCACCACCGCCTTCCTCCTGGCGCGGGACAGGTCCGCCTCGAGCAGCACCCGGTTGGCGGCGGCCGTGGTCAGCCGCTCGTCCCAGTAATCCACCGGCAGCCCCAGCTGACGCGCGACGGCCTCGCCGAAGCGGCGCGCCTCGACCGCGCTCGGCCCCTCGGTGCCGTCCATGTTGAGCGGAAGCCCCACCACCACATGCTCCACCGAGTGGTGTTCCGCCAGGCGCCGGAGCTCGGTGAGGTCCGCGCGGAGGCTCGTCCGGCGCAGCGTGGTGACGGGCTGCGCGGTGAGCCCCAGCCCGTCGGAGACCGCCACCCCGACAGTCCTGGTGCCCACGTCCAGCCCGAAGCTCCGCGTCATGTCCCGGGCAACATACCAGCCCCCGGCCGGCGTCCCGCCGCGCGGACCGGTCCGTCTTTTCCGAGGGACGCTCGCCTCGGGGCTCCGCGGCGGACGCACCCCGGCACCCTTCTTGAAGTCCTCTCTCCCGCCCGGCAGCCGCCCGGGAAGGGGGACGGATGGGACTCTTCGACTTCATCGGGGACGCGTTCGGGGCCATCACCGCGCCGTTCACCGCGGTCATCGACGCGGGGACCAAGCTGCTGGGCTTGCCGCCGGTCATCGGTGATGCGCTGAAGATCGCGGTGGGGGCGGCGACCGGGGACTTCGTCACCCTGATGCAGGGAAGCACCCAGCTCCTGAAGGACCTGGCCGCCAGCGCGGCGGAGACCGAGTACGCGCCGCCGAAGGACGAGGCCTACGGCGGCACCGATGGATGGGCACCCACCGCCTCCCTCCGGGCGAACGGCGCGGCCGATGCTCGCTCGGGCGTGAACGACTCCGAGGGGGACGCCGTCAGCGGAGCGATCACCGACCCGGTCCTCGTCGGTCCGAGCGATGGCGAGGACCCGGACGAGAAGCGCGCGCTGGAGACCCTGGCTCGGAACTTCGACGCGCTGAATCGGGATCACGGCTTTCTCGGCGCCTTCGGGGACAAGGTCATCACCGAGAAGGAGCTGCGGGAGACGGCCGAGGATCCGGACGCCCCGATCGACCTCAAGCGCGCCGCCCGGTACGTGCTGGACCACCCGGATCTCCTGGACCGTCTGTTGCGCTCGAAGGACGGGGACGACTCCGGCGTCGCGCGAGGCGACATCGAGCTCGCACGGGAGGAGTCCGGGACCGAGGGCAGCTCGAGCGCCGGTGCGGCTGATGGTCCGGACGGCGCCGACGTCGTCGCCTCCGCCGCGGGCGACGCGGATCCGGAGGAGCACCGGGCGCTGGAGACGCTCCGGAGGAACTTCGACGCGATGAACCGCGACCATGGCTTCCTCGGGGCCTTCGGGGACAGGGTCATCACCGAGAAGGAGCTGCGGGAAACTGCCGAGGACCCGGACGCCTCGCTCGAGCTGAAGCGCGCCGCCCGCTGCATCCTCGACAACCCGGACCTGATGGAGCGTCTGTCGCGGTCGAAGGACGGGGACGATCAGGGGATCGCGCGGAGCGACATCGACCTCGCGGAGGAATCCGTTGAAGCGGCGGGGAGGCCCGTCGGCTCGGGTGGGTCGACCGGCACGCGGGCGGCGGCGGGAAGCGACGAGCTCTCGGCCCTCCAGACGATCCTCGCGAGCTTCGACTCCCTCAACGACCGGAACCCTTTCTTCGGAGACAAGGTCCTGAGCCGCGAGGAGCTGGAGCGGGCGGCGACCAACGCGGACACCTCGCCGGCCTTGAAGCGGGCGCTCCGGTACGTGCTGGACCACCCGGCCCTCCTGGACCGGCTTTCGCGCTCGAAGGGCTTCGGCGTCTCGGGGATGTCCCGTAGCGATCTGGAGATCGGCATCGAGGACGCGCGGCGTGGCGCCGCGGCCCCCGGACCGACGACGACGAAGAGCAGCTCGGGCACCGCGAAACCGGCCGGCTCGTCCGGGAGCAGCGGCACGAGCAAGTCCTCGAGCAGCAGCAGCAAGTCATCCACCAGCCGCAGCCGCGATCCCTCGATCAAGGACATCCTCAACGACAAGAGCCTCAGCATCGAGGAGAGGATCGAGATGATCCTCATGGTCCTCGAGAACCGGGTCGACGACCAGATGCTCTCCGTCACCCAGCAGATGGACCAGAACGACGACAAGAAGACCAACAAGGACGACCGCAAGAAGGTCGCCAAGCTCGACAAGGTGGACCGCGATCTGAACTTCAAGATGGAGCGGCTCATGAAGCGCAAGGAGCAGCTCTCGAATCTCCTGTCGACGATGGAGATGAAGTTCGCCTCGATGGCCCAGACCGCCATCGCCAACATGGGGCGCTAGCGCATGCGACGGAACGAGCGAGAGAAGCTGCTGGCCTTCGCCCGGGGCGAGGCGACCTGGGCCGAGGTGGAGGGGATCACCGCGGCGGACGCGGCACGCATGGCCCGGACCGGGGTGGAGCTGGCCCAGGCGGGAAGGCTGCGCGAGGCGGCGCTGGTGTTCGAGGCGATGGTGGAGATCAACCCGAAGGACGCCGGCGCCCACGCGGCGCTGGGCACCGTGTACCAGAAGCTCGGGCGGACCGAGGATGCGCTGGAGGCCTACGGGGCCGCGCTCGCCCGGGACGCGTCGCATCCGGTGGCCCTCGGCAACCGGGGCGAGCTCCTGCTCCGGCTCGGACGCCGCGAGGGGTTTGGCGACGTGGCCGCGGCCGTGGCTGCCGACCCGGAGGGGAAGACGGCGGCCGGCCGGCGCGCGGCGCGGCTGGCGAAGGCCATCACCGCGGACGCGGTGGCCCGCCTCGGGCTCCAGTGAGGTCAAGCGGGGAGGCCGCCGGAGCGCACGGGGGGAGCGCTCCGGCGGTGCAGTTTCATCGTCGCCCTGCTCGGGCGCGCCGGGACCCGGGTCCGAGCTACCCGCCGCTCTCGGCCCCGGCACGCTGCGAGGTGTTCGTGGGCGTCGAATTCGGGCGGATGACGCCGCGCCGCCGCGAGGACGGCCTTGTCGCCGGTGGCGGCGGGGCCGGCTCGTCGGGCACGTCCGCCTCCGCGAGCAGCAGCTGCTTCATCCGCTCCAGGCTCGCCCGGGCCCGATCCACGAATGGCCCACCGGTCCCGATGCGCTCGGCGGTGGCCACCGTCGTCTCGTAGACCCCGATGGCCTTGGTCAGGAGGATCTTGATCCGCCTCCGGAGCTCCTGCCGGTAGACCTCCACCTCCTCGCCCTTCAGCTCCCTCGGCGTGGGCGAGTCCATCATCTGCCGGTGGAGCACCTCGTACAGGTTGCCGATCCGCTCTCCGGCGGCGGTGGCCCAGTAGCCGTTGCCGATCTTGATTGCCCGCAGGTAATGCCCCTGGGCCGAGAGCAACAGCTCCGCCTTGTACTCCAGCGTCCGTGACAGCTCGTCCGCCTTCGCGTCCGGGTCGAAGGTCACTCCCTCGCAATGGATCCGGTAGATCTCCCCGAGGAAGAACTGTCCCTGGGCGGTGACGTACTCGTCGGCCGGCTCACCCCGGTCCGCGGCCGCCTTCGCGCTCGCCAGCGCGGCCCGCAGCGTCTTCTCGCCCTCGTCCAGATCGCCCGCGTCCACCTGGCAGATGCCCTGCTGGACCTGCGCCTCGATCCGCCGGGCCACCGGGAGATCGGTCCGGGCGGCGATCCGACCGAGCAGCGTGGCGGCCTGGGGGAAGCGGTCGAGGTGGTAGAGCGCCTCGGCCTGATGGAACGCCGCGTCCAGCGCGTCACCGGTGCCAAGCGGGTCGGCGATCTCCGAGAAGTGACGGCGAGCCGCGTCCCAGTCCTCCATTCGCTCGCGCGACAGGCCGGCGTTGAAGCGCGCCCGGGTCCGGTGCGGGCTGTCCGGAAAGGCGGTCACCAGCCGCTCGAAGCACGCCGCCGCCCGCGCCGGGTCACCGGCGGCGAAGGCGCTCGAGCCCGCGGCGAACAGCTCCTCGTCGTTCATCCGGAGCAGCGCGAGGTCCGCCCGGACCTCCTCCGGGGGCATGTTCAGAGTCTCGGGGCGCGCGCCCGTGGACCCGGTGGTGGCGCACCGGGTGAGCAGCAGGAGCGGGAGCAGGGCCAGTGCCCGGTGGATCGCGGCGCGCAAGGGGAGGGTGGAACCGAGCCAGGAGCCTACAGGATCGCAGCCTCGCCCAGCAGGTAGGACCCCGCCCGCCAGAGTGCGCGCAGGTCGTGGATCTCTGCCGAGAAGCGCGGAACCGCGACCAGCGGCACCGGCGCCGTTCCCTCACGGAGGAGCCTCACGCTCAAGCGGTCGCGCTCGGCCAGCGCCCGCGCCTCGCCCAGCGTGCGGACCAGCTCGCTCCTCAGCGGCTCGTGAAGCCCCTCCAGCTCGGAGTCGGCCGAGGCCGGCGGCTCCTCCTGCACGCGGTTCACCACCACCCCGTCGCGCTGCAGTCCGCGGTCACCCAGGACCGCGTGAAAGCGCAGCGCCTCCTCGCGCCGCTCGGGGGAGGCCCCCGCGACGAGCAGGAACCCGGTCTCGGGCGAGGCGAGCAGGGCGCGCACCGCTCGCGCCCGCTCGCGGAAGCCCTCGTTCATCCCGCTCACCGCCCCGAGGAACGCCGCGAGCTCCTCCAGCGTGTCGCCGCCGATGATCCGTCCGATGGTCTTCGCCGCCCACCCTCCACCCCAGTGCGCCAGTCGCAGCGAGATCCGGCTGGCCCGGAGCGCGGGGTCCAGCAGCCACCGGGCCGCCTCGTTGTCCAGGAAGTCGAGGATCCGCGACGGCGCGTCGAGGAAGTCGAGGGCGTGCGCGGTGGGCGGGGTGTCGAGCACGATGAGCTCCGCGTCCGATCGCTCGCGCAGCTGCCCCAGCCGCTCCAGCGCGATGTACTCCTGCGAGCCAGCCAGCGCGGTGGAAAGCGTCTGGTAGAAGCGGTTCTGGAGGATGCGCTCGTGCTGCCCCGGCGGGGCCTGCCGCTGGATGAGCTCGTCCCAGCTCGCCTTGAGGTCCAGCATCATGGCCTGGAGCGGGGCCGCGAGCCGGATGCCCTCCCGGGCCAGCACCTCCGCCGGCACCGCGGTGGGGGCGTTGCCGAGCCACGTCAGCCCGAGCGCGTTGGCGAGCCGCCGGGCCGGGTCGATGGTGCAGACCAGCGCGCTCCGCCCCAGCGCCGCGGCGCGCAGCGCCACCGCGGCGGCGAGCGTGGTCTTCCCCACGCCGCCCGCGCCCACGCACACCAGCACTCGCCGGCGGCGGAGGACCTCCTCCAGCGACGGCCCGCTCACCGGAGCCCCTCCGCCAGCACGTCTCCCAGGGCCTCCAGCTCGGCCCGCCCGAGCGCCGGGCTGACCAGCCGGGGCAACTGCACCAGCGGCGCGTCGATGGCGCGCAGCCGCTCCACGGATCCCTCGGTCCGCCTCGCGTCTTCCTCGTACGCCTGGGCCAGGGCGGTCAGCCCGGGGCGCCCGGAGAGCGCGGCGAGGTTGCCGGGCCCGAACCGCGACTGCACCGACTGGTTGAGCACCACCGCGCCGATGCGGACCTTCAGCCGGCTGCGAAGCGCCTGGGCCAGCTCGAGCGTCTCGTTGACCGGCAGCTCCTCCGGGAGGCTCACCAGGACCGTGGAGGTGATGACCGGATCGGTCAGGAGCTCCAGCATCCAGTCGGCCTCGGTGGACATGGGCCCGGATGGCAAAGCGGACACCAGGCTGTGCGGCACTCCGAGGAGGGTGAGCGCGTGGCCGGTGGCGGGCAGGTCGAGGACAATGCGGTCGAAGCCACCGGGTGCATCTGGCCACTGCCGCAGGTGCCACATCACCTTGCCCAGCATCACCGTCTCCGCCAGCGCGGGGATGAAGCGGAGGAAGTAGCGCACCAGCCGGTTCTCGAAGACCGCGCGGTAGACCCGCTGGGAGGGAATCTTCGACAGCACGTACTCGCGCATCGAGGCGTCCGGCTCGAGGTCCACCATCGCGAGGTTTGCCTCGACCGGCGTCACCTCCGACCCGACCTCGGGATGACCCAGCATGCGGCCCAGGCGGCGGTCCGCGTTCACCTCGCAGAGCAGGGTCCGGAGCCCGGCCGAGGCGAGGCGCAGCGCCAGCGCCGCGGCGACGGTGCTCTTGCCCACGCCTCCCTTCCCGGTCACCAGCAGGAGACGCCTGTCGAGCAGACCGGACATGGAGGTCGGGAGAAGGAGCGCCGGACCGTAGGGAGCAGCTCCGCGGCCTGTCAACGCCTGGCGTGAGCGTGCTTGACACGTCCCTTCCGCGCTGCGAAGTCCCGGCCGGACAGGGGCGCCATGCTGAAGAACAATCCGGTGGTCAAGAGGCTGGTCGAGACGGGTGAGGAGCGGGTCGGAAAGCTCGCCCAGGCCCTCCTCTCCAACGAGCGGTTCGTGGTCGCGATCCAGACGCTCATCCAGCGCACGCTCTCCGCCAAGGGGGTGCTGGACAAGAGCCTGCGCTCGGCGCTGGCGGCGATGAACCTGCCGTCCACCGAGGACGTGGAGTCGCTGCGGCGGAAGATCGCCGACCTCGACGCGACCCTGAGCCGGATCGAGTCGAAGCTGGAGAAGGTCCCGGAGCAGCCCCGCTGAGCTCCCTGCCGGCGCCACCCGTGCGGAGGATCGCCTTCGTCAACGAGAAGGGTGGCACCGGGAAGACCACCCTGGCCGTTCACGTCGCCGCGTGGATCGCCCGGGCCCGCAACCTGCGCGTGCTCCTGGTGGACATGGACACGCAGGGGCACGCCGGAAAGACGCTCGGGCTCGATGTCCGGGAGATCCAGCCCAACGTCTTCCATTTCCTGACCGACCCCTCGGTGAACCTGACCCAGGTTCGTCATTCCACCGAGGTTCCGGGCCTCTCGGTGGTGCCGGCCTACAAGCAGATGGCCGGACTGGCTGCGGCGCTGGGCAGCTCACCCGCCGCGGCGGAGCGGCTCGGCCAGCGGCTGGACGAGTTCGCGTCGGAGCAGGACGCGGTGGTGATCGACGGGCCGCCGTCGCTCGGGCTCAGTGTCACCGCGATGTTGCTGGCCGCGACCGAGGTGGTGATCCCCGTCGCGCTCACCTACCTCGCGCTCGACGGGTGCGCGGAGGTGGCGCGGACCGTGGAGCGGACCGCCGTGGAGCACCAGCGGCCGGGGCTCCGGGTCTCCGCGGTGGTGCCGATGATGCACCGCCGCACCGCGCTGGCCGAGGCGGTGCGCGAGCGGCTCGAGGCCTACTTCCCGGGCCGGGTCACCCCGTCGCTGGGCGTCAACGTCGCCATCGACGAGGCCCAGAGCCACGGCAAGACGGTGTGGGACTACGCGCCGCGGAGCCGCGGAGCGCAGATGATGAGCGCCGTGGCCGAATCGGTGTGGGCGCTCGGCGCGCCGGCCTAGCCGCCCTCTCCGGGGGTGGACGGCTTCTTCTCCAGCGCGTCCAGTCGGTGCTCCAGCTCCTCGAGCCGTCGGGTGAGCTGCCCCAGGTCCGAGCCGAGGGCCGGTAGGTTGCCGGTCACGCTCTCCACCAGCGCCTTCACCCGGTCGTCCGCCCGGCGCTGCCAGTCCTCGATGGTCCGCTGGCCGGCGCGGAGGAGGTCCTCCCTGAGCTCGCCGCTGCCGCCTTCCTCCCGGCGCAGCAGCCGGTCGAGGCGGGTCTCGGCCTCCTCGCGGATCGACGCGACCCGCGGAGAGACCTCCTTCTGGATGAAGCCGGAGAGCGCGTCACCCGGGCGGCGGATGATCTCCCGGAGCACGCTCAGCGGCATCTGGTTCTTCTTCTTCTCTTCCTCGAAGATGATCTGTGCGAGCGTGACCGAGGTGAGATCGTCCTTGGTGCGGTTGTCGACGATCTTCACCTCCGCGCCCTGCTTGATCATCTCGGCGATCTCGTCGAGCGTGACGTACCGGCTCTCGACGGTGTCGTAGAGCTTCCGGTTCGTGTACCGCTTGATGATCTTCGGCTCGTGGGGAGCCTCGTCCTGGGGGGGATGGAGCTGTTCGGGTTCAGTCATGGATCGTGTGTCGCCGTCGTGAACGGTGGGCCCGCGACTTCTGCCCGACCATGCCGCGCTGCAGCGCCTCCCTGCACGGACCGCCAGGTTCCGGCTGGATAGCAGCACGGTTTGGCTCAGTGCAACAAGGTGGAGGGGTTACACCTACACGGGGGGCGGGCGGGCTTCCCCTGGTATTCTCGCAGGTTCCGACCCCCCGGCCGGCACGCCCCGTGATCATCCCCTGCAGGCAATGCCACACCCGCTTCAAGGTGCCTGACGGCAAGGTCAAGGCGCGGGGGCTGAAGGTCCGCTGCTCACGATGCGGGCACACGTTCCGCATCTACCCCGACTCGGAATCCAAGCAGGGGGCCGACCCCGCGCCTGCCGCAGCGCGTCCTCGCGGCCCCGACCCATTCGACGCCTTCGGACCGGCGGGCTCCTCGGACATGGAGAAGACGCCCGCGCGGGCCAGCGCCGTCTCGGCGCTGCTCGCGAAGTTGGCTCCGGCGCCGCCCGAGGAGGACTTCGACGTCGACGTCTCAGGCGTGGAGCCGGCGAGCACCGAGCCGGCCTGGAACTTCCCGCCCGCGCCGTCGCGCCCCGGTCCCGCGGCGGCCGCTGCGGTGGCCTTGCAGGTCGAGCCCGCCGAGTCGCTGCCCGGCCCCTCCGCGGGCGCGGTGGCCCGGTCGCCGGTGCCCGTCCGCCCGCTCTCAGCCGCCGCGGACCCGGAGCCGTTCCCGGACGAGCCGGAGACCTCGCCGGATCTCCCGGTCGCGCCGGGCGAGAGCCATGGGTCGGTCGCGGTCCGTCCGCTCTCTGCCGCGCCCCCCTCGGGCCTGGCGAATCTCTTCGAGGACCAGCCGGCGGAGGCCCAGCCGCCGGGCTCGCACGAGGGCGCGGGGCCTCCGGCCGCTCGGACTGCAGCGGATCTGCCCTCGAGCGAGGATCTCGCCTCGCTGGCCGGATTCACCCCGGCGTGGGGCCTCGCCTCGCCGTCGCGCGCGCTGTCGGTCGACGGGATCCTCTCCAGCCACACCCCGAGCCTCGCCCCCGCGGTGGAGCTTGTGGCGCCGCCTCCGCCTGCACAGTTCGGTGGGGAGGGGACGGTGCTCGACGATCTCCCCTCCCTCGAGCCGGGACCCCTGCCGGCGCACGGCGAGATCGAGCTCGATGCAGGCAGCCGTGCCCTGGACTGGAGCGGAATCGGCGGGGCCGCCCTGGGCGGCAATCAGATCGATCTCGAGCCGGAGCTCCCCGCGATGGAGCTCGATCGCCGGCCGGCGCCGGAGCCGGCTCCCGCGTCGGCGCCGGAACCTTCCTGGTCGCTCGCGCCGGTTCCGGCGGCCTCCCCACCTGCGCCCGCTCCCGCTCCCCCGGCAGATCTCGCCTGGATGCCCCCGACCGCGTCCGGGCCGCCTGCACCCGTGCCAGGGCCCGCGGCCGGTCTCGCCTGGGACGACCCGTTCTCCGAGCCGCCCCCGCCGCTGCGTCCGCCCCCGCCGCCGATCGCGGAGGCGCTGGCGACCACGCCACGAGCGGCCGCCCCCAACGCGGTGCTGCTGGACGACGCCCCCCTCCCCGGCCCGAGCGCCCCGGACCACGACTTCTTCGAGATGCCGGGGTCATCGGGCGCGCGCTCGCCCGCGCCGTCCACTTCGTTGCTCCCCGACATCCCCGAGACCGTGGAGCCGCCTCCCGCCCCGGTCCTCCCCACGGTGTCCGGGCCGATGCCGAGCATCTCCAAGCCGCCCGGGCGTGTGCGGCTCGGGCTGCAGGAAAGGGAGCTTCCGGGAACTGCCCGCCAGGTGAGCGCGGTGGTCCTCAACGTGGGCCTCGCTGGGCTCCTGCTCCTGGTGGTGGTGGGTCTGGTCTCGAGCTGGGCCACCGCCGGCCGGGTCGACGGGTCGGCGCTCTCCCCGCGCCGGCTGCTCCAGGCCCTGCGGGCCGGGGTCGGCGTGACGCCCGTGGAGGTGACGCCGGGCACCTACGAGACCCGGTCGGGGCGGTCGCTCCTGTACGTGCGCGGCCGGGTCCAGAATCGGGGAGCTCCGTCGGCCCGGGTCCGGGTGCGCGCCGAGGTCTGGGACGGAGCGCAGGCGGTGAAGAGCGGCGAGACGCTCGCCGGGTCCATCGCCAGCCCCGAGGAGCTGTGGCGCGCCGTGAGCCCGGCCGACGTGGAGGCGCTGCGGGCGCGGCTGGTCGGCGCCGCGAAGCCGGTGGCGAACGGACAGGTGGCAGACTTCCTGGTGCTCCTCGACGACGCCCCCGGTGACCTCTCGGGGCTGCGGCTGAAGGTCACGGCCACCGTCGAGCGCTGAGGCGGGGCGACACCCCGGGCGTTCGGCCTCCGGCCCTCGGGCGCGGGTTCCTTCCGGCTCAGGAGCTTCCCGAGTCTCCGTCCACGTCTCGATCGCGCGGGGAGCGGAGCGTCCGTTCCGGCTTCACGTCGACGAAGCCCTGCCCCTGGGAGGCCTTCTTGAAGGAGTGGACGAACTTCCCCAGCGCGTTGCCGAGCGCGGACATCCGCGAGGCGGAGAACACCACCAGCAGCACGAAGCCGATGACCAGCAGCTCTCCGAATCCCAGGCGAGGCATGGCGCCGCGCGGAACATCGCCCGCTTCAGACGGCGGGCGCAAGCGGCACGAGATTTCTCGGGGCCGCGGGGGCGGGGACGCTAGGTTGACGCCGTGCGCATCCTCGGTCACCGGGGCGCGAGCAGCGACGCCCCGGAGAACACCCTCGCCGCGTTCCGGCTCGCGCTCGATCAGGGAGCGGACGGGGTGGAGCTCGATGCGCGGCTGTGCGGCTCGGGCGAGGTGGTCGTCTTCCACGACGAGCGGCTCGAGCGGCTGACCGGCAGGAGCGGTCGCGTGGCGGACACCCCCTGGACCGAGCTCGCCCGGATGGAGGTGCGTGCGGGGCCGGCGGGCGCGTCACCGGAGCGCATCCCGCTCCTCATCGAGGTGCTGGAGACGCTCCCCAGGAGCGCGTTCATCAACGTCGAGCTCAAGAGCGAAGACTGGCCCGGCACCCGGGTGGCCGACGCTGCCGGGGCGCTGCTCGAGGCGGGGAGGCACGAGGCGCAGGTGGTCGTCTCCTCGTTCGACCCGCGATGCCTGCTCCGCCTGGCGCTCGCCCACCCTCGACTCCGGCGGGGGCTCCTGCTCGATCCGGACCGGCCGCAGCTCATCCAGCGCCATCTGACGTTGCCGCTCGTGGGCCGGGACGCGGTGCACCCCGAGGCCGCGCAGCTCACCGAGGCGGACGTTCACCGGTGGCACGCCGGCGGGCGCGAGGTGGCGGCCTGGACGGTGGACGACCCCGAGGTGGCGCGCAGGCTTCGTGCCTGGGGCGTGGACACCTGCATCACCAATCGCCCGGGAGCGCTCCGGGCGGCGCTGGGCCGCTGACCCCAGCCGGCCTCCGAGCAACCGTGCGTCAGCGCTGGACGGTGGTCTCTCCCTGGGCTCGCGCCAGCGCCTGGGCCACGGCCGCCGGACGGCGACGGATGATCAGCACCTTGCGCGAGGCGAAGTCCTGCGTCTGCCGCGCCACGACCATCACCGTGTTCGCGCCCTCCTTCAGCGGGAAGTCGGTGCTGAACTTCAGCTTGGTGGGCTCGTTCTTCGGGCTGTCCGAGGTGCGGAAGAAGACCTTCTGGTCGTTGACCAGGACGTACATGTCCAGCAGGCCCTTGGGCTCGGACACCGTCCCGGAGAGGCTGAAGCGGTCCGAGGGGGCGACCACGCCGCCCTGGCTCTGATCCACCTGGAGCACGATCTGCGGCGGCTCGCGGTAGGGCGTCGCGGTCAGCTCGGGCGCGGCGGCCTTGGCGTTGCGGGCCTCGTGCGCGTCGGAGGCCCGGAGGAAGCCGAAGCGGCCCTTCTCGGTCTCCACCTTGGTCAGCCCGTTCACCCGGGCGAGCACCGGCAGCACCCCGGGCTTCTTCACCCGGGCCATCACCGGCGCCCGCTCGTCGGGCCCGGCGAGCACCGGCGCGCCGCTCTCGACGCGGACGGTCCCCTTTCGCGCCTCGACCGCGAACGGCCGATCGGAGAGCGGGAGGTTCAGACGCTCGGTGGAGAACTCCTCCAGCGGCTCGTCGATGATCGCCAGCTTCAGGGGGAAGCTGTCGCCCACGTACCCCTTCTTCACCTCGAGCTGGAAGCGCGCGGTCCGGGTCTCGCCGGGGCCGATCTCCCCGAGGTGGAACCGTCCCTTCTCGATGAAGACGTTCTGGTCCGCGGCGTTCTTGATCGAGCCCACCGCGTCGAGCGCCTTGCCGGTACCCTGGTTGGTCACGTCCACGAGGAGGGTGACGGCCTCTCCGCGCTGGGCGACCCCGTCGCCGTTGCACTGGGCGCAGTCGTCCACCACCTGCCAGTCCAGCGCGAACGCCGGCCGGGCAAGCTCGCCGAAGTTCACCTCCGCCACCAGCTGCTGGGGGAGGGCGCCCTGGTCGTCGAAGAACTTCACCGTCATGTCGTCGCGACGGCTGTACATGTCCTTCGGCACCTTCACCGGCGCCTTCCAGGTGCGCTTCTCGCCCGGCTTGAGGGTGCCGAAGAGGAACTCCCGGCGGTCGAGCAGCGGATCCTCGCTCTCGGTCCAGCCGCGGATCCGGGACAGCGGCTCGCTCCCCCGGTTCTCCACCGTGACCTCGAGGTCGAAGCTCTCACCCGGTGCCAGCCGCTTGTCCGGGCCGGGGCGGAGCGTGGCGACCAGCTGAGGCGTCTTGGGGGTCGGGCCCGGCGTCCAGTCGATGCCCAGGGCGGCGATGGCGCCGTTGATCCGCTCTTGCTCCTGCTGGTTCCGATCGTTCAGGTAGCCCTTGCCCGCCTGGAGCATGCGGTCCCGCTGGACGTACGGGTCCTTGAGCACGAAGTCGCGGGCGAAGAGGACCTCGAAGTCCTCCTTGACCTCGTCCTGCGCCTCGGCGTCGAGCTGGTCGTAGAGATCCTCGTCCAGCTTGTTGGGGTCGCCGTCAAGGAGCGGATGGGCGGCGTCCTTGCCCTTGCCCGCGGGCTTCACCAGCTTGTCCGAGGGCTTCTCGTTCTTGGACAGCTTCGGGTCCTTCCCTTCCTCCACCTTCTGCTGGCGGGCCGCGGCGTCCTTCTGCTTCGCGTCCTCCTTCAGGTAGCGGATGCTGACGAAGGGCTTCTCCTTGCCCAGGACCTCCTCGCGCTTGGTCGCCACGGGGTTGTTGGCCGAGTTGCCGAAGTGGTGCTCGAGGTCCGCCTCGCCCAGGGTCTTCCGAGGGGCGAAGACGTTGACTCGCTCGGCGGTGACGCGGGTGGGCACCAGCTCGATGTCCGGCTCGACGCCGACCTCCTGGATGCTCACGTCTCCCGGGGTGAGGTACTTGGCGATGGTGAGCTTGAGCGCGCTCTCGTCGTTGGGGTTCCCCGACGGGGAGCCGAACTCGTAGAGCACCTGGACCGAGCCCTTGCCGAAGGTCTGCTGGCCGATGATGACCGCCCGGTTCAGGTTCTTCAGCGCGCCCGCGACGATCTCCGAGGCCGAGGCGCTCCCCGGATTCACCAGCACCGCCAGGGGATACTTGTTGTCCCCGTCGTCCGAATGGGCGCGCTTCTCCTCACGCTGTCGCTCGCTGAGCGAGACGGTGGTGACGATCGTGCCCTGGCTGAGGAAGAGATCCGAGACCTGGATCGCCTGCTCCAGCAGCCCGCCGGGGTTGCCGCGCAAATCGAGGACGAGGCCCTTCAGCCCGCCGCTCGCCTCGGCGTCGGCCTGGAGCTTGCCCAGGGCGGTCTGCATGTCGCGGGTGGTGTTGCCCTGGAAGTTCTTGAGCCGGATGTAGCCCACGTTGCCCGCGAGCAGCTTTGACTGCACCGACTCGATGGAGATGGTGGCCCGGGCGAGGGTGAGCACCATCGGCTTGTCGAGCCCCTTGCGCTCGACGGTGATGGTGACCCGGCTGTCCACGGGGCCCCGCAGCTTGGAGACGGCCTCGTTGAGGTCCATGTTGACCGTGGACTCCTCGCCGATCTTCTTGATCTGGTCGTCCTTCTTGATGCCCGCACGCGAGGCCGGGGTCTTGGGGAGCACCCGCACCACGGTGAGGTTGCTCTCCTTCATCTGGATGACGAAGCCGAGGCCGCCGAACTCACCCTTGGTCGTGAGCCGCATCTCCCGGTAGTACTCGGGCTTGAGCAGCACCGAGTGCGGGTCGAGCGTGGAGAGCATCCCGTTCACCGCGGCGTACTCCACGTCCCGCGTGTCCTCGCTGGGGCGCAGGTTGGTCCCGATGAACTCGAAGACGTCCTTCATCTGGAAGGACATCTTCCACAGCGAATCGACGTGGCTGATGTCGAAGTCGCGCGTCTTGCCATTCACGTTCAGGTGGAGCTTCTGGCGGTCCTTGTCCGCCTCCACCATCACGTCGGGGACGGTGCGCTCCACCTGCTCGAGCGCGGAGATC
The DNA here is from genome assembly GCA_003818285.1 of Myxococcaceae bacterium. Lineage (GTDB taxonomy): Bacteria > Myxococcota > Myxococcia > Myxococcales > Myxococcaceae > RPRB01. The sequence goes on from RPRB01000043.1 coordinate 26,602, forward strand.
ATCATCTCCCGCGGGTTGATCCGCTTCGGGTCGACGTACGCGTCCTTCACGTAGATGACGACCTTGTTGAAGATCTTGAGCGCCGACAGATCGTGCGGCGGACGATCTGCGTTGCGGGTGATCTCGGAGGAACCTTCGCCGCGGGCAGCGGGGCCAGCCACGGCCTCCCCCACGGTGAAGGGAAGCGGAGCGTGGTCGCGGGCGAGGAGAGCCCAGGCCCCGAGGAGAGCGAGGACGAGGAACGAACGGCGCATCAAGCGGGGCATGGGGGGGATTTGACTCTAACCACCGGGTATGGGGCCTTCAAGACAGGGCTCCTGCCGAAACCAGTGAACGGTGCAGGAGAGTCCCGGCGACGACGGCCAGGGGAAGGAGGAAGAGATTCAGGAGCGGCACCCACAGGAGCACGGTCACCGCCAGCCCGAACCCGAGCGCGAGCATGGGGCGCCGTGCAAGCACCCGCCGCACCTCGGCAAAGGACCCGCCGCGCCGGCTCAGTGGTGGGTCCAGGTACTCGGCGCAGGCGAACAGGGCGGTCCAGACCAACCCGGCCCCCGCCCAGAGCGGGGCCCCGGCCGGGACGAGGAGCTGCAGCACGATCAGCAGCGCCTGGCCGACGACGAGGAGCAGGACCCGGACCGCGGTGCGAGCGACCGCCGAGACTGCCTGACGGGCAGCGCCAGCGATGCCAGACGGGGGAGCGGGCGGTGCGCCCACCGCCGACTCGGTGGCCTCGACGAGTGTGTCCTCCAGTGGCGCGAGCGCGAGCAGCGGAAGGGTCGCCGCGCCGAGGAGCCACGCCAGCGCGCCCGCCACCACGAGCGTGAGGTTCCAGAGCCAGCCCACCGCTCCCTCCGGATGCGGCCACAGTCGCTCGAGGACCCCGGGGAGGAAGGTCCACAGCGCCCATGCCCAGGCCACGAAGATGAGGAGGGTGAGGGCGGCGCACAGCAGCGTGAGCCGCCGCAGCCGGGGAACGCGCAACACCAGCGCGGCTGCCCGGAACGGGAAGCTCGCTCCCCGGAGTGGGTCGAGTGGACCACTGTGCCGCGGCAGCTCGGGCGTGTCTTCCATGCGAGGGGGCGGGCGCGGCCCGCAACCGTTGTTATAGACGCGGGCCAGCATGTCGCTCGACCGCGCGCCGACCCAGGACGAGGCCGTCACCTCCGTGTCCGCGCTGGTCGAGATCTTCGGGACGGCAGAGCGGTCGCGGGCCGAGCACCGGGTCGGGCTGGAGCACGAGAAGTTCCTCTATCCCCTGGAAGATCCGGCCACTCCGGTCCCGTACGAGGGCCCCCGGGGGATCCGCGCGCTGCTCGGGCTCCTGGAATCTCGGGGATACACGCCTTTCCGGGACGCTCCGGACACCCCTCCGATTGCGCTCACGAAAGCAGAGCACACGCTTTCCCTGGAGCCGGGCGGCCAGTTCGAGCTCTCCGGGTCGCCGGCGAGGACCGCCCGGGCGGTGCACGCGGAGAACGTTGCACACGCACGGATGCTGACCGAGGCCGCGCGCGAGCTGGGACTCCAGCCGGTGACGCTCGGCTATCGCCCCTGGGGGACCCCGGCCGACATCCCCTGGATGCCGAAGAAACGGTACCAGGTGATGCGGCAGACGCTCCCGGTCCGCGGGAAGCTCGCCCTCGAGATGATGCTGATGACCTGTACCGGGCAGGTCTCGCTCGACTGGTCCTCGGAGGCGGACTGCGCACGCAAGGTGACGGCGACCGCGCGGCTCACCCCGCTGCTGGTGGCGCTGTTCGCCAACAGCCCGCTGGTCCAGGGGAAACCCAGCGGGTGGATGAGCTACCGGAGCCACGTGTGGAGCGACGTGGACCCCACGCGCTGCGGGTACTTCCCCCGGATGCTGGACGGAACGTTCGATTACCGCGCCTACGTCGAATGGGCACTGGACGCCCCGCTGCTCTTCCTGCGGCGGAATGGCGGCTACGTCACGCCGGCGATGACCTTCGGCGAGCTGCTGCAGGGCGGGTTCGAGGGAGGGCCGGCACGCCGGTCCGACTGGACGGACCACCTCTCGACCCTCTTCCCCGAGGTGCGGATCAAGCGGGTGATGGAGGTGCGGGGCGCGGACTCGGTGTCGCTGGAGCAGACCGCGGGGCTGGTGGCGCTCTGGCGGGGGCTCCTCTACGACGATGCGTCGCTCGATGCGGCGCTGGGGCTCGTGCCGCGGCTGTCGTTCGCCGAGCACCTGGCCTTCCACGAGGAGGCGCAGCGCAACGGCCTCAAGGGGAAGCTCCGCCGGACGTCTCTCGGATCGATGGCGCTGGAGATGGTGCGGCTGGCGCGACAAGGGCTGACACACCTGGACCCGGACGACATCCCGCTCCTCAAGCCGCTCGAGGCGCGAGCGCGCTCTGGCCGCTCGCCGGCCGAGGACGTTCTCGACGCGGCGAAGGAAGAGACCTCGCCGGCGCGGCTGCTCGCGCGGTTCGAGCTGCTTCGAGACTGAGCCCGACTCACCTCAGCAGTCCCGATGACCGAGCAGGAGCCGGAGCACGCGCACGAAGAGAAA
>RPRB01000044.1 GCA_003818285.1 Myxococcaceae bacterium
ATCGGGGTGCCACCGTCGGTGGGCGGGGTGATGTCCATGATCGCCAGCTCGTCGCCCTCGGATCGCGAGGGCACGAAGAGCCGGGTGCCGGCGTCGTCCACCGTGGCCAGCCCGGCGAAGCTCGCGATCTTCACGATGCTCCCCGCATTGGTGGCCAGGTCGACGAACTGGACCGGCCGGCCCTGGTCGGAGCCCCCGTCCGGAGGCGGCGGAACCGGATCGCCGGGGAGCGGCACCGCGCGCGCGCCGTCGTCCGCGCCGGTCCGGACCTGGGCGAGATCGATCGCGGTGACCCAGCCGATGTCGAACCGCCGGTCGAAGTTGGAGTTCGCGACGTAGAGGCGCCCCAGTCCCCCGTCGGCCGCGGGAGCGAACGCCACCCCGGAGGGGTAGTAGAGGCGGCTCTCCACCGGCGGTCGCGCCGTGAGGTCCCGGTTGCACGCGACGGCGAGGAGCAGGGTCGAGGCGAGGGTGAGGCGCATCAAAAGGGCGCGCATCCTAGAGATCCGCGACCCGGCGTCGCAAGGACTAGCGGCGAGGCGGAGAACAGACGCCCAGCCAGAATTCTTCCTCACCGGCGGGGCGTCGGGTCGTCCTTTCCGCCCGTGGCCCGCCAGTAGTCGGTCAGGATCCGCTGCACCCGGTCGGCGTTGGGGTACGTGCGGCACGACAGGAGGTAGGTCTCGTAGGCCCGCGTCCCGGCCTGTGGATCCCCCAGCTTGGCGTGGGCGCTGCCGAGGATGAGGTAGGCCCAGCCTGCCTTCGGGTCGAGCTCCAGGGCGCGCTGGAGCTTGGGCAGCGCCCGCTTCACCTCCGCCAGGTCCTTGCTGTCGGTGAGTCGGGTGCCCTCCTGGAGGAGCTTCTTCACCGAGGCGTTCTTCACCTCCGGACCGCAGACCAGCCCGGAGAGGGTCTTCCCCTCGAAGTGGGGGGTGTAGGGGAGCACCGAGGATGGAGGGAGCTCGTCGTCCTCGCGGGTCTGGCTGTCGATCTCCGCCTCCAGGACCGGCTGCGCCGCGAGCATGACCAGGAGGTGCAGGGTCATGGCGCCCCAGCGGCCTCGGCCTGGATGCGGGAGAGGTCCGCCAGCGGAGCGAACACCTGGGCCACCTCGCGCAGCAGGCGCACCCGGTTCTCTCGCAGGGGTCGATCGTCGGTCATCACCAGCACCTGGTCGAAGAAGGCGTCCACCGGTCCCTTCAGGCTCCGGGCGGCGGCGAGCGCGGCCGGGGCGTTCTCGGCGGCCAGCGCCCGGTGCACCTCGGCCGAGGCCTGGCGGGCGGCCTGGGCCAGCGCGGTCTCGGACGGCTCCTGGAACAGCCGCGGGTCCGCCGGCTCGGGCGAGACGTCGCTCCCCTGCTTCTCCACGATGTTCGCCACTCGCTTGAAGGCGATGGCCAGGGGGGTGAAGTCCGACGCCCCGACGACCTGGGCGAAGGCGTCGAGCCGGGTGCGCGCCTGGCGGAGGTCGTCGAACCCCGCGGCCAGCACCGCCTCCACCACGTCGGCGCGGGCCCGGTCCGCCCAGAGCGCGCGCAACCGGCCCCGGAAGAACTCCTGGAGCTGCGCCCGGGCCTCGGCCACCTGGGCCGCGCCGAGCCCCAGCTTCTTCCCCACTCCGTCCAGGGCCTGGCCCACGGCCTCGCCCAGCGACAGCCGGTATCCCCGGCCGAGGACGAGGTGGACCACGCCCAGACAGGCCCGGCGGAGCCCGAAGGGATCGGCCGACGCCGTAGGAGGCTTGCCCAGGGCGAAGAGCCCGGCGAGCGTGTCCAGCCGGTCCGCCATGCCCACCAGGGCGCCCGGGTCGTCGGCGGGCACGGGATCCGAGGCGCCGCGCGGCAGGTAATGATCGGCGATGGCCTGCGCGACCGGAGGCGGCTCGCCGGAGGCGAGCGCGTACTCCCGGCCCATGATTCCCTGCAGCTCGGGGAACTCGCCCACCATCCCCGTGGTGAGGTCGGCCTTGGCCAGCAGCGCCGCCCGGTCCACGATGTCCAGGAGCTCGGGGCGCCCCACTGCCCGGGTGAGCCCCGCGGCGAGGAGCCGGATCCGGCCCACCTTCTCCGCGTAGGTCCCGAGCTTGCCCTGCCAGACCACCCGCTCGAGCGCGGGCACCCGGGCCGCGAGCGGGACCTTCCGGTCCTCGTCGAAGAAGAAGCGGCCGTCGGTGAGCCGGGAGCGGAGCACCCGCTCGTAGCCCCGGAGCGAGAGGGCCGGATCCCTCACCGGGGTGTTGGAGATGGCCACGAAGCGCGGAAGCAGCTTCCCGCCCGCGTCCACCACGGGGAAGTACCGCTGGTGCGAGGTCATCTCCTGCACCAGCACCTCGGGCGGCAGCTCGAGGTGGCGCTCCTCGAAGCTGCCCAGGAGCGCCGTCGGCCACTCCACCAGCTCGGTGACCTCGTCCAGGAGCGCCTCGTCGTCGCGGATCCGCCCTCCGGCCTTCCGGGCAGCCTCGGCGGCCTCGGTCCGGATCCGCTCCTTGCGTCGGCCGACCTCGGCCAGCACATGCGCGCGCTCGAGGAGGCCGGGGTAGTCGCGAGGACGCGCGACCGGATGCGGGCCGGGCGAGAGGAAGCGGTGGCCGAGAGTCATCCGCCCGCTCTTCACGTCGGCGAACACCACCGGGAACACCTCCTGGCCGTGAAGGGCCAGCAGCCACTGCACCGGGCGGGCGAAGGTCTGCTCCGCCTCGCCCCAGCGCATGCTCTTCCTGAACTCGATGCCGTGCACCGCGGCACCGAGGAGACCGGGGAGGAGCGCGCTCGCCGCCCGTCCGGGCTCGGTCACCTCCGCGGCCAGGTACTCGCCCTTCGGCGTCTGCACGCGGTGGAGCGCCTGGACCGTCACCCCTTGCGCCTCGGCGAACTTGATCGCGGCCTTGGTGTGCGAGCCGTCGGGACCGAACGCAGCCTTCACCGGAGGCCCGAGCGCCTGCCGGGTGACGTCCGGACTGCGCTGCTCGACCGCCTCCACCAGCACCGCCAGGCGCCGCGGGGTGGCGAAGGTGCGGGCCGCCCCGTGGCCGAGCCGCGCCCCGTCCAGGCCGGAGAGCACGAGGGCCCGGAGCTGCTCGACCGCCGGCTCCACCGCTCCAGCCGGGAGCTCCTCGGTGCCGACCTCGAAGAGGAGGTCCTCGCTCATCCCTTCTGCTCCGCGAGGAAGGTGTCCCAGACCCTGCTCGCCGGCGCTCCTTCGAGCAGCGGCGGCTGCTGTCCCACCGTCCACCCGGTCTTCCGGAGCGGGAAGCCGAGCGCGGCGCGGACCTCGAGGTAGGCCTTGGCGCAGGCCCGGGCGTTGTCGCGCACCCGCTTGATGAACCCAGCCCGCTCGGTGACGCTGATCGCCCCCCGGGCGTCGAGCAGGTTGAAGGTGTGCGAGCACTTCAGGGCCGCCTCGTACGCCGGCAGCGGGAGCCCCTGGGCGAGCAGCCGCACGCACTCCTTCTCGTGGATCTCGAACAGCGCGAAGAGCACCGCCGGATCCGACGCACGGAAGGCATAGGTGCTCATCTCCACCTCGTTGCGGTGGAAGACCTCGCCGTAGCTCACGCCCTTGACCCACTCCACGTCGAAGACGTTCTCCACGTTCTGGAGGTACATGGCGATGCGCTCGAGCCCGTAGGTGAGCTCGGCCGAGACCGGCCGGCACTCGAAGCCCCCGCACTGCTGGAAGTAGGTGAACTGGGTGATCTCCATCCCGTCGCACCACACTTCCCAGCCGAGCCCCCAGGCGCCGAGGGTGGGGGCCTCCCAGTCGTCCTCCACGAAGCGCAGGTCGTGGTCCAGCGGGTCGATGCCGATGGCCTTCAGCGAGTCGAGGTAGAGAGCCTGGCCGTCCTTGGGGGAGGGCTTGAGGATGACCTGGAGCTGGTGGTGCTGGAACAGCCGGTTGGGGTTGTCCCCGAACCGGCCGTCGGCCGGACGGCGCGAGGGCTGCACGTAGGCCACGTTCCACGGCTCCGGGCCCAGCGCGCGGAGGAAGGTGGTGGGGGCCATGGTGCCCGCGCCCACCTCGACGTCGTAGGCCTGGGTGAGGATGCAGCCCTGGGCCGCCCAGTGCTGCTGGAGCGCGAGAATCAGTTCCTGGAAGGTCATCGCCAAGCGGTGCACCTTGAAGCACAAACCGGCTCGATCAGTCGACTCCCACGCTGCGCAGGAACTCGACGCTCTTCAGCCGCCGCCCGAGCTGTGCCTCGATGAACCGGGCCAGGAGCCCCCGGGCCTCGGCGCGGAGGGCGGGAGGCAACGGCTGCCGGGCCCCCGCCTGGATCGCCGCCAGCCCCTCCAGCACCGCGGGGTCGATGCGCGGGCCGGTCGCGCGGGGCGCGCAATCGGCGCACACCGCGCCGCCGTGGTCCACGTCGAACCGGGGCGCCTCGCCCGGAGGCCGGCCACAGAGGGTGCAGGCGTCGAACCGGGGCATGAGCCCGGCCAGCGCGAGCGCCTGCAGCTCGAAGGCGAGGACCGAGGTGGGGCCCGCCTCGCCCGCGTCGAGGCGGCCGAGCCAGTCCACGGCGAGGGAGAGCAGCTCGGGCGCCGGCTCCTCGTCCCGGAGCAGCTCCCGGCAGAGCTCGAGCGCGTAGAGGGCCCGGGCGATCCGGGGCAGCTCCTCGCGGATGTGGGGGAAGGCGTGAACCACCTCCACCGCATCGAGCCGCACCGTGGAGCCGTGGCGCTCGACGAGGCGCGCCCGCAGCAGCGTGCCCGGCTCGAGCGCCCCGGCGAAGCGGCGGCGGCTCTTCCGCGCTCCGGCGGCGAAGGCGGTGAGCTTGCCGCGGCCGCGGGTCAGGAGCGTCACCAGCCGGTCCGCATCGCCGTAGTCCAGCGTGCTCAGGACCAGCGCCTCGTCTTCCCAGCGGTCCACGCGGGGCTCCAGGGATCAGGGCCGCGTGCCCTGCCCTCCCAGCCCGTCGCGGAGCCGGATGCATTGCTCGCGCATCCGCTGCTGGGGCGCGCCGGTGGCGTTCTCCACGCAGGCATCGAAGCTGGCCCGGGCCTCGGAGGCGCGACCCTGTCGGACCTGGCAGCTGCCCAGGAGCTGGTGGGCCTCGGCCACCTTCGGGCACGCCTGGACGAACCGCGTGAACTCGGTGCAGGCCGCGGCGATGTCCCCGCGGGCGTCCTGCACCAGCCCGAGGTCCTTGTAGGCCAGGCAGAACTGCGGGTTGTGGTTGACCGAGGCCCGGAGGTGCTCGACGGCCTGGGTGCTGTTGCCCTTTTTGAAGTACGCCCAGCCGAGGTTCGCCTCGGCGATGTAGGGCGTGGCGTACAGCATGTCGTTCAGCGCCTGCTCGTAGAGGCCGATGGCCTCGTCCAGCCGTCCCTGGTCCAGGTAGAGATTGCCGAGGTTGACCTTGGCCTCGGAGAACGCGGGGCGGATCTCCAGCGCCTGCTTGTAGTGCTTCTCCGCCTCGTCCTTCCGGTCGAACGAGAGGTGGAGGAGCACGGCGATGGCGTTGTGGGCGTCGGCGAACTCGGGGTCGAGCTTCAGCGACTCCTCGAACTCCTTCAGCGCGCTCCGCACGTCCCCGGCGTTCTGAGCGTTGATGCCCAGGTCGTAGTGAGCCTCGGCGCCCTGCCGCTCCTTCTCGGTGGGGACGTGCACGCAGGAGCCGAGCAGGGCTGCAGCGACGAGGACGGGGACGGCGGTGGAGGTGCGGAGCATTCGGGACAGGTGACTAGAACGACGAGAACAGCCGGGCCAGCGCCGCCCCGGTCTGCGCGGCGGGGGTTCCGGGCTGCCCGGGTGGGGACACGGTGGGCGTGCCCCCGGTGGCGGCTCGCCCGCCCCGCCACACCGGGACCGACTGCAGCAGCTCGGCCTGGTGCTCGGGTGACAGCGAGCGGAAGTTGAGGTTGTCCATCATGAAGCCCATGGACTCCACGAACCCCAGGGCCTCGGTCTGGAGGGCGCGGTACTCCTCGGGAGTCTGCGCGGTGGCGGGAGTGGTGTAGACCGCGCACTCCTTGGTCTCGGACAGCCAGAGGTAGACGCCCACCGAGAAGCCGTGGGTCCCTCGAAGGCAGGCGATGAAGGCCTGGGCCGGGCCGGCGCGCCGGCCGGGAACCACCACGTGGGGCGCGTTGATGCTCTGGAAGAGCGCCGCCACCTGCTCGCGAGCGGCCTCCAGTCCACGCGCCTGGTCGTCGAGCGAGAACACGGAACGATCAGCAGCTTATGCCACGAGGCGGACGGGTCTAGCGAGCGGCCCGCTCGGCGTCGCGGACGGCGTAGGCCCAGTCCCCGCCCAGGCCGGCTCCCCGACGGAAGCGCTCGAAGTCCCGCCTCACCCGCCGGGGATAGAAGCGGAACGGCTCGAGGCCGCGCTCGCGGAGGGCCTGGCGGATGCGGTCCGGGCCGGCGTTGTAGGCCATGAGGGCCAGGGGGAGGTCACCGGCGAAGCGATCCTGGAGCGAGCGGAGGTAGCGGATGCCGAGGCGGACGCACAGCCCGGGGTCGGCGGCCATCTCCTCCCGGGAGAGCCGGAGCCCCTGCTTCTGGGCGAACCAGTGGAGCGTGACCGGCTGGATCTGCATCAGCCCACGGGCGCCCCGGGAGCTCACCGCCTCGGGGTCGAAATCACTCTCCACGTCGATGATGGCCAGGATGAGGAGCGGGTCGTAGCCGGCGAGACGAGCCTCCTCGGCGATGGCCCGGCTGACCTGGGCCCGGAGCACGAGGCCCAGCTCGGGCGCGCGCTTGGCGAGAACGGAGTCGATGAGCGCGAGGTCCGGGTCCCGCTGCACGGCCGCCGCCACGGCCGGCTCGGCCGTGTCCCGGCCCCGGCTCTGAACGGTGTGCTCGATGCGTGCCGCCCCCAGCAGGAGGACGGCCGCCACGAGTGGCAGCACCGCGCAGTGCGAGCTCAGCGCGTGCATCTGGAACAACATTCGTCGCACCGTTCCGTCCACTCTCCAGGGCGGGCGCCCGGGGGGGCGTTACCCGCCTCGCTCCAGCTTCTCCAGCCGCTCGGCCACCCGATTCACCCGGTCGGTCAGCGCCTGAACCTCTTCCCGCTTGGGCACCCGGAGGCGCTGCAGCGCGCCACGGACCCGCTCGTCCAGTCCCTGCTCCAGCTCGCGCCGCTGCGCGGCGAGCCGCTCGGCCAGCTCACTCACCTGGCGCCGGACCTCGTCCTGGCTCCACCCAGCCACGGTCTGAGCCCGCTGGACGACCCGGGCCGCCTCGTCTTCCACGCTGGACATCGCGGTCACCGCCTGCGCCCACATCCGTTCGAGGGCCTCTACAACCGGGCGTCTGTCCCTGGGAACCTCACCAGCCATGTCGGACTCCCACCCTGAGCACGCCTACCTGACCATCAGGCAAGGTGTCGGTTGAACGCCAAAACATAAGCGCCGCCCCCGGTGTAAGCCACCTCTGGGACGGCGCGTGCGGGTCATCGACGACCCTTCCGGCCGTGGCTCAGGCGCGAGCGTCGGTCTTGGGCGCCGCCTTCTTCTCGACCAGGGCGTCCACCTTCTTGGACAGCTTGGACAGCTCCCGGGTGAGGACCTTGATCTGGCTCTGCGTCGCCACGCCGGCGGCCTGGATGAGCCGGTTCTGGAAGGACCCGGCCTGCTTGCGGACCTCGTGGCCGAGGGCCTTGGTCCGCTTGGCGGTGGTTGCCTGGAGCTCCTGACCCTTCGCCACCCACTCCTTGATGGTCTTCTCGGCCTGGCCCTGGATGACCGCGAACCGCTTCTGGGCCTCGACCAGCTGCTCCTTCACGAACGCCGGAACCTCCGTGTTCCTCGACATGACACCTCGCCTCCTGGGGGAAATCTTCGATGGGCTGGCTGACTTGGGTCTGGCTGACTTGCCAGTCAACCCTCTCATAACGCGCCGCGGCAAAGTGTCAAGAGGACGGCTGGACGCCGTGTCGGACGGCAGCCAGAGGGGCGCAGGTCAGAAGGTGCCGCCGATGCTCAGCGTGGCGTTCCAGCGCCGGTAGCTCCCGGTGTCGAGCCCGAGCGTGTCCTGTCCGGTTCCGCCCGGGAACAGCTCGTCGCTGAACGGCAGCTGCCAGCTGCCGCGGAGATCCACGGTGACGCCCTGGACCCGGAAGCGGACACCACCACCGACGGGGATGTACCCGGCGGTCGTGGAGGAGAAGCCGACGGCCTGCGCGGCCTCGCTGACCGAGTAGTGGTTGAACCCGACGCCCGCGAGGACGAACGGCTGCACCTGCCACGCGCCGAGGGCGAAGGTCACGTTCGCCTGTCCTCCGTGGCGCACGATGTCCGCCCCGCCCGCGCCGTCCAGCCCGAAGCTCTCGTACTTCACGCTGTTCAGCCCGCCCACGTAGGCGAGCTCGATGCCGAAGACGCTGCTCGGGTGGAGGCCGAGGATGACGCTCCACCCGGGTCCGACGGCCACGCGCGAGGAGAGCAACCCGGTGTACCCCTCCACGCCACCGCCGAGGATCACGCTGACGCCCTCGAGCCAGCTCTTCTCGTTCTCGGGGGGCGCCGGCGGCGGCAGAGGCGCGTTCATCGGAGGCGTGTTGCTGGGGAGCGGGTAGCTCTGCTGGTAGCCGTACCCATACCCCTGCGGGTACCCCGTTCCCTGTGCCTGGACCGCCGCGGCCCACACCACCGCCGTCAGAAACCACCATCGCCGCATGCCGCCCTCCTCCGACCGTTCCGAGGAGACGAGCCTTGGCCACCTGAATTCACGGAACAAGGAGGCGCCGGACGGCGCGCGGACGCTCGAGAGCCCGCAGGCCTTCACCCGGTGGGGCGAGCGCTGCGCCGTCCTCGAGGACGGCGGCCGTCCTCGGCCCGGAGTCTCACGCCGGCGTTCGCCGCCGCGTTTCAGCGCTCGTCGTTGCTGGCAGAGACGGCAGCGAGGCGAGCGGTGCGGACAGGCTCGAGCTGCGACTACTTCGTGCTCGCGGCGGTGGCCTTCTTCCGCTCGCGGCGCTTCTTCCAGTGCTGCTTGATCTTCATCTGCTTGCGGCGGTGCTTGCTCCTGCTCCGGGCCATCGGTGCTCCCTCTGCTGTGGTTGCGGAGCGCCGCTCCTAGCAGAAGCGGCGGGAGGGCGTCATCCGTCGGGGTCGTCGGGAGGTCGGGTGGGAAAGGGGATGCCCTCCGCGCCCCGGACCGCGGTGGGGAGCGCCTCGGCCACCCTCACCGTTCCCTCGCGGTCCCGGTCCGGCGGAGGGCCGGACGGCGCGGGAGGACGGCGCCGCGAGCGGAGCGCCGGGCGGACCGCCTCGACGAAGCGACGGACCTCGTCCAGGGGCAGCGCCGGGCAGTGATTGCCGTTGATGCCGGTCATCGGACCGGCCATGCACATCGAGTTGAGGATGGCCTCCTCGGTGGCCTCCATCACCGCCTCGTAGAGCGGGTCCAGCCGCTGGTCGAGGAGGAACTTCGCCTTGGTCACCATCTTGCGGGTGCGCCGGGGAATCACGTTGGAGGTGGAGAAGCCGACCACGATCTCTCCCGAGCCGTGCGCGGCATAGCTCCCCACTCGCCCGATGCCCAGGGCCACCCGGCGGCAGAGCCGGTTGATCTGGTTCGGAAGGAGCGGGGCGTCGGTCGCCACCACCGCGATGATGCTTCCGTAGGTCGCGGTGCGGCGGGGAACCTCCCGGTACCGCTCCTCCAGCACCTCGCCGAGGGGAAGCCCGCCCACTCTCAGGTTGTGCATCTTCCCGAAGTTGGACATCACCAGCACGCCGAGGGTGTAGCCGCCGTGCGACTCGGGGAGCCGGCGCGACGAGGTGCCGATTCCGGCCTTGAAGTCGCAGGTCACCATGCCGGTGCCTCCGCCCACGCTTCCCTCCGCGACCGGGCCACCCGCCGCCGAGGCCACCGCGGAGCGAACGTGCTCCTCGCGCACGTGCCGGCCGGTGATGTCGTTGAGCCAGCTGTCGTCGCACTCCCCCACCACCGGAATGATGACGTCGTGCTCGTCACCGATGCCCGGGTACCTCTCCACCATGATGCGGGCCATGGCGTCGGAGACCACGCCCACCGACATGGTGTTGGTGAGGAGGATGGGGGTCTCGAGGAGGCCCCATTCCATCACCTGGGTCAGGCCCGAGACCTCTCCAGCGCCGTTGAGGACGAATCCGCCGCCGTGGAGCCGCTCCATGAAGATGTTCCCGCCGCTGGGGACGATGGCGGTGACCCCGGTGCGCACCGGCCCCTTCCCCGGGCGGAGCGGCCCCTCGCCCGCGATGAGCGTGGTGTGCCCCACCAGCACGCCGTTCACGTCGGTGATGGCGTTGAACCGACCGGTGCGGAAGCGGCCCAGCGGCAGATCGAGCGCGCGGGCGCGCACCCGGGGGACCGTGCTCTCACTCGCGTCGCCGGACATCCGGACGACCTTACTCCCTCGGCCGCGCCCCCTCGATCAACAGAGTGTTGAAGATCGCCACGAGCTGCTCCAGCGGCGGCACCGACACCTCGAGCGCGGTCAGGAGGTTGCCGTGGTGGTAGCGCCCTCGCTTCTTCTCCACCGCCGCGCGCCGCCCCGCCGGACGGGCCCGGGCACGCGTGACCGGGCTCATCCCTTGCCCTCGCGCAGCTCGGACCCGGCGAGCTCGGGTCCGTGGAGCCCGCTCCCGTTTCCGTTTCCGGTTCCGTTCGCCGCCTGGGGCGAGAGGTCCGCGGCGGCGCGGCGCGACTGCTCGCGCTCCTTGTAGCGGCGGATGGCGCCGCTCAGGATCTCCCCGATGAGTGCCCGGTAGTCCATGCCGGCGCCCTGGGCGATGAGCACCAGGTCGCTCCACCCCGGGGTGAGCCCGGGGAGCGGGTTGCACTCCAGGAAGTAGAACCGGCCGCGGGCGTCCATCTTGAAATCGATGCGGGCCACGTCGCGGCAGCCCAGGGCCATGAACGCTCCGCGCGCGGCGGTGCGGAGCTTCTCCGTCTGGCTCGGCTCCAGCTTGGCGGGAACCTCGTAGCGGATGCGATCGTTCCAGTCGAGCTTGTGCTGGAAGCTGTAGACCGGGTTCGGGTCGTCGGTGTCGACGAAGACGATCTCCATCGGCGGCAGGACGCGCGGGCGGCGCTCGCCGAGCAGGCCCACCGTGAACTCGCGGCCCCGGATGTACTCCTCGACCAGCGCCGGCTGCTGGTACTTGGAGACCATCTCCCGCACCACCTCGCGGAGCTCGGCCTCGTTCTGCACCACGCTCTTGCTCACCACGCCCTTGCTGGAGCCCTCGGCCACGGGCTTCACCATCAGCGGGAACTCGTCGAACTCGCGGTTCAGGCGCTCCTTGCCGGTGGTGAAGAGCTGGAAGTTCGGCGTGTGGATGCCGTGCTGGCGGACGATCTTCTTCGCCAGGGCCTTGTCCAGGGCGAGCGAGAGCGTGGCCGGATCGCTGCCGGTGTAGGGGATGTCCAGGAGCTCGAGGAGCGACGGCACCTGGGCCTCGCGGTTACGCCCCTTCCATCCCTCGGCGACGTTGAAGACGAGATCGAGCGGCGTGACGGCGAGCACGGTGGGCAGCTCCTGGTTCGCCTCGAGGTCGATGACCTCGTGTCCCCAGGAGGCGATGGCCTCGCGGATGGCCTGCAGCGTGCTCGGGCTGTCGTACTCGGCTTCGGAGTCCTCCACCCCGTCGTCGCTCGGCTTGATGCGCTTGACGTTGTAGGCGAAGCCGACCCGCAGGGGCCCGGTCTTCCGCGGTGGCTTCCCCTGTCGCCGCGAGCTGTCCTTGATGCCGTGGCGGCGGGCCGCGGCCTGGATGACCGAGCCGATGACCGCGTCGAGGTGCAGCCCATCCAGCTCGGCCGCGGCGTAGATGCCCGCGCCCGGCTCGAGGGAGGGCAGCGCGTTGATCTCCAGGAAATACGGCACGCCCGCGTCGCTGAGCCGGAAGTCGATCCGCCCCAGGTCCCGGCAGTCGGTGAGCCGGAAGACGGCCTGGGCGGTGCGCCGGAGCTCGTCGGCGATGGCCGGAGAGATGGCGGCCGGTGCCCTCACGCTCACCGCCCGCTCCTCGGAGGTCTTCAGGGCGTAGTCGTAGATGGCGTAGCGGCGCCGCTTCGACAGCTTCGGGTCGATGACGTACTCGACCGGGGCCAGCACCCCGTCGTAGTCGTTCTCCACCGCGGCGAGGTACGGGACGGTCAGGTCGCGGCCGGAGATGTACTCCTCCACCAGGATGCCCGCCGGGTAGCGCTCCAGCGCCCGGGCGACCTTCTCCTCCAGCTCGGCCACGGTCTCCGCCACCGAGTCCTGGGTGATGCCCTTGCTGCTTCCCTCGAAGTTGGGCTTGACGATGACCGGGAAGCGCAGCGCCGAGGCCTTCAGCTCCTCGACCTTCTCGATGTACTGCCACCCCGGGGTACGGACGTCGTGGTCACGGAGGATGAGCTTGGTGAGCTGCTTGTCCAGGGTGACGGCCAGGGCGTAGGCGTCGCTTCCGGTATAGGGAAATCCCAGCTCGTCGAAGAGCGCGGGGTAGAAGGCCTCGCGGAACCGGCCACGTCTTCCCTCGGCGGTGTTGAAGATGAGGTCCGGCGAGTAGGCCTCGAGTCGGGCCACGGTCCGCGACGCGGGCCCCGAGACCTCGAAGCGCTCCAGCCGGTGGCCGAGCCGGTCGATGGCGCCGCCCAGGGCGTCCACGGTCTGCTGGGTGTCGAACTCCGCCTCCTCCTCGGAATCCGAGAGGCGGAGGTTGTAGGTCAGCGCGATGCGCACGGCGTTCAGCGTCCTCCTGGGGCAATCCGCCGGTCGGCGTTCCCGGTCATCCACCGCTCAGGTCCCACCGGCACGCCGGGCGCCCGGGCCAGAGCCTGGGAACCCGAGACGACCTTGCCGTCCACCACCTGGGTCTGCGCCCAGACGTCTCCCAGCCTGCGCCCCAGCGGGTCGCGGAGCGCCTTCCAGGCCTCGACGGCGCCGATGACCAACACCCCGGCCAGTCCCGCCCGGAGCCCGAGGGGCTCGGGCATCATGCGCAGGAGCACGACCAGCGCCAGCGGCGCGTTCCGCAGCGTGCTGTCCCGGAACCGGGCGTCGGTGCGCATGGGGAGGAACACCGCCTTCACCCCGAAGATCCGCTTCCCGACGCTCTGGCCGTGGAAGATGCCATCGGCGAGGAGCAGGTAGAGCAGCGCGACCACCAGGCCGGCCCGCCCCGCCGCGACTGCCAGGACCCAGGCCAGCCCGATGTCGGCGAGGCGCGCCATGAGCCGGAGGAGCATCGAGCACCGCGGGTACGGCGACTCGGGGATGCCGTCCTCGGGGACGAGCTGGAGTTTCGGCGCCCCGAACGGAGATCGCAGCCGGCTCATGGTTCCTCTCCCTCGGCGGCCAGCGCCGCCAGCCGGCTCCAGGCATCGACCGCCGGGCCCTCGGCCCGGGCTCCGGCCGTCTGGGCCGTCTCGGCGGGCGCCGGCTCGCCCACCCGGGTGAAGAAGACGAAGGCCATCGCCGGGCGCTTGGAGGACTCGCGCATCGCGAACTGCACGGTCTCCAGCGTCCAGCCCTGGCGGACCCAGACGTTCACCGTGTGCTCGAGGCTGCCCTCGTCCACGGTGGAAAGCTCCACCACCTTGTAGTGCAGGGCCTCCGGTCGGGGCGGAGGTTTCCCCGCGTTCTTGCCCTTGCGCGAGCGGGTCACGAGTTCAGGAGCTCGGCGGCTTCCACCGCGTGGTAGGTGAGGATGAGGTCGGCGCCGGCACGCTTGATGGAGGTGAGCACCTCCATCATCACCCGCTGTCCGTCGATCCATCCGTTCGCCGCGGCCGCCTTCACCATCGCGTACTCACCGGAGACGTTGTACGCCGCGACGGGGACATCGAACCGCTCCTTCACCCGGGCGATGACGTCGAGGTAGCTGAGCGCCGGCTTGACCATCACCAGATCCGCTCCCTCCTCGAGATCGAGCGCGACCTCCTTGAGCGCCTCGCGGACGTTGCCCGGGTCCATCTGGTAGCCGCGGCGATCCCCGAACTGGGGGGTGCTCTGGGCCGCCTCCCGGAAGGGCCCGTAGAAACCCGAGGCGTACTTCGCCGCGTAGCTGAGGATGGGGGTGCGGGACAGGGCGGCCCCGTCGAGCGCGGTGCGAATCGCGGCGACCCGACCGTCCATCATGTCCGAGGGAGCCACGATGTCCGCCCCGGCCCGGGCACAGGAGACCGCCATCTGTGCCAGCAGGGGAAGGCTCTGGTCGTTGTCGACCTCGCCCCCGTGGATGACGCCGCAGTGGCCGTGGTCGGTGTACTCGCAGAGACAGATGTCCGCGATGAGCTGCAGCTCGGGCACCGAGTCCTTCAGCGCCCGGAGCGCCTTCTGGACGATACCGTCCTCGGCCCAGGCCCCGCTCCCGCGCGGGTCCTTGTGGCCGGGGATGCCGAAGAGGATGACGCTCGGGACTCCCACCGCCCGCGCGCGCTTCGCCTCCTCCACCGCCAGGTCCACCGAGAGGTTGTCGATGCCGGGCATGGAGGGGACCGGCGTGCGCACCCCGCGGCCCTCCACGACGAAGAGCGGGTAGATGAAGTCCGAGGGGCGGAGCTCGGTCTCGCGCACCATGCGCCGGAGGGCCTCGGTGCGGCGGAGCCGGCGGGGGCGATGGATCGGATAGGCCATGCCTTGGGTACTCCGTTCTACCGCGACAGCATAGCCGGGGCATTAAAGGAGCGCTCGATGCCCGCCGGCTTCTCCTGGACCGAGATCGGTGTCGACCCCGCCCGTGTCCGCCTCGTCCGGGAGGCGCCCCTGCCTTCCCGGGGTGAGTACGTCGTCTACTGGTGCATGGTGAACCAGCGCGTGCCCCACAACCATGCGCTGGAGGCGGCCATCGCGCTCGGGAACAGGCTCCGGCTCCCGGTCGTCTGCTACCACGCGCTCCGTCCCGACTACCCGCATGCGTCCGACCGGCTGCACGCCTTTGTCCTCCAGGGCGTGGACGAGCTGTCCGGGGCGATGCGGGCCCGGGGAGTGCCCTACTGGCTGGAGCTCCCCCGGAACAGCCGCCAGCACGTCCCCCGACTCGCGGCCGTCGGGAAGCGGGCCGCGGCGGTGGTCTCCGACTGGTTCCCCTCCTTCATCATCCCCGGGCACCTGCGAGGCGCCGCGAAGGCGCTGGAGGTCCCGCTGGTGGCGGTGGACGCCTCCTGCGTGGTGCCGATGCAGCGAGTCCCCGAGAAGCAGGTGGGCGCCTACACCCTGCGGCCCAAGCTCCGGAAGCTGTGGCCCGAGTACCTGGGGAAGCTGCCCGGGTGGCCAGACCCGGCACACGCCCGGGCCGCGGAGCGGGTGGACCTGGGCTTCACCCCCGAGCGGCAGCCGGGCCGTCTCGTGGGCCAGCTGGACCGCTTCGACATCGACCACTCGGTGCCCCCGGTGAAGAGCCGGCCGGGAGGGCGCGCCGCGGCGCTGGAGTCGCTGCGGGTCTTCGTCCGCGACCAGGTGGCCCGCTTCGACGAGGCCCGGAACGAGCCTGGGCAGCGAGGCCAGTCGGGGCTCTCGCCGGCGCTCCACTGGGGGCTGCTCTTCGCGGGGGAGGTGGCCCAGGCGTGCATCGAGGCGCACGGGGCGAGCCAGCCGGGGGTGGCGTCGTTCCTCGAGGAGCTGCTGGTCCGCCGCGAGCTGGCCTTCAACTACTGCCTCCACACCCCGGTGCACGCACAGCTGCTCTTCAGCTCCTTGCCCCGCTGGGCGCAGCAGACGCTGAACGCCCACGCGAAGGACCGCCGCGAGCACCTCTACACCCTCGACCAGCTGGATCGCGGGGAGACGGCCGACCCGCTGTGGAACGCGGCGCAGCGCGAGCTCCGCGAAGAAGGCCGGATCCACGGCTACCTCCGGATGCTCTGGGGCAAGAAGATCCTCGAGTGGAGCCAATCCCCCGACGAGGCGCTGGGGCGGCTGGCGCATCTCAATGACCGTTACGCGCTCGACGGCCGGGACGCGGTCAGCGTGGCCAACTTCATGTGGGTCCTGGGGTTGCACGACAGGCCCTTCCAGGAACGGCCCGTCCTCGGCAAGGTACGTCCGATGAGCTCGCTCCGGACCGCGGAGAAGGTCGACCTCGGACCGTACCTGGCCCGCTACGGTGGACCGGACGCGGCGCGGATGAAGCTCCCCAGGCGGCGCAAGCCCACACCACCCGGTGGATCGCAAGGAGCCTGAACGACGATGGGAAAGATCGACTTCCACGTGGCGCACACGCTCTCGCTGGCCGAGGCGAAGAAGCGGATCGAGAAGCTCACCCAGCACTGGGCGAAGCACGGCATCCAGTCCACGTGGTCGGGCGACGAGGCGAAGCTCCACGGGAAGGTGATGGGCATCAACCTGGACGCGGTGCTCCGGGTCACGGACAAGACCGTCGGAGGCCAGGCCACCGACCCGGGCCTGCTGCTCCGGGGTCAGGCGAAGAAGTACCTGACCCACAAGTTCGAGACCTGGCTCGATCCCAGGAAGTCGATCGAGGAGCTTGAGAAGGCCTGACGCCGTCTCGCGGCACGGGTTGCCCCTGGAGGACGAGGGCGACGCCGGCAACCTGCGCTCCAGGCGGTGTCCTCCGGTCCATGCACGCCTGCCCGCCGCTCCGTCGCGCCCCCCGGATCAGCCCGTCCCGCGCCACTGCGCTAGGGTCCCCTCACGATGCGTGACACCCGGATGAGCCTGGCCAGCTTCGAGCGACTCGCTGCCCGCGGGAACCTCGTGCCGGTGTGGCGCGAGCTCCCCGGGGACACCGAGACGCCGGTCAGCGCCTTCCTCAAGCTTCCCACCCCCTCCCACGCCTTCCTCCTCGAGTCGGTTCAGGGCGGCGAGCGGTGGGGCCGGTACTCCTTCCTCGGCGACGAGCCGGTCGCGCTCGTCCGCCAGGGCCCGGACGGCACGGTGCTGGAGCAGGCCGGCTCACGCACCTTCGAGGACCAGCTGCCGCCGCTCGGCGCCCTCCGCGAGCTGATGGACGCGTTCGAGTTCGTGCGGCCCGACGGCGCGCCTCCCTTCGTGGGCGGCCTCGTGGGCTACCTCGGACACGGCGCCGTAGGCTGGTTCGAGCCCCGCGTCCCGCAGCGGCACGGGCCGGATCCCGACTTCCCCGACGGCGAGTGGATGCTCGTCGACCGCTGCGCCGTCTTCGACAACCTGAGCCACCGGCTGCGGATCTGGGCGTCGGTGCACCTGCCCCTGCACGCCACCGTCGAGGAGGCGTACCGCTCCGCGATGGAGCGGGCCGACGCGCTGGCCGAGGCCCTGCAGCGGCCGCTCCCGTCGCCCTCCCCCGCGCCGGCGCTGGGGAGCCTCGAGGACGGCTGGGACCGGGCCGGCTTCGAGGCCGCGGTGACCCGCGCCCGCGAGTACATCGCCGCCGGCGACTGCTACCAGGTGGTGCTCTCCCGCCGACTCACCGGCGATTACCAGGGAGACCCCTTCGAGCTGTACCGGGCCCTCCGCCGCGTCTCCCCCACCCCGTACCTCTTCTTCCTCCGCTTCGGCGATCGGGCGCTGGCCGGGGCCTCGCCCGAGCTGCTGGTCCGGCTCTCGGGCGAGACGGTCACCGTCCGCCCCATCGCCGGCACCCGGAAGCGCGGGGCCACACCCGCGGAGGACGCCGCCCTCGAGGCCGAGCTCAAGGGCGACCCCAAGGAACGTGCCGAGCACGTGATGCTCGTCGACCTCGGACGCAACGACGTCGGCCGGGTCAGCCGCCCGGGCACGGTGAAGGTGGAGGAGCGCGAGGTCATCGAGCGGTACAGCCACGTGATGCACATGGTCAGCCAGGTCTCGGGAACGCTCGACCCGGGGCTCGACGCCTGGGACGTCATCTCCGCCTCCTTCCCCGCCGGCACGGTCAGCGGCGCGCCCAAGGTGCGTGCCCTGGAGATCATCGACGAGCTGGAGCCGGTCTCGCGTGGCCCCTACGCCGGCGCCGCCGGTTACGTCGGCTTCGACGGAGACATGGACCTGGCGATCATCATCCGCAGCGTCGCCCTGAGCGGGCGCCGGCTGCGTTTCCAGGCCGGGGCCGGCATCGTGCACGACAGCACGCCCGAGGCCGAGTACCAGGAGACCGCGCACAAGCTCCGGGCCGCGCTGGTGGCCATCGCCGGGGACGAGGCGGGCCAGTGATCCTCGTCGTCGACAACTACGACTCGTTCACCTTCAACCTGGTCCAGGCGATCCAGTCCCTCGGGGGCGAGGTGGAGGTCCACCGCAACGACGAGATCTCCGTGGACGACGTCCGCTCGATGAAGCCCGAGGCGGTGGTCCTCAGCCCCGGCCCGTGCACCCCGGCCGAGGCGGGCGTGTCGGTTCCCCTCGTCCGGGCGCTCAGCGGCTCGGTGCCTATCCTCGGGGTGTGCCTCGGACATCAATCCATCGGCGCAGCGTTCGGCGGCGTGGTGCGGCGCGCAGGGCGAGTGGTGCACGGGAAGACCTCGCCCGTCTCGCACGAGGGCACCGGCCTCTTCGCCGGACTGCCCCGGCCGCTCCCCGTCGGGCGGTACCACTCCCTGGTCGTGGACTGGCCGACGCTCCCGGACGTGCTGGAGGTCACCGCGGTCTCCGCCGACGACGGCGAGGTGATGGCGCTCCGCCACCGCAGCCACCCCACGGTGGGCGTGCAGTTCCATCCGGAGAGCGTGCTCACCCCCGATGGTCCGGTGCTCCTCCGCAACTTCCTCCAGGGGCGGCTCGGTCCATGAAGGCCCTCCTCCAGAAGCTGGTGGACCGCGTGGACCTCTCGCCGGCGGAGGTCGAGGCCGCCTTCGAGGCCATCTTCCAGGGCGAGGCGACCCCCGCGCAGATGGGCGCCTTTCTCGTCGGGCTCCGGATGAAGGGGGAGACCCCGGCGGAGATCGCCGCCGCGGCGACCGTGATGCGGCGCCGCGCGACGCTGGTCCGGGTCCCTCCGGGCCGGGTGGTCCTGGATACCTGTGGAACGGGAGGCGATGGCGCCGGGACGTTCAACATCTCCACTGCCGCGGCGCTGGTCGTCGCCGGGGCCGGCATCACCGTCGCCAAGCACGGCAACCGCAGCGTCTCCTCTCAGAGCGGCAGCGCCGACCTTCTCACCGCCTGCGGCGTATCGGTGGACGCGCCGGTGGAGGTCGTCGAGCGCTGCCTGGCCGACGCTCGCATCGGCTTCCTCTACGCGCCGGCCCTCCACGGAGCGATGCGCCACGTGGGCCCCGTCCGCCGCGAGGTCGGCGTGCGGAGCATCTTCAACCTCCTGGGTCCTCTGGCCAATCCGGCGCGAGCGCCGCGCCAGCTCCTGGGGGTCTACGCATCCGCGCTGGTTCCGGTGGTGGCCGAGACTCTCGCCCGCCTGGGGTCGGAGCGGGCCCTCGTGGTGCACGGCCTCGAGGGCCTCGACGAGATCTCCCCCAGTGGACCGACCCGGGCAGCATGGGTGGAGGCCGGCCACGTCCGGGAGGTCGTGCTCCAGCCGGGGGACGGTGGCCTGAAGCCGGTCCCGCGCGGGGCCATCCAGGGCGGGACGCCGGAGGACAACGCGCGCCTCCTGGCCGACCTGCTCGATGGGCGCGCCGGCCCGATCCGGGATGCGGTGCTCCTGAACGCGGGTGCTGCACTCTGGGTCGCGGACGCGGTGCCGACCCTCCCCGAGGGAGTGCTCCGGGCCGCGGAGAGCATCGACTCCGGCGCCGCGCGCACGCGGCTGGAGCGCCTGGTGGCCCTGACCCGGGCGGGCGTGGCGGCGTGAGCTCGCGAGCTGCCGAGCGTTCGGCCTGGAGGCCACCGCAAGGGATGCTCGGTCATCTCGTGTCGCTGGCGACAGAGGACCTCGCCCGCCTCAAGCGCGAGCGCCCAGGACTCCTCGCCGAGGTGGCCAGCAGACCCCGCCGCCCTCCGCGGTTCGAGGCCGCGCTGCGCTCGGGCCCGGGGTTCCCGCTCATCTGCGAGGTCAAGCAGGCCTCCCCCTCTGCCGGGCTCATCCGCTCGACCGATCCGGCCGCTCAGGCGCGCGCCTACGTGGATGGCGGTGCCCGGTGCGTCAGCGTCCTCACCGAGAAGCGCCGGTTCGGCGGGAGTCTCGATCACCTCCGCTCGGTGCGGGAAGCGGTGGACGTCCCGCTGCTCCGGAAGGACTTCATCGTCGACCCGCACATGATCGCGGAGGCAGTGGAGGCCGGAGCGGATGCGGTGCTGCTGATCGCCGGGGCCGTCGAGCCGGCGCGCCTGGCCGAGCTGTGGACGACCGCGCGCGAGCTCGGGGTGGACGTGCTCCTCGAGGTCGTCCAGCCGTTCGAGCTGGCCGCCCCGGATGCGCTCGCGGCCACCCTGGTCGGAGTGAACGCGCGGGATCTCGAGACCCTGGAGGTCGATGAGGCCCGGTTCGAGCGCCTCTCGCCCTCGCTCGGGCGTCCGGGACGGCTCCTGGTGGCGGAGAGCGGGATCCGGACCCCCGAGGACATCCGGCGGCTCGCGGCGGCCGGGGCTGGTGCTGGCCTGGTGGGCGAGAGCCTGATGCGCGCCGCGGACCCGGTCGCCGCGGTGCGGGCCCTGGTGGAGGCCGTGGCGTGAGGACCCGGATCAAGATCTGCGGCATCACGCGGCTCGAGGACGCCCTGGCCTGCGTCGAGGCGGGCGTCGACGCGGTGGGATTCAACTTCTGGCCGGGGAGCAAGCGCCACGTCGCGGTCGCCCGGGCGGCGGAGATCGCCGCGGCCCTGTCTCCCGGCGTGCTCCGGGTCGGGGTGTTCGTCCGCGCGGTGCCGCTCGAGGTCCGGGACACCGTCGCCGCGGTCGGGCTCGGCGCGGTCCAGCTCCACGGCGACGAGGAGCCCGCCGACTACGTGGGCGCGGGCGTCCCCCTCTGGCAGGTGCTGCGCGTCGAGTCCTCCCTGCCCGGGTCGGTGTCCCCCCGGGCCGCGGAGGTGATGCTGGACGCGAAGGTGGAGGGCTTCGGGGGCTCGGGGCGAAGCTTCGACTGGTCCCTCGCGCGCGGCGCCCGGCGCTACGGGCTCCCGTTCTGGGTCGCCGGCGGGCTCACCCCGGCCAACGTGGGCGAGGCCGTCCGGCAGGCCGGGCCGGCCGGGGTGGACGTGGCCTCGGGTGTCGAGGCCCGGGCGGGGGTGAAGGACCCGGCACTGGTGCGGGCCTTCGTGGCCGCGGTGCGCCGAGCGGAGGAGCGATGAGCACGCCGGACCAGGAGGCCGGTCGGTTCGGCAAGTACGGGGGCCGCTACGTGCCGGAGACCCTCATCCCGGCCCTGGACGAGCTCGCCCGGGCGTGGGCCGAGGCGCGCGTCGATCCGGCGTACCGCGCGGAGGTGGCCGCCGACCTCCGGGACTGGGCCGGCCGCCCCACCCCGCTCACCTTCGCCGCTCGCCTCACCGATTCCTTCGGCGGAGCCGAGGTGTGGCTCAAGCGCGAGGACCTCCTCCACACCGGGGCGCACAAGGTGAACAACACCGTGGGCCAGGTGCGGCTCGCGCTCCGGATGGGAAAGCGCCGGGTCATCGCCGAGACGGGCGCCGGCCAGCACGGCGTGGCGACCGCCGCCTCCTGCGCCCGTCTGGGAATTCCCTGCGAGGTCTTCATGGGCGCCGAAGACGTCCGGCGGCAGGCCCCCAACGTCCAGCGCATGCAACTGTTCGGGGCGACGGTGCGCCCGGTGGAGAGCGGGAGCCGCACGCTCAAGGACGCGATGAACGAGGCCATCCGCGACTGGGTGACCCACGTCGAGACCACCTTCTACGTCATCGGGAGCGTCGCCGGTCCGCACCCCTACCCGAGCATGGTGCGGGACCTGCAACGAGTCATCGGCGAGGAGGCACGCGCGCAGTGGACGGAGCGTCTCGGGGGACTCCCCGACGCGGTCGTCGCCTGCGTCGGAGGCGGCTCCAATGCCATGGGAGCGTTCAGCGCCTTCCTCGGTGACCCGTCGGTCCGCCTGGTGGCGGTGGAGGCCGGGGGCGAGGGCCTGGGCACGGGGAAGCACGGGGCCTCGCTGACCGCCGGCAGGTTCGGGGTGCTTCACGGGAGCGCCAGCTCGGTGCTCCAGACCGACGACGGCCAGGTCGCCGAGGCGCACTCGGTGAGCGCCGGGCTCGATTACCCCGGAGTCGGCCCCGAGCTCGCATACCTCCGCGACAGCGGCCGGCTCGACGTTCGGACCGCGACCGACGACGAGGCGCTGGCGGGACTCATCGATTGCTGCCGGCTGGAGGGAATCCTCCCTGCGCTGGAGACGGCGCACGCGCTGGCGCGGGCTCGCGACGTGGCGCGGGAGCTCGGAACGGGCAAGCGGCTGCTGGTGAACCTCTCCGGCCGCGGGGACAAGGACTTGCTCCACGTGCTCGCCGAGCTGGAGAGGCGAGCGCCCGGGACGCGGACGTGAACGCGGTTCTCGGTGGGCACGGGAGGGGCAGGACGCTGCTCGCCCGGAGGAGACACCGATGGATCGAGCAACACGGGCCCGGGCGGTCACCGGCGGCTGCGCGATTCCGGTCGCTCGAAGGGCTGCGCCTGCGGACGGACTTGGCCCCGCCGCGTGCGTGGGCTCGGCCCACCACGTCCGCGCCGATGGAGAGTGCCGACGCAGCGAGAGCACCCGGGTTCGGAGCCGCAGGGGGCGCGCCTTCGCACCGGCGGCCGGCCCGAGCGAGTCGTGTCGTACGCCCAGAGGTAATCGCAACAACCTGGACGCAGTGTGTGAGCTGGGTGAGCGCAAGCTCTCGTCTGTTCGTCCCAGCATTCCACTCGAGGTGAGGGTTGTGGCTTTAGCCTCTGAGCGTTTCTCCCCACCCCGCCCCCGAGAGGACGCCCTCACCGGACCCGGAGCGCCCGAGGTCACGCAGGCCGTTTGGACGGGGCACGTGCTCCGGCGCCGGCCCTCTTGCGTCGGTCACGAGCAATCGGTCCGAGTGCCCCTGGCTGCCGCGATCTCAGCCTCGCTGTCCTGAACCCAATGAACCGGCTCGAGCGCCACTTCCAGCAGGCTCGCGCCTCGAACCGGAAGTCCCTCGTCGTCTATTTATGTGCCGGGGACCCCGACCTGGCGGCGACGGAGCGACTGGTTCCGGCGCTCGCCGAGGCCGGCGCCGACGTCATCGAGCTCGGAGTGCCCTTCTCCGACCCTCTCGCGGACGGGCCCACCATCCAGCGCGCGGCAGAGCGGGCGCTCCGGTCCGGGACGACGCTCTCCGGCATCCTCGACCTCGTCGCGCGCCTGCGCCGGCAGGGCTGCGAGGTGCCGCTGGCGCTCATGGGCTACATGAATCCCATCGTCCGGATGGGCCCCGAACCGTTCGTGGCCCGGGCAGCGGAGGTCGGCGTGGATGGGTTCATCGTCCCCGACCTGCCGCTGGAGGAAGCCGGCGCGCTCGGGGACGCTGCCGCGGCCAAGGGGCTCTCGCTGGTGCTGCTCGCGGCGCCCACCACGCCTCCCGAGCGGCTGCGCGCGATCGGAGAGCGCACCCGGGGGTTCCTCTACTTCGTGAGCATCACCGGGGTGACGGGCGCCCGGGCTGCGCTGCCCGCCGACCTTCCAGCCCGGCTCGATGCGGTCCGCGCTGCGAGCCGGGCTCCGGTCGCGGTGGGCTTCGGCATCTCCACCCCCGAGCAGGCCCGCGCCCTCGCCGAGCACGCCGACGCCGTGGTGGTGGGCAGTGCGCTGGTCGCGGAGATCGCCCGGTCGGGTGGACGCGGGGAAGGGCCGGTGGAGCTGGTGCGATCGCTCGCCGAGGCGGTGCACTCGGTGCGCGCTTCCTGAACGTAGCCGCCCGGGGATTTCAGCCGAGCGCCTCGACCAGGGCGTCGGCGAAACGGTCCGCCGATCCGGGACTCGTCCCGAAGAAGAGTGTCGGCTCCACCAGCTCGAGCTCCATGAGCTCGAAGCGGCCATTCCGGACGACCCCGTCCACCCGCCCGTAGAGCGTCTCCTGACCCGCGGCCTCGAGTGCCCGCGCCGCGGCGGTGACGACGGCCGGGGACGCCTCGGCGGCCGCGAACGTCCCGCCGAACTCCTCCTGCACCCGGAAGTCACCGCGGTCCGCCCGCTTCAGGACCGCGTGGCTGTACCGACCGCGGAAGAACAGGAGCGACCACTCCCCTTCCGAGACGAGCTCCGGAACGAACGGCTGGACCAGGCAGTCCATCGTCTCCAGCTGACCTGCGAAGCGGGCGGCATCTGCTGCGGTCTCGCCGGCCCGCCAGGTCCCGAAGGCGCCTCCGGAGACGCTGGGCTTCACCACGACCGCGCTCCAGCCCGCCTCCCGGAGCAGCGCCGGGAGCTCCGTTCCCGAGCCGCGCGCCACGTGGCGGGTCGGGACGATGGCCACGCCCCGGGCCTCGACCTCGAGGAGGTACTTCTTGTCGACGTTCCAGCGGATCGTCGGCGGCGGATTGAGCAGCGGGATGGCCGATGCCTCCACCGCATCCACCCAGGCGAGGAACTCGGGAAGTCTCAGGTGGTAGTCCCAGGTGGACCGGAGAACGAGCGCGTCGAGCGCCGGCGGCAGCGGCTCGGTCCAGACGCCCGGGACCACCTCGACCCCGCGCGCGGCCAGCACCGGGACGACCGAGCGATCGTCCGGAGTCAGGTCCCGGAGCCCTTCGGAGGTCACGAACCCCACGCGCCCAATGCTCCTCATGCTCCGACCTTAGCGAGAGCCTCCGGGCCCGACCGGATCACTTCCGGCGCGGCGCGCGCGGAGGGCGCTCAGGTGCCCCCGGCTCCCCAGAACGGCGCCAGCGCGTCGACGCACCGCTCGAGCCAGCGCACTCGGTCGGCGGTGAAGGCCTGCGCGTTCGCGCTCTCCACGTCGACCGTTCCGAGCACCTCCGAGGGGGCGACGATCGGGAAGATGGCCTCGGCCCGGGTCCCCTCCAGAGTCGGCAGGTGCCGCGGGTCGGTCCGGACGTCCTGGACCACGAGCGGGCGGCGGCTGGCGATGGCTGCCCCCGTCAGCCCCTCGGTTCGGGCGAACCGCGGGTGGGTCGGCGGACCGGGTCCAGACCAGCCACGGACCTCCACCTCCTCCATCCCCACGTCGTAGAGGCCAACCCATTGGAAGCGGCCCGAGCGGCGGAGGATCTGCGCCAGCTCGTGCGCGAGCACACCCCGCTCCTCGGGATGCGCCAGCCGCTCGGTGAGGAGCGCCACGGTCGCCTCGGCGTCTCGCTCCGGTCCGGGCGCGATCTCCAGCAGCAGCTCCAGCGCCTCCAGGTACGAGTCCAGCCCCAGGCCCGCGCAGAGCGCCATCCGCACGTCGGCCAGCACGCTCGTCCGCCGCCACGGCTCGCGCTTGCTCACGTCCGACAGGTGCACCTCGATGCAGGGCAAGGCCACCGCGGCCACCGCGTCCCGGAGCGACCAGGCGTAGTGGGTCAGCGCCCCGGGATTGAACAGCACGCCGTCGGCCCAGCGGCGCTCGGCGTGGAGCCGGTCGATCAGCGCGCCCTCGTGGTTGCTCTGGAAGGTCCGCAGCTCCGCCCCGAGGGCCCGGGCACGCTCGCCGATGCGGGCATCGATCTCCTCCAGCGTCGCCTGGCCGTACACCGCGGGCTCGCGCTCACCGAGCAGGTTGAGGTTCGGACCGTGCAGCACCAGCACGCGCATCAGAGGGACTCCAGCGCGCGGTCGATGGCGAAGGCGAGGAGCTCCTCCGGCAGGGACGGCTCGATGGCCCCGCGCCCGATGCCCTCCAGGATGACGTACCGGATCTTCCCCGCGCTGGCCTTCTTGTCTCGGCCCAGCGCCGCGCGCACCTCGTCCCACGACGGTCGCGGCACCGGCAGCGGCCGGGGAAAGCGCGACAGCACCGCCTCGATGCGCCGGGCCTCCTCCGGCCCGAGGCGCCCCAGACGCTCGGAGACCGCCACCGCCGCCCGCATCCCCACCACCACCGCCTCGCCATGGGTCAGCGGTCCGTGCCCGGTGGCCGCCTCCAGCGCGTGGCCCACGGTATGGCCGAGGTTCAGGAGCATCCGCGGCCCGCGCTCCAGCTCGTCCTCCGACACCAGGCGCGCCTTCAGGGCCGCGGTGCGACCCACCACTCCGGCCCAGCCCTCGTCGTCCGCCCGGCCGCCCCCGAGCGCCGGGAGCGCCGCCTCCAGCTCGCCGAACAGCTCGCCGTCGAGCACCAGCGCAGTCTTCACCACCTCGGCGAGCCCGTTCCACCGCTCGCGCACGGGCAGCGTCCGCAGCGTGGACACGTCCGCGACGACACGCACCGGCGGATGGAAGGCGCCGATGAGGTTCTTCCCCAGCCGGTGGTCGATGGCCACCTTCCCGCCGATGGACGAGTCGACCTGCGCGAGCAGCGTGGTCGGCGCGTGCACGAGCCGCAGCCCCCGGTGGTAGGTCGCGGCGACGAAGCCGGCGAGGTCGCCCACCACGCCGCCGCCGAGGGCGAGCACGGTGTCGCCCCGGCCGAGCCCGGCCTGGATGAGACCCGTCCACAGCGCGTCCGCCTGGGCGAGCGTCTTGCTGCCCTCGCCCGCGGGAACCTCCAGCAGCACCGGGTCCAGCCCCGCGCCGGCGAGCATCGCCCGCACCCGGTCGCCCCACAGCGGCCGGACGTTGGCGTCGGTGACCACCGCCACCCGTCCGCTGATGCCGGTCCCCGCCGGGTCCTCGGCGAGGCTCGCGAGCAACCCCGGGGCGATGTCCACGAAGTAGGCTCCGGCGCGCGACTGGACCGTCACCCTCACGGGGTGGCCCCGGGCCGGACCAGCGGGCCCTGCAGCGAGCGGAGCAGACCGACGAGCGCCCCCGCCACCCCGTCCGGCGAGAGGCCCTCCGTGTCGAGCGTCAGGTCCGCTCGCCGGTACAGGTGACGCCGCTCGCCGAGGAGCCTCCCCAGCGCGGCGCACGCCTCGCCGGCGAGCAGCGGTCGGTGCCCGGTCTGGGCAGCGAGCCGCGCGAGCAGCGTCTCCTTCCGGGCGGTGAGACCCAGGACCACCCCACTGCTCCGCATCGCCCTCCAGGCACCGTCTCCGAGAACGACGCCCCCGCCCGTGCCGACGACCGCCGCCGGCCCCTTCGCCGCCGAGCCCACCGCCTCCGCCTCGAGCGCACGGAAGCGGGGCTCACCCTCGGCGCGGAACAGCTCGGCCACCGACCGCCCCGCGCGTTCCTCGACGATGGCATCCAGATCCACGAAGGGGAGCCCAAGGAGCACCGCCAGCCGCCGCCCGGCCTCGGTCTTCCCCGAGCCCATCGGCCCCACCAGCCACACGTGTCCGGGGCCTGTCCGGGCCGAGAGCCGGAGCCGGGCGAACGCCGGCCGCAGCCCGTCCATCGTGTCTCCGCCCAGGGCCTCGAGCAGCGCGTCCGCCAGCGCGAGCGCCAGCACCGCCTCGGTGACCACGCCCGCGGCCGGGACCGCGCAGGTGTCGCTCCGTTCCACGTGGGCGGGGACGAGCTCCAGCGTTCCCAGGTGCACCGAGGGGAGCGCGGCAGGGACGGTGGAGATGGGCTTCATCACCGCGCGGAGCACCACCGGCTCGCCGTTGGTGATGCCGCCCTCCAGCCCGCCGGCGTGGTTGCTGGTGCGGGAGAGCCGGTCACCGGAGAGCACGATGGGGTCGTGCGTCTCGCTCCCGTAGGCGCGCCCTCCACGGATGCCGTCGCCGATCTCCACCGCCTTGATCGCCTGGATCGAGAGCAGCGCACCGCCGAGCCGCCCGTCGAGCTTGCGGTCCGCCTGCACGTGCGAGCCGAGGCCGGGTGGAACCCCGGTGGCGATCACCTCGATGACCCCGCCCAGGGTGTCCCGGCGCCGCTGCGCCTCCTGGATCGCCTGCACCAGCCGGTCGGAGGCGCCGGCGGTGAGCGCGCGCGTCTCGGTCTCGTCGGCGCGGAGCGCCAGCGCCTCGGCGTCCTCCCGGAGAAGCTCCGGCGCGACATCCGTCGCCGCGTCGGCCTCGGCGGTCCCGATGCTGCGTACGTAGCTCCCCACCTGGATGCCCAGCTCGCGCAAGAGGGCCCGGGCGGCAGCGCCGAGCGCCACCCGCATCGCCGTCTCCCGCGCCGAGGCCCGCTCCAGGATGTCGCGCAGGTCGGCCGTGCGCCCGTACTTCAGCGCCCCGGCGAGATCGGTGTGCCCCGGGCGTGGCACCTGCACCGGGCGGGGATCCGGCCCGCCCGGAGCGGGGCTCATCCGCTCGGTCCAGTTCTCCCAGTCGCGGTTGCGGATCAGCAGCCCCAGGGGCGACCCGAGCGTCTCGCCGAAGCGGACCCCGGCGAGGATCTCCGCCGCGTCCTGCTCGATGCGCATGCGCCCGCCTCGCCCGTACCCCTTCTGCCGCCGCGCGAGGTCCCGGTCGATGAGCGCGGAGGTGAGCGGAAGACCCGCGGGCAGGCCCTCGAGGATGCCGAGGAGCCCCGGTCCGTGGCTCTCCCCGGCGGTGAGCGCCCGGAGCCGCCGGAGCGTCATCCGCCCTCCACGAGGTGGGCGTGCAGGGCGACGGCCACCTCCGGGCCGGGCTCCTCGCCCGTCCAGAGCCGGAGCGCGGCGAGCCCCTGGAAGACCAGCATCCAGAGCCCGTCGATGGTCCGGGCGCCGGCCGCCTCCGCGTCACGCAGCAGCCGGGTCCGGAGCGGGCGGTACACCATGTCCATCACCGTGACCCGGTCGTGTAGCACGCACCCCCGGGGCAGTGGCGAGTCCTCCGCCGCATCGAGGCCCACGGAGGTGGCCTGCAGCACCAGGTCCGCCCGCGGCAGCACCGGCCCGAGCGCGTGAGCGCTGAGGGGGATGGCCTCTCCATCGAAGGCAGAGGCCAGATCGAGCGCGCGCGCCGGGTGGCGGTTGGCGATCCACAGGCGCGAGGCACCGCCGTCCCGGGCCGCCATCGCGCCCGCGCGCGCCGCGCCGCCCG
>RPRB01000045.1 GCA_003818285.1 Myxococcaceae bacterium
AGGGTGGAGAGGAGATAGGACTTCACGAGTGCTCCGACCGGGGTGTGGTGAGCACAGCGAGGCGGCGGAGACCGAAGCGAGACGGCGCACACGAGGAGCGAGCAGCGGAGGCGTGCCCCGGGGCACGTCGAGCAGCGCAACGACGAGGCTGCGCGTCGCAGCGAGAGGATCGGCCGCCGCAGCGCTCAGCACACCCCGGTCGGAGCACTAGAGCCCCCCTCGCTGTCGAAGACCCCAGAAGCGCTGCTGGAGGGCGAGGTTCAGCGGATCCAGCTCCAGCGCGCCCTCGTAGGTCTCCAGCGCCTGGATGCGCTGACCGCTCGACTCGAAGCCCCGCGCCGCCGCGGCCTGGATCTGCGCCCGTGCCTCCGCTCCGGGGTGAGTGGCGAGGAAGCGTGCGCGGTGCTGCTCGAGGACGGTGACGGTGAGCCCGGCGGCGATGCAGCGGGCCACCCCCCGGAAGTTGCCGGCCTCGGCGTCGGTTTCCGCCCGGCGCGTGGGGGTGGCGATGCGCTCGACCGATTCGCTCAGCTTGGCCAGCAGGCGCCGCGCCTCGTCCTGCTGCCCGGGGTTGGCGCCGCGGCCCTGCAGGCCCTCGAGCTCGTTCCGCAGCTCGCGCCACCGGGAGCGGATGTCGTCGAACTCGGCGTCGGTCGCCAGCCCGAGGCGGGCGTAGGGGTCGGTCGGGGCGCTGCGCGCACGGGCGAGCACCCGCTCCACCTCCGGATCTCCCGCGCCCTTCGGAGTGAGTGGCGCCAGCCCCTTGAGCCGCCGCGTCACGGCCTCCTTGAAGGGCGGGGCGGTTTCGAGGAACTGGAGCGCGACGCCGGCGGCGAAGCCCCAGGCCCGGGCCTGCACCTCGGGGACCTGCCGCACCACCTCGGCGCGGGTCAGCGCGCCGGCGGGATGCTCCAGCGAGACCTGCACCCGGGTGAAGAGCGCCGGGAGCGGCTCCGGCACGCAGGCGTAGACGCCGGCTCGCGACAGGTCCCGGAGGTCCACCGCGTGCGACGCCCCGTCGATGATCAACGTCCCGCGGAACGTCACCGGCGTCGGCGTCGGGCTCGACGGCGCCGGTGCGTGGGTGACGTGTGGGGTGGGCACGCGCTGCGCCGGCTCGGCGGGCAGGCCGGATTGGGCGGTCACCGGCCCCGAGCTCGCCGCGGTGCGGGTGAGGGCGCGCTCGAGGGCAGCCCGGAACGCGTCCGCATCCGGAAAGCGGTCCTCGCGCCGCTTGGCCAGGGCGCCGAGGATCGCGTCGGACCACGCCTCGCTGACCCGCGGGTTCAGCTCCCGCGGCGGGAGGGGCGGAGTGTCCCGGTGCGCGAGGAGGATGCCGGTGACTCCACCGCCCGAGAACGGGAGCCGGCCGGTGGCGAGGCGGTAGGCGATGACGCCCAGCGCGTAGAGGTCGGCGCGACCGTCGAGAGTCTCGGCGGCCCCCTGCTCCGGTGCCATGTACTCCGGCGTGCCCACGATCCATCCGGCGTGGGTCTGACCCTCTTGCATCTCGCTGCCGAAGAGCTTGGCGATGCCGAAGTCGAGGATCTTCACGAACGGCGGGCCGTCGCGGCGGCAGAGGAAGATGTTCTCCGGCTTGAGATCTCGGTGCACCACTCCCCGGGCGTGCGCGGCCTGGAGCGCCTGGCAGACCTGGATGAGGATGGGCAGGGCGCGCTCGGGCGCCATGGGGCCCGGGGGCGCGGCGGAGAGCGGCTCGCCCTCCAGGTATTCCATGATCAGGTAGTACCGCCGCGGCGGCACCACGCTCATGTCGAAGATGTTGACGATGTTCGGATGGCCGATGAGGTTGACTGCCCGCGCCTCGGCGTAGAAGCGCTGCACCAGCGAGGCGTCGGACGCGAGGTGCTCGTGGAGCACCTTCACCGCGACCTTGCTGCCGATGAGGGTCTGCTCCCCGAGGTAGACCGAGCCCATCCCGCCGTGGCCGATCCGCCGGACGAGGCGGAAGCTGCCCACCGTGGTGCCCAGGAGTGGATCGGGTGGGCTGGTCGCAGGGGTGGAGGACATCGCGGGGGACTGCGGAAAATGTCCCACGGCACGATGACAGGTGCAAAGCGACGCGGACCGGCCTTCCGTGGCCTGAGACGGCTGGGGCGGCGTCGCCCCGCTGCCCTGAGCGTGGTGATGCCTCTCCCCCGCACCCCGGGAACGCCTGCAGAAGCGCGCAGGGGCGCGCCAGCGTCCAGGCTCAGTCCCCCGCACCAGGGGGACGCCTGAGGAAGCGCGCAGGGGCGCGCCAGCGTCCAGGCTCAGTCCCCCGCACCCCGGGAACGCCATGCGCGGGGCGCGAGGCGCGCAGCACCGCGCCCGCGGGTCAGCCTCCGCCGGTCCGCCGCCGGCGGATCTCGGCCAGGAACTCGTCGGGACCGCGCGTGTTCAGCACGTCCGACGTCCGGGCCCCCCCCTTGCGCGCGGTGTGGATCGCAAACGCCACGTTCTGCAGGGCGAGCGTGCTGTGGGCATCCGCCGAGACGACCAGGCGGGCGCCGGCCCGGAGCGCCAGCCGGACATGCTCCGCCGAGAGGTCCATCCGGTCCGGATTGCCGTTCACCTCCAGCAGAACGCCCCGCTTCGCGGCGCGCTCGACCACCACAGCCATGTCGAGCGGCGACGGGTCGCGCTTCTGGAGCAGCCGCCCGGTGGGATGTCCGAGCACGTCGGTGCAGGGGTGGTCGAGCGCCTTGAGGACCCGGGCGGTCATCGCGGCCTGATCCTGTCCGTGGCGGACGTGCACCGAGGCGATGACCACGTCCAGCTCGGCGAGGAGCCGGTCCGAGAGGTCGAGCGCCCCGTCCTCGAGGATGTCCACCTCGAGCCCCTTGAAGAGACGCACCGCGGGCACGGCCTCCTGGACCCGGGCGATCTCCTCCCACTGGGAGCGGACGCGGATCTCGTCCAGTCCCCCGGCGTAGGCCGCGGCGGCGCTGTGGTCGGTGACGGTGAGATACCGGAGCCCCATCGCGGCCGCGGCACGGGCCATGGCCTCGAGGCTGGACTTGCCGTCGCTCCAGGTGGTGTGGCTGTGCACCACACCCTGCACGGCGGAGGGCGCCAGGAGGTCTGCGGGCAGGGTGCCCGCGAGCGCCGCCTCGAACTCGCCCACGTCCTCCCGGAGCTCGGGCGGCACGTACGACATGCCCAGGAGCGCGTAGAGGGCCTCCTCGGTGGGGACGGGCACCTTCTCCTCACCCCGGAACGCGCCCCACTCGCTGATGGTGAGGCCGAGGTCGCGGGCCCGGCCGCGGAGCCGGACGTGGTGTGCCTTGGACCCGGTGAAGTGATGGAGGGCGGTGGCGTAGTCCTCGTCCGGGAGCACGCGCAGGTCGACCTGAAGGCCGTCGTCCATCCGGACCGAGCACTTGCTGTCGCCCTGTCCGAGGACCTCGCGGACGCCGGACTGCCGGGCGAGGACCGCGAGCACCGGCGCTGCCTCGGGCGCGGAGGCGACGATGTCCACGTCGGAGACCAGCTCGCACCAGCGCCGGACGCTGCCGGCGACCTCGGCCCGGACGACGCCCGGAGCGGCCCGGACCTCGGAGAGGAGCGCCCGGGCGACGGGGAGGACGTCCCCCAGCCGACGGCGGGCGTGGGCGGAACGGTACTGCTCGATGCCGGCGAGGATCTTCTGCTCGCTCCGCTCGCCGAACCCCTTGAGCCCACGCACCCGCTGGTCGCGGCAGGCCTGCTCGAGCTCCTCGATGCTCCCGATGCCCAGCGCCTTGTGCAGGGCGGCGGCCTTCTTGGCGCCCAGGTCGGGAAGCCGGAGCAGCTCGAGGATGCTCGGGGGAAACTGGGCGCGGAGCTGCTCGAGGAGCCGGAGGCTGCCGGTCCGCTGAAGCTCGGTGATCTTCTCCGCCAGTGCGGGGCCGATGTTGGGCAGCTCGGTGAGGCGGCTCTCGCGCACCAGGGTGTCCAGATCGCCGCTGAAGCCGGCCATCCGGTCTGCGCCGAGGTCGTAGGCGCGGGTCTTGTAGAAATCGTCGCCCTTCAGCTGGAGGTACTGCGACACCTCGCGCAGTGCCCGGGCGATGCTCAGGGAATCCATTTGTCGGGAGACTCTCTTGATAATGTCTCGGGCCGACAGATGCGAATCGAGCTCGGAGCGGCGGACCTGGAAGATGGGGAGCTGCGGGGATACGACCTGGGCAAGCGCGCGGTCTGCGTCGCGCGGGTGAAGGGGCGGTACAAGGCCCTGGACGACTGGTGCAACCATGCGGGATGCCTGCTCTCCGGCGGCCGGGTGGAGGGCAACCTGGTCGTCTGCCCCTGCCACGAGGTGGGGTTCGACCTGGATACCGGGGCCAACGCCACCTCGCCGGGCGTGTGCGACGACCAGCCCACCGCCCAGGTGAGCGTGGAGGCGGGGCGGCTGATGCTGGAGGTGAAGGAGGGTTCCTGATGGGTCACGGGCACGACCACAAGCATGGCCACCGGCACCACGGCGGGCACTCCCACGGGCAGGGGACGCCGGCGCATGGGCCGAGCCCGGCCCGGGAGCACCGGAGCGACGCGCCGACGCACGTCTCGTGCTTCGTCCTGACCTGCTCGGATTCGCGGGCTCACGCCGACGACGTGAGCGGGCGAGCGCTCCGCGAGGGGCTCGAGGCGGCGGGGCACACCGTGGTGGGCCAGACGGTGGTCCGGGACGAGCCGGAGCAGATCCGGGCGGCGGTGGAGCAGGGCCTCGCGGGCGGCGCGCGGGCCCTCCTCATCACCGGCGGGACCGGCATCACCCGGCGCGACCAGACGGTGGAGGCGGTCCGCCCTCTGCTGGAGAAGGAGATCCCCGGGTTCGGCGAGCTGTTCCGGATGCTCTCCTTCCAGGAGATCGGCAGCGCGGCCTGGCTCTCCAGGACGCTGGCCGGCACGGTGCGCGGCGCGCTGGTCTTCGTGCTCCCCGGGAGCCCCAACGCGGTCCGGCTGGCGCTGGAGCGGCTCATCCTGCCCGAGCTGGGGCACGCGGTTCGGGAGCTGAGTCGCTAGTGGAGCACTGAGCCCATGCGACGGGGCCGCACCCACCGGCTGTCTCCCGAGCGGGCCGGACGCCTGCGCCGGGCGCTGGACCGGCTCGAGCGCCTGTCTCCACCCCGGCGGCGACTGCCGCTGGATCCGGTGTCGCTCGCCCACCGCTACTCGGATCCGCGGGACGTGGAGGTCGCGGGGCTGCTGGCGGCGTCGCTCGCCTACGGGCGGGCCGACCTCTTCCTGCCCAAGGTCACGCGGCTGCTCGAGGCGATGGGACCTTCCCCCGCGGAGTTCGTCCGCACGCTCGACGTCGCCGGTGCGAGGGCACTCCTCTCCGGCTTCGTGTACCGCTTCAACGTCGGCGCGGACGTGGCGGTGCTCCTCCTGGGGATGGGCCGGATGC
Source organism: Myxococcaceae bacterium (assembly GCA_003818285.1). GTDB lineage: Bacteria > Myxococcota > Myxococcia > Myxococcales > Myxococcaceae > RPRB01. Next base: position 5,393 of record RPRB01000045.1, read on the forward strand.
TCGAGCACCGGGGCTCGCTCGAGGCGGGGTTCGTGGCCGCGCGCGAGGCGTCTGCCGGTGACCTGCACGCGGCGCTCGAGGCCTTCGTCCGCGAGCTGCGCGATGTCGATGTCGCGCGGGTGGAGCGGGTGCTCGGAAAGGCTCGCGGCCTCGACCATCTGCTCCCGGTGCCGCTGGGGCCGGGCGCAGCGAAGCGGCTGCACCTCTATCTCCGGTGGATGATCCGTGGACCGGACGGCGTGGACCTGGGCGTGTGGAAGCGGCTGCCGACCGGTGCGCTGCTGGTCCCGCTGGACACGCACGTGGCGCGGCTGGCGTGGAGGCTCGGGCTCGTGCGGCGGCGCACCATGGGCTGGGCGGCCGCGGAGGACATCACTGCGAACCTCCGGGTCATCGACCCGATGGATCCGGTCCGCTACGACTTCGTGCTCTGTCATCACGGGATGAGCGGGGCCTGCCCGCCGCGGGCCCGGGCGGAGCTCTGCGGGCGATGCGTGCTCCGGGGGGAGTGCAGCGTCGGCCGGCGGCTGGCACCGACGCTGGTCGCTCCCGCCAGGAACGGTCCCGGACTCCGTCCCTGACCGCGGAACCCGCGGGCCCGGGAAGCCGCGATTGGCTGCGCCTCCGTCAGTCGTTGACGAGCGCTTCGGCCACCGCACCGGCGCCGGCGAGGTCGGGGCGCGAGCTCCGGGCGACGCTCACCCGGACGCAGGTGGCGTCCCGGGTCACGTAGACCGAATCGTCGGTGGTCCAGGTCGGCGTGCCGAGAGCGAGCGACGCCCGGGCGTCACCCCCGGCGGCCGCGGCGCAGGCCTGCTCGGCCTCGGCCCCGTTGAACCAGTCCCACAGCTCGAGGCGGAGCTCGAGGTCGTCACCGGACAGCGTCCAGACGGTGGACTCGCTGAACTCGGCGCCGACCGCTTCCTGGAGACTGGCCTGGAGGGCGGTCTCGATCGTGAACCGGTCGACTCCGAGGGAACGGCTTGGGACCCACGGCCCGGGCGCCTCGGCCTCCGGCGGCGGCGTCTCCTCGCCGCCGCCGGGGTCCGTGTTCGTGCCGGGCGATCCGGAAGGGCCGTCGGTCGAGGAGCCGCACGCCGATGCAAGCACCGCGAGCAGCAGCAGGCCGGGCCAGCGACGCCCGGGAGTGAGCGTCCGGCGCATGATCAGCGGGGATTGCCGGGAGTGGGCGCCTTGCCGCTGACCTTGCCGGTCTTCCCGTCGAACTCCGTCGCGTCGGGCGGATCGAACACCTCCCAGCGGCCGCTCTCGTAAACGAGCTGGATCTCGTCGACGATGGAGTCACCGCTGGTTTTCTCGTTGATCGCGCTGACGAAGACCTCCTTCAGGGTGATCTTGTAGTAGGGGGACGACTTCCCGTCGCCGGTCCTGCGGAACGCGGTGATGGTCACCTGCGGGATGTGCTGGCCCTTCGCGCACGCGCGAAGGAGCCCGATGCTCGCCTTGCCCTGGAGCTTGCTGAACAACACCGGGCCCGGGGTGAACTTGCCCGCGCCGCCGCCGCCCCCGCCGCTCGGGAGACTCAGGCGGAACGTCTCCGAAAAGTTGAAGGCCTCGATCTCGCCTTCATGACCCTTCTGCAGAGACTCGCCGTCGATGCCGTCGACCTTGACGAACAGCAGCGGACCGCTTCCCGGGCCGTCGTCGCGATCGTGCGCGAGCGCGGCGGAGAAGGGAACGAGAGCGAGCACCAGGACTGCAGAGCCGAGCATCCTCTTCATGCGGAAACCCCCACGTTGCGAACGAGGTAGGCGACGGAGGCGCGGAGTGTGCCACTCGCGCGCGAGCGCGAAGAGTGGGTCGCTTTGACCTCGGTGCTGCGGACGCGCACCGGGTGCGTCGAGGTGTGGATGCAACGCGTCGGCAGGAGCGGGTCTACTCGAAGAGCGGAAGCACCGGCCGCGCGGTGCCACTCACAGGGGAGATCAGGTGAAGAGCTGGTGGATGAGTTGTGTCGCGGGGTTCGCCTTGGCGCTCGCGGGCTGTGGCTCGAGCAGCAACTGCAAGGAGGCCTGCGACAAGCTCGCGTCGTGCAACCTGAACTCGTCGGGCTTCTCCTGCGACGCGAGCTGCGGCACGCCCGACAGCACCTGCGCGCAGTGCCTGAACGGCACGAGCTGCGCGGACATCACCGCGGGCCATTGCGACGCGAGCTGCGCCGAGGCGACCTTCACGCCGAACTAGCCGAGTCCCTACCCCAGGATCCTCCCCAGCCGGACGTCCTCGGGGTAGGGAATCGGGTCCGGCTGCCGCCCGGAGCGGATCTCCTCCTGCCGGGCGACCCACCACGCCGGGTCGAGCAGCTCGCCGTGCATCTCCACGAAGAGCTCGCGCAGCCGTCCGGGCGGAAACAGAAAGCGAAGGAACTCCTCGGGAAACACGTCACGCGGCCCCACGTGGAACCACGGCTCGGCCGCAGCCTCTTCCACGTCGTCGCGCGCGCTGGGCATCCGCCGGAAGTTCACCTCGGTCAGAAGGGACAGCTCGTCGTAGTCGTAGAACACCACCCGGCCGCGCCCGGTGATGCCGAAGTTCTTCAGCAAGAGGTCACCAGGGAAGATGTTGGCCTCGGCCAGGTCCCGGATCGTCCCGCCGAATTCCCGGACCGCGTGGCTCTGCTCCGCCGGGTCGGCGTCGTCGAGCCACAGGTCCAGCGGCGTCATCCGCCGCTCGATGTAGAGGTGCTTCAGCACCAGCCGATCCCCTTCCCGGTCCACGCTCTGGGCGCACGAGCGCTCCAGCTCATCGAGCACCACGGGGTGCATCCGCTCGGCGGGGAACAGCACGTCGGAGTACTCGATCGCGTCCGGCAGCCGACCGACGCGGTCGTGGTACTTCACCAGCAGGTACCTGGCCCGGACCTCGTCGCGAGTGACAGTCTTGGGCAGCGGGAACTCGTCCCGGATGACCTTGAACACCCAGGGGAACGAGGGAAGGGTGAAGACCATCATCACCAGCCCCCGCGCTCCCGGTGCGAGCACGAAGGCGTCGGTCGAGTGCTTCAGCCCCGACATGAGATCTCGGTAGAAGAGCGTCTTGCCCTGCTTCTGCAGCCCCACCGAGGTGTACAGCTCGGCCTTCGACTTTCCCGGCATCAGCTGGTTCAGGAAGGCGACGAACTCGGACGGCACGTCCATGTCGACGATGAAGAAGGCGCGCGAGAGGCTGAACAGCCCCGCGAGGTGCTCGGGCTTGAGCAGCAGCGCGTCCACGTACAGCCCGCGTCCCGAGCTCGCGTGCCGCAGGCACGCAACGAAGGGAGTCTGCTGGTTCCCGTTCAGGAGCCGGCCCACGACGTACGCCCCCATGTCGCGGAAGAAGAGGGAGGACAGAACCTGCACCTGGAAATTCAGTTGCCGCTCCCGCTTCCCCGGGAGGTGCTCGCGGAAGGCGATCAGGATCTTCCTGAGATCACGGCGCAGGTTCTCGAACGGAAGCGACAGCCCGAGGCTCTGGACGATCTCCCGGAAGGTGGTGAGGAGGTTCCCGTCGTCCGGGTACCAGGACCGCCAGGTCACGTCGTCGGCCTCGATGAACTCGGTGGCCACCGCCTGGCGCCAGAAGATGTACTCGTTCCGGTAGTAGGTGCGGTCGAGCACCCGGCAGGCCACCGAGTTGTAGAAGGTCTCCGCGCACTCCGGCCGCTTGTGGTCGTAGAGAAGCCCGATCAGCACCTGCTTCACCTGCGGCCAGAGAGTCTCGTCGCTGCGCGCCTCCGGGTACTGCCGCAGCACCGATTCGACCGCCTCCCACACCCGCTGGTCGTAGGTGTCGATGCCGATCCGGCTCAGCTCGTGAGCGCGGGCGCGGTCCGCGGTCTCGAAGGCCTCCTTGGCCGCGACGCTCTGCGCACGGAACTGGGCCCAGCGCTTCTCGAACCCCTCGAGGATGGTGCGCGCGATCGCCTGTGGAGTACTCATCTCGCCGGGTGCCGTCCTGCCGCATTCTGGCAGGGATTCCTCTAGGGTGAACTCAATGGCCCCCCGCTCGATCCCCCCAGTCATCACCGCCCTGCTCCTCGCCTGCAGCTCGCTCACCCGCGCGGCCCCCGCCGCCGACGGCGGCCAGGCCGCTCCGTCGGTCACCACGGTGCTGAAGGACCGGCAGGGGCGCAGCGTGGGGACGGTGACCGTCACCGAGACGCCGCACGGGCTGCTCCTCCGTGGCGGCCTCGAGGGGCTCCCTCCCGGAACGCACGCCATCCACTTCCACGAGACCGGCAAGTGCGAGGCTCCCTTCACCAGCGCCGGGGCGCACTTCAACCCCTCGCAGAAGGCCCACGGCATGCTCAGCCCGGCCGGGCCGCACGCGGGGGACCTGCCGAACCTGGTGGTCCCCGCCTCGGGGAAGCTCGACTTCGAGCTCTTCGCCCCTGGCCTCTCCCTCGGAAGCGGGCCGGCAGCGGTCCTCGACGCCGACGGGACGGCGCTCGTCGTCCACGCCCGGGCCGACGACTACGCGAGCCAGCCGGCCGGGGACTCCGGCGACCGCATCGCCTGCGCCGTCATCGCGCGCTGACACGGGATCGCCGGGCCGTTGTCCTCCCCTCGGCGCCGTGGCACGGTCCTCCCAGGAGTGATGTCCGACCGCCACTTCGAGGAGATCCGCGATGCCTGCGCCCACCTCCACGGGCGCGGGCTGCTCGCCGCCGCTGACGGAAACGTCAGCGTGCGCCTTCCGGACGACAGCCTGCTCATCACGCCTGCGGGGCTGAACAAGGCCCGGCTTCCCCCTGGCTCGCTGGCGCGCGTCGCGCTGGACGGCCGCGTCCTCGAAGGGCACCCCTCGACGGAGCGGGCGATGCATCTCGCCGTGTACCGGGCCTGCGCCGATGCCCGGGTGGTCGTCCACGCGCACCCGCCCACGGCCATCGCCTGGACGCTGGCCAGGCCCGAATTGACCGAGCTGCCGACCGATGGGCTCCCCGAGCTGATCCTCGCCGCGGGGCGGGTTCCCATCGTGCCCTACGCCCGGCCCGGCACCGAGGAGATGGGGACGGCGCTCGGGCCGTTTCTCCCCGAGCACCGGCTCCTTCTGCTCTCCCGCCACGGAGCGCTCGCCTGGGGGGAGTCGATGGAGGAGGCGGTGAACGGAATCGAGCGGGTGGAGCACAGCGCGCTCATCCTCAAGGCCGCCGAGGAGCTGGGAGGCCTGACCACGCTCCCACCCCTGGAGCTGGAGGCGCTCAGGGCGCTCCGGGCCCGCATCGGGCCGAGGCTCCTGTGAAGCGCATCGAGGGGGTCGCGCTCCGTGCCGGTGGCGCGAGGTTCGAGCTGCTCGACCAGACGCGCCTCCCCGAGGCAGAGGTCTGGCTGGACGCGACCGACCCCGAGGCCATGGTCGGTCACATCCAGCGGCTCTCGGTTCGCGGCGCCCCGCTCATCGGCGTCGCCGCCGCCTTGAGCGTCGCCTCCCTCGCCGAACGCGGTGCGGACGGACCTGCGCTCCACCGCGCCCTCCGGCGTCTCCGCGAGGCCCGCCCGACGGCGGTGAACCTGGCCTGGGCGATGGACCGGCTCCGCGCGGTTCTCGACCGCGGGGGGAGCGCCGCGGACCTCGTGCGCGAGGCCGAGGCGATCCACGACGAGGACGTCGCCGCGTGCGAGCGAATGGGCGAGCTCGGTGCCGCCCTGGTGCGTCCAGGGGAGCAGCTCCTCACGCACTGCAACGCCGGGGCGCTGGCCACCGCAGGCATCGGCAGCGCGCTGGGCGTCATCCACCGGGCACACGCCCGCGGTCTCGGCATCCACGTGTGGGTGAACGAGACGCGGCCGCTGCTGCAGGGAGCGCGGCTCACCGCCTGGGAGCTCCGCCGGCTGGGCATCCCCCACACGCTGGTGACCGAGGGCATGGACGGCACGCTGTTCCGCGCGGGGAAGGTGAACCGAGTCGTCGTCGGCGCCGACCGGATCGCGAGAAACGGCGACGTCGCGAACAAGGTCGGCACCTACACGGTGGCGGTGCTCGCCCGGGCGCACGGCGTCCCCTTCCACGCCGTCGCGCCCTGGTCGACGGTGGACCTCGCCTGTCCGTCCGGGGAGTCAATCCCCATCGAGCAGCGCGGGGCCGAGGAGGTGCGCGGCGCCCGGGGCGTCCGCTGGGCAGCCGCGGACGCGTCGGCGTTCAACCCTGCATTCGACGTCACCCCGGCCGCGCTGGTGACCTCGCTGATCACCGAGCGTGGGGTGGTCGAGGGCGAGCAGCTCGCGGCGGGCGGTCTCGCCCGCCTGGCCTGAGCACCGTGCCTACCCGCGAGCGCGGTAGATGTCCCACTGCTTCCGCATGCGCTCGTGCTGGTCACCCGTGAACTGGTCCATGCAGGCGTCGTCCACGTAGTCCATGAAGTTGTGGATCGGGTCGGACCCGGGGAACTTCTTGCCGGTGCAGCTGTCGCGCTCGACGCAGAAAAACTGCGGCTCGAACTCCGCCGGGGTGTCGTCGATGCGGTCGCCGTTCTTGTTACAGGCGCCCTCGAACGTATGGTACAGCCCGAGCCAGTGGCCCACCTCGTGGGTCCCCGTGTCGCCCAGGTCGTACTCGATGAGCCCGTCCGGCTCGAGCTCCGGATCCACCGGGATCTTGAGGCCGGTGCCGGGGAGCGAGGCCCACCAGACGACCACCCCGTCGTAGAAACCCAAGGGCTGGTACCACTTGGGGAAGGTCGCCCAGCCCAGGTAGATGTCCCCGGCCGTGGTGTAGAAGTTGAGCGCGTTCGCGCCGCCCTGCCGGAGCGAGGCCTTCATGTCCTGCTCCTCGGCCGAACCCAGGACGGAGAAGTACCAGGCGTCGTTGGTCACCACCTCCTGGCTCACCAGCTGGAACTGGAAGCCGGCGCTCGCGTACGCGGCGTTCAGAACCTCCATCTGCGCGGGGATGAGTGAGCTGACGTCTCCCACGCCCTCGCTGGTGATCACCACGTGGAAGTGCACCGGAACGGTGATGACGCCCGCCGTCGCCTTCGCCTGGGCTGTGCTCGCGGAGAGGTCGCGCTCGATCGCCTCCTGATCCGCAGCGCTCGGCGGACGCACCGCGCACCGGTCGCGGCCCGGGCGCTTTTTCAGCGCGCTCGACGAGGTCTCGACGTCCGGATCGGCCATCCCGCCACACCCGACCGTCAGGAAGCACAGCAGCCCCACAACGCTTCGTGCTCGCATGGTTTCCCCTCCTGCGAAGGGCGCTGACGGTAGGGGGCTGGCTCGGCGAGCGTCAATGCAAACCGGGTGCAATTGACTCTTTGGCCACTGGCCGCCGGCTCAGGCGCGGAGCCCGAAGATCGACCGCAGCCGGCCGAGGATCCAGTTCGCCTCCCGGACCTCGACCACGTTCCCGTTCGCCTCGGCCACCGCCCGGAGCTGTCCCCGGCGGCGGGCCAGGGCCTCGGAGAGGAGACCCGCCAGCGCCGGCTGCTCGTCGAAGAGCTGGGCGAAGGTCGGCCGGTCGAGCTCGAACAGCACCGCGTCCTCGGTGGCGACCACCGTCGCGGCGCGGGGCTCGCCGGTCAGGAGCGACATCTCGCCGAAGTACTGCCCCCGCCCGGGCCGGGTCACTTCCACCCCACCGGCGGGGGGGAAGGAGACCGTCCCCGAAGCGACCACGTAGAAGGTCTGTCCGGGCGCTCCCTGCTCGATGATCCGCTCCCCGTGGCCGAAGCGGCGGGGAACCATCTCGTGCGCCACGCGCTCGCGCTCGCCCGGCCCGAGCACCCGGAAGAGGTCCACCTCGTCCAGGAGGGCGATCCGTTCCGAGACCGGGAACTCCGTCTGCCGGTCCTGCTCCGGGAAGCGCAGGTGCACCACCCGCTGCTGGAAGGGGACCTCGATCCCCTCTCGGCGCAGGCGGTACCAGAGCCGGGTGAGGATCTCGTCCCGGGCCCAGTTGGTCCGCACGACGTCGGCGACGTAGCAGCGGATGCGGTACTTGATGCCCGACGTCTCGTACGCCCAGGTACGGATGCGGGCCGTGGGCTCGGCGAGGACCAGAGGCACCTCGGCCAGCGTCTCCCGGATGACCGCCTTCACCCGGTTGGGCGGGGTGTCGTAGGTGAGCTCGACGTACGTGTCGAAGCCCACCGGCTCGTTCCCCCGGGAGTAGTTCTTCACCCCTTGCTTGCTGAAGGTGGTGTTGGGAATCGAGATGACCTCCCGGCGCTTGTTCTCCACCCGGGTGGCGCGCCAGCCGATCTGCACGATGCGGCCGAAGATGTCGTTGCCCACCGAGACGACGTCGCCCACCTGGAACGGTCGCTCGAGCTGGATGGCCAGGCCGGCGAAGAGGTTCCCCAGCGTCTCCTGGAGGGCCAGGCCGATGACCACCGAGACGATGGCCGACCCGGCGAGCAGGCTGGAGAAGTCGATGCGGAACTCGCGCTGGACGATGACCAGCGTGGCGATCAGGTACAGCGTGCCGTCCAGCACGTCGCGGAGGATCTTCGGCGTCGGCCGGCTCCGCAGCCGGGCCACCTTGAGCACGAGCGAGACACCCAGCCGGATGAAGCCGAAGGTGAGCGCCAGCATCCAGCTCAGCTCGAGCACGCGGTGGAGCCCAGGCGACAGCTGCGCGCCCCGGAGGAGGTCCACGGTCCGCAGGACGAGGTAGCCCGCCAGCAGGGAGGCGGAGCCCCGGAGGTCGCGCTTGAGCTGCGGATCGCCGCTCAGCGCCTGGAGCCCGATGAGCGCGAGCAGGAGGCCCGCGCAGGCGGCGAACAGGCCATGGCTCTGGAGCAGGGGGAGCACCAAGCGCGGTGCGGAGGATGCGGGTCGCTCGGGAGCGCCGTCAAGGTTGACGGCGACACCAGTCCCCGAGCATGTGAGGAGGGCTCCGATGACCCTCCGCGACGTCCAGGGACAGCCCCGCGCCGTCCACGTGCTCCAGGCGTCCCTGGCGCACGGAACGGTGCACCACGCGTGGCTGCTGACCGGGCCCTCCGGGGTAGGGAAGGAGCTCGCCGCGCTGGGCATGGCCCAGGCGCTGGTCTGCCCCGTGGCGCCGCTGGCCGGCTGCGGGAAGTGCCCGGCCTGCGCCCGGGTGTCCCGGTTCCACCATCCCGACGTCCTCTGGGTGATGTCGGAGGAGGAGGCGGTCCGCCGCAAGCTCGCCGCCCGGAGCGACTTCGACCACGTGCCGTCCCGGGAGATCCGCGTGGACCAGGTGCGCCGCCTTCAGGAAAGGCTCGCCCTGCGCCCGCTGGAGGCTCCCCGGAAGGTGGTGCTGCTCCTCCCGGCCGAGGCGATGAATCCGCAGGCGCAGAACGCCTTCCTCAAGACGCTCGAGGAGCCGCCGCCGGAGACGGTGCTCCTCCTGGTGAGCGCCGCGCCGGACCGGCTGCTCCCCACGCTCCGGAGCCGGTGCGTCCGGGTGGCCTTCGGGCCGCTGCCCCACGCCTTCGTCCGTGACGAGGTCCAGCGGCGGCTCGAGGTGACGCCGGACGTGGCCGAGGCGGTGGCCTCTCTCGCGGACGGCAGCCTGGAGCGGGCGCTGGCCCTGGACGCGGAGCGCCTGGCCGACCGGCGCGGGCGCATCGAGCGCTTCGAGGGGGTGACCGGGGCGGATCTGCGGACGGTGCTCCGCTTCGCCGACGAGGCCGGGAGCAGCCGGGAGGAGGCGGAGGCGACGCTGGCCCTCCTCACCGTGTGGGTGCGGGACGTGGCGGTGACGCGGGCCGGCGGCGAGAGCCTGTTCCACCCCGAGCTGCGCCCGCTCGCCGAGAGGGTGGCCGCCGGCATCGACGACGACGCGCTCCACCGCCGGTTCCGGCTGCTCGACGACGCGCTGGTGGCCATCCGCCAGCGGAACGCCTCGCCGCGGCTGCAGCTCGAGCGGATGCTGCTGGAGATGGAAGGATGAGCGAGCCGCTCGCGGCGCTGCTCGCCGAGGTGAAGGCCGGGAAGGTGCGGCCCCTCTACCTGTGCTGGGGCGAGGAGTTCCTCGTGCGGAGGGACGCCGAGGCCCTCGCGCACGTGCTGGTCCCCGACGCCGCGGCGGGCCTGAGCTTCACGGTGCTGGACACGGCGTCGCCGCGGGAGATCGCCGCCGAGCTGATGACCCTGCCGCTCTTTCCCGGGCGCAAGGCGGTCCTGGTGCGCGACCCCGAGTTCCTCGCCCCGAAGAAGGGCCGGGTGGACGCGCTGGGGAAGGTCCGGGAGGCGTGGAAGGCAGGACGGCGGAAGGAATCGGCCCGCCGGCTGCTGGCCCTGGTCGCCCGGGCGGGCTGGGGCCCCGCGGAGGTGGATCCGTCCGTGCCCGGGGCGCCTCCGCCCGAGGCCTGGCGCGAGGAGCTCGGCATCACCCTGGCGGATGCCGACCTGGACTGGCTCCGGGAGATGGCGGCCTTCATCCGGGAAGAGGGGGTGACCGCCCCGGAGTCCGACGTCTCGTCGCTGCTCCAGGCGCTGGAGCGCGGTCTTCCGGACGGGCACGCCCTGATCCTCGCCGCCACCGACGTGGACGGCCGGCATCCGCTCCTCAAGGTTGCCCAGAAGCAGGGCGCGGTGCTGGAGCGGAAGCTGGGGGGCGCCCGGCTGCGGGACCTGGACCTGAGCGGCGCCGCGAAGAGCTTCCTCGAGGGGACCGGAAAGCGCCTCGGTCCGGGCGCGGAGGAGGCGCTGCGCGACCGGCTGGGTGGGCAGATGCGGCTGCTCCGGTCCGAACTGGAGAAGCTCGTGGCCTACGTCGAGGGACCGGTCATCCGCCGCGAGGACGTGGAGGCCGTGGTGGCCCGGGTCCGCGAGGAGGAGTTCCTCGAGCTGTCGGACGCGCTCCAGAAGCGGGACCTTCCCGCGGCGCTCCGGTACGTGGACGAGGCGCTGGAGCATGGCGCCGCTCCGCTGATGATTCTCGGCGCCGTGGCCAGCGTGGTGCGCGGCCTCATCGAGTCGCACGAGCGCATGACCCACCTCGGGCGCGGGCAACCCCCACGGAGCTTCGAGGAGTTCAAGTCCCGCATCTTCCCCGGCGTGGAGCGCGAGGCGAAGCAGCACGGCCAGCGCGTGCCGCACCCCTGGGCGGCCTTCCTGGGGATGCAGGCAGCGGCCCGGTACGGACGCCCGGCCCTCCGCCGGAGCCTGCTCGCCTGTGCCGAGGCCGACGTGGCCCTCAAGTCCTCTGGAGCCGGGAAGCTGGTGCTCGAGCGGCTGTTGTGGACCGTGTGCCCTCCGGGTCGAGGCCCGGCTTAACCTCCTGAGGCGGCTCCGGGTTCTGCCCCAATGTGCTCGCGCTGTCGATGACCCAGAGTGAACGACCCCGGCGGGCGCCGCAGCTGACGCTGGTGGGGCCGCGAACGCCGAGCGACGAGGCTCTGGTCCGGGCGCACCTGGACGGGGACCGGGCCGCCTTCGGCGCCCTGGTGCAACGACATCAGCGGCTGGTCCTCGCGCTGGTCCGGCGGTACGCGCGCACGCCCGACGAGTCCGCGGACCTGGTCCAGCAGTCCTTCCTTCGCGCCTTCGCGGCGGCGGGACGGGTGTTTCCCCGCATGCGACTGTCCGAGGAGGGCGCCTTCCGGGCCTGGCTGCTGCGGGTGGCGGTGAACGTGGGCAAGAACCACGCGCGAGACGGTCGCCGCTGGCGCCTCGAGCCGGTGGAGGCGCTGGACCTCCCGGCCGCGGAGAGCGCCGGGGTGACCGAGCGGCTCGAGGCGGAGCAGCGCCGTCGGCTGGTCCGCGCCGCGCTGGACGCGCTCACCCGCCGCCAGCGCGAGGTGTTCGCGCTCCGGGTGGACGGTGAGCTGCCCTTCGCCGACGTGGCCCGGGTCCTGGGCATCACCGAGAACAACGCGAAGGTTCACTTCCATCACGCGGTCCGGCGGCTCCGGGAGCGGCTGGGCAGGGAGGTGGAGGAATGAGCACGGACTGCGAGAGGCTGGCTGCGCTGTTCTCCGAGCGCCGGCGGGGCGAGCTGTCGTCCGAGGACGCACGGGCACTGGATGCCCACCTGGCAGGGTGCCCGAGGTGCCGCGAGGAGGCGGCGGGTCTCCAGTCGGTGCTGGCGGCGGTGGAGCTGCCGCCGGTCAGCATCCAGGAGCTGGAGGCGCTGCAGTCCCGCCGGATCGGCGAGGGGCCGCGCCCGGTGGCCCGGAGCGGCGCCTGGAAGCTGCCCGCGGTGCTGATGGCGGCCGCCGCGGCGGCGGTGCTGACGGTCTCGGTGCGGCCCGCGTCGCGTCACCAGGCGGGGCCGGTCGCGCCGCTGGAGACCGCGGCCGCCTCTGCGGGGGACGAGCTCCTGCCTGAAGACGCGTACTCGCAGGAGCTCTTCCCGGAGATGACCTCCGACACCGGGGACGACGGCCAGGTCTCGCTCGAGGACGACGCGCTCTCCCTCGAGGGCTCGGGGCTGTTCGGGAACCTGGATGGCTAGGCTGACGAGGAGCAGGACGATGAAGACGTGGATGGTGCTCGGGATGCTGTCGCTGGCGGGTGCGGCCCAGGCTGCCGGCCCGAAGAAAGCCGACGACCCGGCCGCGGCGGAGCGCCGGGAGCAGATGGACCAGCGGGCGCAGATGATGGTCACGCTCCAGCTCGCCGAGGCGCTGGAACTGGACGACGCGGCCACCCTGAAGCTGCGGCAGACGGTGGCCCAGTGGGACGCTCAGCGGGCGCCGCTGCGCCAGCAGATGTTCGACCTGGCGCAGGTGCTCCGCCGGGCAGCCAAGGGTGACACGACGGCGTACGGTCAGGTGGACCAGGCGATCCAGAAGATCATCGACCTCCGCGCCCAGATGCACCAGATCGATCAGAAGCTGTTCCAGCAGCTGTCGCAGGGGTTGACGCCGCAGAAGAAGGCGAAGCTGGCCCTCGCCATCGCCCGGATGCCCGGCGCGAAGCGGATGATGCTCGGTGGTGGTCCTCGGGGAGAGCCGGACGACGCGCAGTGATGGCGTCGTCCGGGGTTTTCCTCGGGCGTCCGGATCCCGCGGAGTCGCCAGATGAGCCGGAGGTGACGGGCTCCAGGGGCGACGAGCCCCGGCCATGCGGAAGGCCCGTGAGGCGAGCGCTCCTCGGGTGGAGCCGTGCAGCGGCAGGCCCGAGCCGCTAGAGTGCCCGGCCCGTCGCTGAAGCCGCCGGACACCACGCCTCGATGCCCGCGAAGAAGAAGTACCTCGTCACTCCCGCCCTCCCGTACGCCAACGGTCCGCTGCACCTCGGGCACGCGGTGGAGTACGTCCTCTGCGACGTGTTCGTTCGCTACCTGCGTTCGGCCGGGCACGACGTGGTCTTCGTCTGCGCGGACGACCAGCACGGCACTCCCGTCGAGCTGAGCGCGGCCAAGCAGGGAATGAGCCCGGAGGCGTTCGTCGCCGGCATCTGGGAGCAGCACCGGGCCGATTTCCGGGACCTCGGCATCTCGCTCGACACCTTCCACTCCACCAACAGCCCCGAGAACAAGCATTACTCGGAGCTGATCTACTCGCGGCTGAAGGAGGCGGGGGACATCCTCCGGCGGCCGGTGCGGCAGACGTACTGCGAGGTGGACCGCCGCTTCCTCCCCGACCGGTTCGTGCGGGGCACCTGTCCCAACTGCAAGAGCCCGGACCAGTACGGAGACGCCTGCGAGGTCTGCGGGAAGACCTACCGGCCGGACGAGCTCATCTCCCCGCGCTGCGCGCTCTGCGGCACGCCCCCGGTCACCCGGGAGAGCGAGCACCTCTTCTTCGCCCTCTCCAGGCACCAGGCCTGGCTGCAGGATCTGGTGCGGAGCCGCAGGTTCCTTCATCCCGCGGTGGCGAACCAGCTGCAGGCCTTCTTCGACCAGGGCCTTCAAGATTGGGACATCAGCCGCGACGCCCCGTACTTCGGCTGCCCCATCCCCGGCGAGAAGGACAAGTTCTTCTACGTCTGGCTGGACGCGCCCATCGGCTACATCTCGGCGACCGAGAAGTGGGCACAGGACACGGGGCGGGCGCGCTCGGCGATGGACCTCTGGGCGGAGGAGTCGGACACCGAGATCCACCACGTCATCGGCAAGGACATCGTCTACTTCCACGCTCTGTTCTGGCCCACGGTGCTGAAGGTCGCGCGGTTCAAGCGACCCGTGCAGCTGCACGTGCACGGCCACCTCACGTTGAACGGCGAGAAGATGTCGAAGGCGCGCGGAACGATGATCAACATCCGGACCGCGCTCGAGGCGTTCGACCCGACGTACCTCCGCTACTTCTTCGCCGCGAACCTCGGGCCCGGCCCCGAGGACTTCGATCTCTCGCTGCCCGAGTTCCGGGCGCGGGTGAACGGCGAGCTGGTGAACAACTTCGGCAACCTCGCGAACCGGACGCTCTCGCTGCTCACCGGCCCGCTCGGCGGGAAGCTCGCGCCCGCGCCGGGTGAGGCGGGGAAGTCGCTGGTCGAGGCGGCGCTGGCGCGGATCCCCGAGGTCGTCTCCGCGTACGAGGCGCTCGACTTCCGCGCGGTGGTCCGGACCATCGTCGAGGTGTCCCAGTCGGCGAACCAGTTCCTCCAGGCCCGTGCACCGTGGGCGAAGGTCAAGGCCGAGCCCGAGGTGGCGCGCGCCGACCTCTCCGACGTCTCGGACGTGGTGGCGCTGCTGGCGACGTTCCTCGCCCCGATCGTTCCCTCGGTGACGGAGAAGCTGTTCGTCCAGCTGGGGACGCCGCCCCTGACCTTCGCCGATCTGGGCGCGGGGCGAGCGCTGCTTCCCAGGGCCCGCGCGCTTGGCACGCCGGCGCCGCTCCTTCCGCGGCTCGAGGAAGCGCAGGTGAACCGGCTCGTGCCGCCGGAGGAGCTGGCACGCCTCGCCGCCGCCTCCGGCAAGCCGGCCCCGGCGGCACCCTCGCCCGGAGCCGCCACGGCCGCCGACGCCGCGGCCGAGGAGATCGACATCGAGACCTTCGCCCGGGTGGATCTCCGGGTTGGCCAGGTGCTGGGAGCGGCTCGGGTGCCCAAGGCGGACAAGCTCCTCAAGCTCACCGTGGACCTGGGCGAGGGGAGCCCGCGGACCATCGTCGCCGGCATCGCCGAGGCCTACGGGCCCGAGGCGCTGGTGGGCCGCAAGGTGGTGGTCGTCGCGAACCTCAAGCCCCGAGCGCTCCGCGGCATCGAGTCGCGGGGCATGCTGCTCGCCGCGGGAACCGGGGGCGCCTCGCTGAAGCTGGTCGACCCGGGGGACTTGCCGCCCGGAAGCCCGGTGAAGTGATGCGGCTGGTGGATGGCCACTGTCACCTCGAGCCGCGGGAGTACCCCGACGTTCCCGCCGTGCTCTCCCGGATGGCAGCGGCCGGGGTGGTGCACGCGGTCGTCGTCGGCCAGTTTCATGCGCCGGGGGACTTCGGGCACGCGCTCGACGTCGCCCGGCGCCACCCAGACCGGCTGACGGCGACGCTCGGGATTCACCCCCACGAGGCGGCCCGGGCGACCGAGGGGGACTTCACGTTCCTCGAGGAGACTTGCCGCCTGCCCGAGGTGCACGCGGTGGGCGAGGCGGGGCTCGACTTCTATTACGACCGCTCGCCGCGGGCCGTGCAGGACACGGTCTTCCGGCGGCAGTGCGCGCTCTCGGTGAGGGTCGGGAAGCCGCTGGTGGTGCACGTGCGCGATGCCCACGCGGAGTGCGCGGGCGTCCTCCGCTCGGAGAAGCCGACGCCGGGGGTCATCCACTGCTTCACCGGCGATCTCCCGGCCGCGCGCACCTACCTCGACCTCGGGTTCGACCTCTCCATCTCGGGGGTGGTGACCTACAAGAAGACCGAGGCGCTGGCCGAGGCGGTGCGATTCGCTCCGCTGGAACGGCTCCTGGTGGAGACGGATTCGCCGTACCTCGCGCCGGTTCCGTACCGCGGCAAGAAGAACGAGCCGGCGTACGTGGTGGAGACCGCGCGGAAGGTGGCGGAGCTGAAGGGCCTCTCGCTCGAGGAGGTCGCGGAGGCGACGAGCCTCAACGCCGCGCGGGTGTACCGGTTCCAGCTTCCGGAAGCGTGAACCACGGCCGATGTACGCTGGGCCGGGATGTGGCGAGCGGATCCGCGCAAGCAGGTGAAGGTCCGCCTCCAGGCGGACGGAGAAGACGTCGAGACCCTCTGGGCCGAGGTCGTCCGGGAGCGGGAGGGCGGTGCACTCGAGGTGCGGCGCGGCGCGGGACTCGCCGTGCCGGCCGGGACGGGCTCTACGCCGGCTCGAGCGCCCGCACCACCAGCTCGAGGTCCGTGTCCAGGTGCGGCAGCTCCATCAGGAGCGCGTCGGGGTCGTAGACGAACTCCGTCGCCCTGGCCCGGAGGATCTGGGTCAGCGCCTCCTCGCCTCGCACCTGCCCGGCGCCGGCCCACACCACCCGGCCTCGCTCGAACTGCAGCTGCCCCTCGGTTCCGTCCGCGCGGAGCATGAGCCGTCCCGATTTCCGGCCGCTCCCCAGGATTCGCAGCACGTCCCGCGGCGGAAGCTCGTCTGCGGTTCCCTGGACCACCCGTGCCGGGGCCCCGTGCTCGATGCGCTGGTTCAGCGCTTCCACGACCTGGACCGCGACCTCGAGCGGCTCGCCTGGGCCGAGCAGCGTGCTCATCCCGGACTGGGAGAGTCGCTCGGAGCCGGCGTCGTCCACCTCCCCCGTCACCAGGAGCGGCGTCCCGGCGAGCCGTGGATCCGAGCGGAGCTCGACGGCCGCGTCCGCCACCTCGGCCACCCCGAGCCTGGAGGAGAACAGCCAGAGGTCCGTCCCGGGCGCCGCGTCGAGCGCGCTCTCCAGCGTGCTGGTGGCGTGCACCACCAGCCCCTTCCGCCCGAGCGCCTGCACCACCGCGTCTCGCCGCGCCGGATCGGGCTCGGCGACCAGCACCTGCCGCCCGTCGCTCTCCAGCCGCCGCCGCAGCAGCTCACCCGAGTGGAGCAGCTCCAGCATCTCCACCACCCGGGGGTCGAACAGCTTCCCGGCCTGCTCCGCCAGGTAGCTGAGCGCCTGCTCGCGGGTGAAGAGCCGCCCGAACGCGTTTCCGGGGTTCCGGGTGAGGTCCAGCCAGCTGTCCACCGCGGCGAGGATGCGCGCCCCGATGGCGATGTCCTCCCCGTGCGCGCCCTGGGGCGTTCCGGAGCCGTCCCACGCCTCGTACAGCTGGGCCAGCGTCGCGCCCACCTGCGCGGGGAGGTGCACCGCCTCGAACATGTGCACCGGCGCGAGCGCCACCTTCTTCGCCTCGGCCTTCCACTCCGGATTCCGGGCGGTGCCGGCGAGGGTCAGGTGCAGGGCCCCCTTTCCCAGGTCGTGGAGGAACGCCGCGAGCGCGACGCAGGTCACCTCGCGGCTCGGGAGCGCCAGGCGCATCGCCACCAGCGAGGCCTGACGGGCGAGCTGAGCCGAGTGGCCCCGCATCTCGGCCCGGCTCCGCTCCAGCTGGTCCACCAGCACCCGGAGCGTCTCGACGTAGTCGCTGTGGTCCACCGCTCCGCGCCCGGCGACGAGGCCGCTCTCGCCGGTGGTGGGTCGGCTGGTCCGGGCAGCCGGCGTGCGGGCCTGACTGCTCTCGCCCCG
Organism: Myxococcaceae bacterium; assembly: GCA_003818285.1. GTDB lineage: Bacteria > Myxococcota > Myxococcia > Myxococcales > Myxococcaceae > RPRB01. Next base: position 22,877 of record RPRB01000045.1, read on the forward strand.
GAGTCGGAGCGGGACCGGCGGCGCCTGCTTGCTGCTTCCCGCCGACTCGTACGCGGCGGCGATGCCCGCCAGGTCCGCCCGTGTTGCGCGCGGTCCGGACGACAGCGACGCGAACGCAGTGTTGTCGGCGTAGTAGTGCTTCTGGATCCCGGCCCGGACCACGCTCCGGAGCGCGATGTAGGCGTAGACCTCGTCGACGTCGGCGATGCTCGCCACGTCCCGGAGCATCTTCTCGTTCTGCGGCTCGGCGGCGACGATGGAGAGGATGCGCCGCTCGTCGTCGACCGCCAGCGGCAGGAGCTGGTGCGCCTCCGCGAGGCGGACCGGGACGCGGTCGAGCAGATCGCTCGGGATCTGCGCGCGGGCGAGCTTCTCCGCGGGGACGTAGCGGGTCTTCAGCTCGGACGCGAGAAACCGGAGCAGCACGGCCTCGCCGAGCAGGCCCATCTCCACGAGCGAGTCGCCGAGGCGATGCCCCGTGAGACGCTGTTGCTCCAGCGCCTGGTCCACGGCCTCGCGCGTGACCAGACCGGCGGCGACGAGGCGATCTCCGAGCTTCGGGCTCATCCCAATCCCTGAGGGTCAAAGATTCTGCCGGATCCAGCCCGGGAGAAGAATTGCGGTGCTTCTGACCCTGCTCACCCGTCCGGAGGTCGGTCGGACACCGGGGTCTCCTCCGACTCGGACGGGGCGGCCGGGGCGGGGGACGGCGCCGTGTCCCCGGTGAGCGCTTCCAGCGGCTTGAAGCTGAGCTTCGGCGCGCCAGGGGAGGACGATGGCGTCGGAGCGGGGGGGCCGCCGCGCTCTCGCTGGCGCTTCCGCTTCTCGGGCCGCCGCCCGCGTCCCTCCACCGGGGAGCGTCCGCGGGCGGTGGGCGCCGGTCCCTTCCAGAGGTGGCGCTCGTAGAGCTTGGTCTGCTCGGTCCAGGTCTCGCCCGGGTCGTGCGCCATCAGGTCCAGCCAGCTGTCGATGCGCGAGTCGAGCGAGTCGATGGCGTGCACCACATACGCCTCGAGCGTCATCGGCAGCTTGGGTGAGCCGTACTCGAGCTGCCCGTGGTGCGCGAGAACGCCGTGGGTGATGTGCGCCTCGAGCAGCGGCGGGAAGCCCGGGATGCGGGCCGCCTTGTCGCGAATGGCCTGCGCGGTCATCACGATGTGCCCCACCAGCCGGCCCTCGTCGGTGTAGCGGGTGTTGCCTCCCTCCCAGGCCAATTCTTGAAGTTTCCCGATGTCGTGGAGGAGCGCGCCGGCAGTGACCAGATCCCGGTCCAGCATCGGGTAGTGGTCCGCCACCCGCTGGCCCAGGCGCATCACGGAAAGGATGTGCTCGGCCAGACCCCCGCGGTGAGCGTGGTGGATGCCCTTCGCCGCCGGCGCCAGCGGAAGGCGCTGGGCGACGACCGGATCGTCGAGGAACGCGAGGAGCAGGGCCTTGACGTGCGGATCGGCCACCCGCTCCACCAGCTCGCGCATCTGCGCGACCGCGCGAGCCCCGTCCGGCGTCGGCCGCGGTGCCTCGTGGGTCGGCCGGGGCTGGACCGGTGCGCTCGGAGACGCGGTGGCGGGCGCGGGCGGAGGTGGGGGCGGCACCTCGAACTCCGCTGGATCGATCGGCTCGGGGTCCAGCCGGTCCACCTGCTCGAGGAGAACCTGCGGCTTGCCCTGGAATTGCGTGACGTGCCCGCGCACCAGTACCAGGTCCCCGGCCTGGAAGGTGGGCTCGATCGCGTCCACCTGCTCGAAGACGCGAGCGTCCACCTCGCCGGTCCGGTCACCGAGGCCCACGACCAGGAAGACCTTCCCGCTCCGCGCGGTGGCGCGCGCTTTCCGGGTAATCTTGAACACGGTGTGCACCGGTTGCTTGTCGCGCAGGTCGCGCACGTACACCTTGCGCACCACCTCGTCGGCGGGAGCTGTCTCGCTGGAGTGAACGTCGGTCGGAGTCACGGGACGGCGGACCCTACCAGACCCGTGCGTTCGGGGGGTCCGACGAGTTAGGAGAGTCGCCAGGTTGATCCTCCCCCTCCGAGACAGCCCACGACCCGCGACCTGGCCCGCGATGGTGGTGGCGATCATCGTCATCAACGTCCTGGCGTTCCTCTGGGAGCTGAGCCTCGGCGCCTCCGGTCAGCTCGACGCGGCGATCGAGGTGCTCGGGTTCGTGCCACGACGGTTCTTCGGCTGGGAGCAGGCGGGCGGAGCCACGCTCGACCCCTGGCGGTTCCTGCCGCTCCTCACCGCGAACTTCCTGCACGGTGGCTGGCTCCACATCATCGGCAACATGTGGTTCCTCGGCGTCTTCGGCGACAACGTCGAGGACCGCCTCGGCCACCTGCGCTTCGTCGTCTTCTACCTCCTGTGCGGCGCGTGCTCGATGCTGGTCCAGGGACTGGTGGTTCCGGGGTCGAGCGTTCCGGCCATCGGCGCGTCGGGTGCCATCGCCGGCGTGCTCGGGGCGTACCTGGTCCTCTATCCCTCCGCGCGGGTCCGGACGCTGGTCATCATCTTCATCGTGGACCTGCCCGCGGTGGTGTTCCTCGGGCTCTGGTTTCTCACCCAGCTGATGAACGGAACCGCCTCCTTGAGCCCGACAGCGGCCGAGGCGGCCGCGGGAGTCGCCTGGTGGGCGCACATCGGCGGGTTCGTGGTCGGCATGGGACTGTGCGTCCTCTTGAGAAGGGCCGAGGCGCCCCGCCCCCGGCGCGACTGGACCACCCGCCCGCCACGGGGGCTCTGGGTGTAAGGGCCGGTTACCGACGCCACTCGAGGGGGATGGCCTCGCGCGCCGCCGCCCGCTCGAGGTCGTGCAGCTCCTCGCGTGCGGTGGTCAGCTGGTGATCGTCCTCCTCGAGCTGGACCTTGAGGGACTGGTAGCGGCTGTCCACCACCACGTTCCCCGCGTAGTCGTAGGAGGTGAGGTCCTGGCCGGGAAGCTTGGCCAGCGCCTCGCGGGTCCGCTGCGCCTTGCGCTCGGCGCGCCGCACCCGCTCGTTGGCCTTCTTGAACATCGTTCGCCACTGCTCCTCGCTGACCTTCTCGTCGTCTCGCGGAGCCTCGATGCTCTCCTCGATGGGTTGCGGGGGCGGCGGCTGCTCCGAGGCGGGCTTCTTCTCCTGCGGCTCGGGGTCGGCCTTGGCCGCGGTCTTCTCCGGCTCCACGCCCGGAATCGCGCTCCTCGGGGCAACGACGTCCGGGTTCGCCTCCAGCTTGCGCACCGTGCGCCGGGCCTTGTCCGGGATGCTCGCCAGGTCGTTGGTGTAGTGGCTCTCGCCCGAGGCGTCGGTCCACACGTACACATCGTCCGCCCGTGCGGTGGCGGCATGCAGGACGAGCGGGAGGACCAGCGCCCGCAGGAGACGGCGGCTCATCGACGCCGGGAGTCTATCCGGTTCGACGCGCGGACCCGCGCCGCGCGGAGTGCGAGCCGGGTCGACAGCCAGACCGCCACCACGAGCGCGGTACCCACCACCCAGTAGCTCCAGCCGGAGACGATGCCGGTGACCGCCACCAGGGCCGAGGCGAGGGTGGCGCCGAGCTCGAGCCCACCGAGGACGCTGCCCGGCCGCGCCCCCGCCCGGGGTCGCACGTGCGTCTTCAGGGCCGAGTGCTCGTCGACCCGCACCCAGGTGGTCTGCCCGGGGGCGAGCACCTCGTCCTCGCCGTCGACGAGCCCGTTCCGCAGGGCGTTGGAGATCTCGTACAGCGAGGCGAACTCCATCTCCCCCTCGGGGGTGCGCACCCGGTACTTCATGCGAGCTCCGTGGCGATCTGCTCGGCGATGCGCAACCCGTCGATGGCGGAGCTCACGATTCCCCCGGCATACCCGCATCCCTCCCCGGAGGGGTAGAGGCCCCGGACCGAGACCGACTGGAGCGACTCGTCGCGGGGCAGCCGCACCGGCGAGCTGGTCCGGCTCTCGATGCCGAGGAGCTTGCCCTCCGCGCTGACGAAGCCCCGCATCTTCTGATCGAAGCGGCGCATTGCGGCCTTGAGCGCCGCCGTCAGCTCGGGGGGGAAGAGCGCGTTGAGGTCGGCGTGGATGAGGCCCGGCCGGTAGCTGGTCCCGCCGGGCGGCGTGCCCTTCCGGCTGGCGAGATAGTCGGGGATGGTCTGCGCCGGGGCGAGGAACCGGCCTCCGCCGAGCCGGTACGCCTCGCCCTCCCAGTGGCGCTGGAACTCCAGCCCTGCGAGCGGACCGCGAAAGCCGGCCCGGGCGAAGTCCGCCGGCGAGACCGAGACCACGATGCCCGCGTTCGCGTACCGGGCGTTGCGGCGGCTGTTGCTCATGCCGTTGGTGCACTGCAGGCCGTCCTCGGTCGGGGTGGGCACCACGATGCCGCCGGGGCACATGCAGAACGAGTACACCCCGCGCATCTCGCCCCCGGTTTCGAAGTTCTCGGCGAGCTTGTAGTCCGCGGGCGGCAGCTCGGGATGCTGCGCGGCCGCGCCGTACTGGATGGCGTCGATGAGGCCCTGGGGGTGCTCGGCCCGGAAGCCGATGGCGAAGGGCTTGGCCTCGATCGCCACCCGGCCGTCGACGGCGAAGCGCTCGAAGAGCTCGCGGGCGCTGTTCCCCGGGGCGAGCACCACCCGGTCGGAGTCGAGCCGTGTTCCGTCATGGAGCAGCACGCCCGCGGCGCGACCCTCGCTGGAGAGCACGTCCTCGACCCGGGCCTCGAAGCGGACCTCGCAGCCGCCGGCGAGCAGCTCCTCGCGGAGGCGGGCCACCGCGAAAGGGAGGAGGTCCGATCCGATGTGGGGCTTGCCGTCGACCAGGATGCGCTCCGGCGCGCCGTAGCGGGCAAAGGTCTCGATGACCTTCCGGACCAGCGGATGGTTGATGCGGGTGCTGAGCTTCCCGTCGGTGTAGGCCCCGGCGCCGCCCTCGCCGAAGTTCATGTTGCTCTCCGGGTCGAGGCTTCCGTCCCGCATCAGGCGGGCGACGTCCTTCCTTCGCTGCACCACCTCGCGGCCGCGCTCGAGGAGGACGGACGGAACGCCCCGCTCGAGGAGCCCGAGCGCGCAGAAGAGGCCCGCGGGCCCGGTCCCCACGATGATCGGGCGGCGCTCCGGAGCGCGGACCCTTCGGGGAGGCTCCGGAAGCGGCTCGGTCTCGGTCACCCCGGGCGGGAGCTGCCGCGGCGCCCGGCCCTCGGCGAAGGTCACCTCGACGGTGTGGATGTATCGGGGAGAGCCCTTCTTCCGCGCGTCGAGGACCGAGCGGACGATGCGGACGGTCCCGAGGTCATCCGGGCGAACGCCGAGCGACTCGGCGGCGCGGCGGCGAAGCAGCGGCTCGGGCTCCCCGACCCAGAGCGGAACGTTGTGAATCCGGTACGGCAAGCCCGAGGTGTTAGAGGCCAAGGTGGGTGGAAGCAATCCTCCGGGGTGCGGCGCACCCGGTTGGCAGTGCGCAGAGTCCTTCGCACCCCAGGAGCCCCCCTCCGAAGGCCAGGTCACCTCTTTTCAGGGGCTTGTAATGGTAAAAGGTGGTGGCACGGGTGTGGCAGCCCTGCTTCGCCCGTGAGCACGGACGCGAAGGCCACCAAGATCCTCGCTCGGACGTTCTTCAATCAGCTGCGTTCGAGCGGTTACACCCCGACCCAGGTGATTGCAGTGGCGACGGAGCTGATTGACCTCGTCGCCACGGACATCAGAGACGCGGACAAGGCCCCGCCTTCTCCCTCGGCACACCCCGCCGAGGAAGGGCGCCCAGCCGCCTAGCCTGACTGGGCCCCTGACCTAGACAACGGCGCGAGACGCGTTACACTTTGAGCGGTTTCCCTCGACCGGACGCGAGCGCTCCGGACAGGTTCCGGGGCAGAGGCCCGGGCGAGCGGAAGCAGTTTTTGGAAGGACGACCCTGCA